>JASBSO010000014.1 GCA_030148905.1 Kordiimonadaceae bacterium | reverse complement strand
TGTCGACAGTTGAGGCGGGGGCGCAGGGCGCGCACAAACTGGCGCGCGGCTACGTCCCCACCCGCACATACAGCGCGCACCTGATCGCCGACCCCAGATTTCGTGATGCGGTGGCCGACTATTTGGTCCAAGAACGCCGCGAGGTTGCCCATGAGATGACGTTTCTTGAAGGGCGCACACCCTTCAAGTCACAAGGAAAGTAATCAACCTAACTGACTTTACTGACTAATCTTTTTTGGTGCGCTCGCGCTTGGATTTGCGTTTCTTTGGCGCTTTCCTGGCCGGGCTTTTGGCTGCTGCCGCTGCGGTGATTTCAAAGGCCGGTTTGCCGTCCTTGATCCGCACCACAACTTCACCGCCCTTTTTCAGGCGACCGAACAACAGCTCGTCCGCCAGCGGCGTCTTGATATGCTCTTGGATCATGCGCGCCATCGGGCGTGCACCGTTCATCCGGTCATAGCCGCGCTCGACAAGCCAGGATTTGGCCGCCGAATTCAGGCTGATATGCACACCGCGGTCGGCAAGTTGCAATTCAAGCTGCAGCACAAATTTCTCAACCACCATCGACACAACATCGGTGGGCAGGAAGTCAAACGGAATGATCGCATCCAGCCGGTTCCGGAACTCCGGCGTAAACAGCCGCTTGATGGCCTCTTCATCCGCACCTTCGTTGGTCACCCGACCAAAGCCAATAGCGGCCTTGCTCAGCTCGGACGCACCGGCATTGGTGGTCATGATCACCACCACATTGCGGAAGTCGATCTTTTTGCCGTTATGGTCGGTCAGCACGCCATTATCCATAACCTGCAACAAAATGTTAAAGAGGTCCGGATGCGCCTTTTCAATCTCATCCAGCAGCAGAACCGAATGCGGATGCTGATCAACCGCGTCGGTCAAAAGCCCGCCCTGATCAAAGCCCACATAGCCGGGCGGCGCCCCGATGAGGCGCGACACCGCATGCCGTTCCATATATTCCGACATGTCAAAGCGGTGCAGTTCCACCCCGAGAAGCGAGGCAAGCTGACGCGCCACTTCGGTTTTGCCGACGCCCGTTGGCCCGCTGAACAGATAATTGCCGATCGGCTTGTTGGGCTCGCGCAGGCCCGCGCGCGACAATTTGATCGCCGATGACAGCGCCTCGATCGCCTTGTCCTGACCAAAGACAACGCGCTTGAGGTCCGCCTCCAGCGTTTCCATCACCCGGCCCTCGTCACGGGTCACCGTTTTGGGCGGGATGCGGGCAATTTTCGAGACCACGGCCTCGATATCCTTGACCCCCAGCGACTTTTTGCGCCGCGACGGCGGCAACAGCGCTTGCGCCGCGCCGCTTTCATCGATCACATCGATGGCCTTGTCGGGCAGCTTGCGGTCATTGACATAGCGGTCCGACAATTCAACCGCCGCCTTGATCGCATCATTGGTGTAGCGCACCTGGTGGTGGTCTTCGAAATAGGGCTTGAGCCCTTGCAAAATCTTGATCGCATCGCCAACCGACGGCTCAGAGACGTCAATTTTCTGGAACCGGCGCAACAGCGCCCGGTCTTTTTCAAAGTGGCTGCGAAATTCCTTATAGGTGGTCGACCCCATACAGCGCAGCTGGCCACCCTGCAAACCGGGTTTCAATAGGTTTGAGGCATCCATCGCCCCGCCCGAGGTTGCCCCCGCACCGATAACGGTGTGAATTTCGTCAATGAACAATATGGCGCCCGGCAGGTCTTCAAGCTGTTTGACAACGCCTTTGAGGCGTTCTTCAAAGTCACCGCGGTAGCGCGTACCCGCCAACAGTGCCCCCATATCAAGCGCATAAATGACCGTATCCTGAATGACATCGGGCACCGACTTTTCGACAATACGCTTGGCCAGCCCCTCGGCAATCGCGGTTTTGCCGACGCCAGGGTCGCCCACCAGCAGCGGGTTGTTTTTTGACCGGCGGCACAAGATCTGGATCACCCGTTCAAGCTCGGCGTCGCGACCAATCAGCGGGTCAATATTGCCGTCTTCGGCCTTTTTATTGAGATTGACGCAAAAATTCTCCAGCGGGGTCGACCCGGCCTCTTCGCCGTCGTCGGCAGTGTCGTCATCGTCGGCCCCATGCACGGTGCGCTGTTCGCTGTGCTCGGCGATTTTGGCGATCCCGTGCGAGATATAGTTCACCGCATCAAGGCGCGACATGTCTTGCGCTTGCAGAAAATAAACGGCGTGGCTTTCGCGCTCTGAAAACAGGGCAACAAGCAGATTTGCGCCGGTGATCTCCTCGCGCCCGGACGATTGGACATGCAACAGCGCGCGCTGCACAACGCGCTGGAAACCGGCGGTTGGCGTCGCCTCCACCTTTTCATCCGTGACAATCAACGCGTTGAGTTCCTCATCGATATAGCCGCTCAAATCGCCTTGTAATTTGACCACGTCAATGCCGCTGGCCCGCAAAACGGCCAAACAGTCCTGATCTTCCGACAGCGACAGCAGCAAATGTTCGAGCGTGGCAAATTCGTGGCTGCGCTCATTGGCAATGGCCAGTGCGCGGTGTAGAGTGGCTTCGAGCGATGATGAAAATCTGGGCACCGATTATCCTTTAAATTGCTATCGTATCCGCTGTGCGGCTTATTCTTTTTCCATTGTACATTGAAGCGGGTGTTCGTGCTGCTGCGAAAACGCCAGCACCTGATTGACCTTGGTTTCCGCCACTTCATAGGTGAACACACCGCACACACCCACGCCCTTTTGGTGGACGTGCAGCATGACTTGGGTGGCTTGCTCTGCCGTCATTTTGAAGAACCGCTGCAAAATATGGACGACAAACTCCATCGGCGTATAGTCGTCATTCAGCAGCAAAACCTTGTACAAAGACGGCTTTTTGGTGCGGGTCTCGGTGCGGGTCAGGACACCCGTTCCGGTGCCTTTATCCGGGCCCCCGCCCTTTTCATCGTCTTGGTTATTCTGCGACACAGTCATTCGTACCATCGTGCTTATTCCAACTTGTAAAATGCCACATGGTGTTTCGCTTGCCAATGTGCAAGCACGCCTCACCCACGCTGGTGCCAGCACCTGTCAAAACAGCCAAGGTGCACAGCCAAATCTCGCCTCCTTTATCCCTCATGCCGCCTGATTGGGGCGACTTTATGGACCCCCTTACAAATCGCTCGGCGGGGCGACGCCTGCGGCTTCAAGAGCGGCAACCAGCGCGCTTTTCAAACGCGCCAGACCGTCTTCGGTTGCAGACTCGCAGCGCGCAACCAACACGGCCTGGGTATTGCTGGCCCGCAAAAGCCACCAGCCATCCGACGTTAACACACGAACACCGTCAATATCATTAACGTCGGCGTTATGTGCACGCAGATAGGCTTTGACCCGGTCGATCACCGCGAATTTTTCTTCGTCCGGGCAATCAAAGCGCAGCTCCGGGGTATTGATCGCTTCGGGCAGGCCGTCACGAATGGCCGCCAAATCACCGCCCTCGCCGCGAATGGCGTTCATCAACCGAATGGCAGCATAGATCGCATCGTCATGGCCGTAAAATTTATGCTTGAAGAAAATATGGCCCGACATTTCCCCTGATACGGGCGAGGCCTCCTCGACCATCTTCGCCTTGATCAGCGAATGCCCGGTTTTCCACATAATCGGCTTGCCGCCCAGTTCTGCCACGCGATCAAACAGCACCTGGCTGGCCTTGACATCGGCAATGATCGGCGCGCCGGGCAGCTCTTTCAGCACATCGGCTGCCAAAACCGCCAGCATCTGGTCACCCCAGATCACCCGCCCCTTGGCATCCACCGCGCCGATGCGGTCGCCGTCGCCGTCAAAGCTGAACCCCATGTCGCAGCCCTCGCGCGCGACAACATCTTTCAACTGTTCCAGATTGGCCTCAACCGTTGGGTCGGCGTGATGGTTGGGAAAGGTGCCGTCGACCGCGTCATTGAAAACAATATGCTCGCCCGGCAGGCGCTTTGTCAGTGCCCGCACAGCGGGACCGGCGGCACCGTTAGCCGGATCCCACGCCACCTTGAACGCACCGCCAGTATAATCGCGCACCAGGCGAGCGATATAGCGGTCAAACACGTCCTCTTCGCGCACGCTGCCGGTGCCTGACGTGAAATCAGCCGCAGCTGCCATTTTGCCGAGCGCCTGAATGGCCGCGCCGTAACACGGCCCCTTGCCCAGCATCATTTTGAAGCCGTTATAGTTCGGCGGGTTGTGCGAGCCGGTCACCATGATGCCGCCGTCGAGGTTCAGTTCAAACACCGAAAAATACAGCATCGGCGTGGGCCCCAGCCCGACATCGATCACATCAAGCCCGGTGCTTGCCAAACCTTCAATGAGGGCGGCACTCAATGCCGGCGAGGACACGCGGCCATCGCGGCCAACAGCAACGGCCTTGCCGCCCCCGCGCACGACGGTCGTACCGAAAGCCCGCCCCAGCGCCCGGGCGTCATCCACCGAGATGGTGTCGCCGACAATACCGCGTACGTCATATTCGCGCAGAACCGTTGGGTGAAACTGATAAGCGGTCATGATCAATCCTTGTGGGTAGCTATCATATGAAAGGGTTCGTCAGTCGCGGGCGTCGTCCAGCAACACAGATCGTGCCGTGTTGACTTTGGCGGCCATCCAATCGCTGCCGCCCTTGTCGGGATGGGCAGAGGCGATCATCCGTCGATGCGCCGTGTTGATCTCGTCAACCGACGCCCCGTCCTCAAGACCCAAAATCTCCAAAGCCTCGGCGCGTGTCATGTCGCCAGTGTGCGCGCGTCCCGGCGTGCCGGATTGGCGATGTTGAAATCTTTTGGCAGCCTTACCGCCAAAAAACCGCAGCGCAGACGGCGCCGCCATGCGCAACAGCGCATAGCCCCCCGGAATAATAGCCAGCAGCCCCTTGCCCGCAGCAAACAGCGCCACCGCCAACAGCAGGCAAAGCCCAACAATCAACCCCAGCGCCATATTGCGTGCCGAGGACGTGGGGGCATGCGCCCACCAGTTTAAAAGCACCAAAAGGGCGATTGCCGCGCCTATGCCACCAACGAACCAGATCATCAGGCGCTGTGTCGCTCTTTTTCAAGCGGCAGGCGCAGTTCGCCCATCAGCAAGCGCAGCTCTTGCCGGGCCGCCAGATGGCTCAGCGTCATCCCCTTGCCGTCAAGCCCGCCAACGGTTTTCAAATCCATCAGGGTCAGGCCCTTCAAAAACAGTTCGCGGTATATGACCCGTTCCGACAGGCCGGTCACATAGCGCATGCCAATCCGTTTGGAGAGCCGGTCCAACACCTCATTCACGCGCTGTTTGTTGTGCGCATTCAGGGTCCCAAGCCGGTTTCTGAGCACTACCCAGTCAATACTGCGCCCATCGGTACTCATGCGGCGCTGGCGGGCATTCCAGACCCGTTCGGCATAGAGGCTTGGCCCCAGGATATCGAGGCTGTCGCTGTCGATCCGCGCCAGCAGGTCAAGGTCAACAAAGCTGTCGTTTACCGGGGTGACAATGGTGTCGGCGGCCGTGTGCGCCAGACGCGACAAATAGGTATCCGAGCCGGGGCAATCGATCACCACCACATCGACATGATCGGCAAGGCCCATATAGGCCGCCTCAAAGCGGTGCTTTTCATCGGCTTCCGCCGCGTCGAGGTCGCGAAACTCCGACCGGCGAACCACCGCGGCTTCGGGCATGGGCAGCGTGTGGCCGCTGCTTTCAATAAAATTGCGGCGATTTTCAACATAGCGGTTCAGCGTGCATTGTCGGCCATCCAGGTCGATGACCCCAACGCGCCAGCCCTGGTACAACAGCGACGCGATAATATGCATGGCCGTGGTCGATTTCCCCGACCCGCCTTTTTCATTTCCCAGCACTATTCGGTAGGGCGTCGTCATGCCAGTGTGTCTGCTTTCCTGTCAATTTTGATCAAGACCCCCTATATAGGGCACAGTGGTGGTGTGTTTCATCCCAAAAGACACATGCGCGTAGAGTTTGCAGCAAAGCGTGTGTGGAAACAGGGAGAATTTGCGCTATACTGCCACCCAGACAGCGTTGAGGATATAATTTTTATAAAGCTTTATGGTCGCCTCTTTTCGACAAACCCTATTGCTGATGCTTTTGGTGGTGGCCGCGATTGGCATACCGCTTTGGGTCGCCAGAGCGCTTTTGTCAGAGTCGCGCATCGACAGCGTAGCCGCTGACCGGGTCAATTATCTGTCGCACCGGGCAACCCCCAACAGCCTGGAGGCGACCGAGGATATCCTGAAAGCCCTTCTGGAGCGGCCTGTCGATGCATCGGCGCCGGTGCCGCGTATTTTCCTGGCCTCGCTACCCTCTGCTTTGCCGGACATCGGCATTGTGTCTGAGCGCAAAGCGATGTTTGTCTCGACCCTGCTGCCGCTGATTTTGCGCGCCAATGAGCTGATTTTGGCAGACCGCGCGGTGCTGATCCGCTTGCGCGATAAGCTGCGCACCGGCGGCAAGCTGCGCAACAGCGAAAAAGCCTGGCTGCGCACGCGCGAGGCCCAATACCGCGTACGCCCCGACGGTGCCCGCACCCCCAGCCATCTTGACCGCTTGTTGCGCCGGGTGGATGTTGTGCCGCCGTCGCTTGCGCTCACACAAGCGGCGATCGAATCGGGCTGGGGTACAAGCCGCTTTGCCCAGGACGGCAATGCCCTATTTGGCGAATGGCTATACGGCAATAGCGGCCGCGGCCTTGTGCCCAAAAACCGCGACGCCGGGAAAAATCACCGCATCAAAACCTTTGATTATCTTTTGGACAGCGTGCGCAGCTATATGACCAATTTAAACCGCAACCGGGCTTACCGGGCCCTGCGGGAGGCCCGTGCATCGCTCCGCCGCCGGGGCGAGAAAATCACCGGCATGGCCTTGATCCCAAGCTTGAAGTCCTATTCGGAACGCGGCACAGACTATATCGACGACCTGTATACCGTGATGCAGTTCAATGATTTCGCCCGCTTTGATGTGGCGCATCTTGAGGGCGGACGACCGGTTACGTGAAGCGCGTTCACAGCATCAAGGATTTACGCGACCTTGTCTCTGCCTGGCAGGGCGACGGTCTGCGCGTCGGCCTGGTGCCGACCATGGGCGCGCTGCACATTGGACATTTGTCGCTGGTTCACCATATCGCCCGGCACGTTGACCGGGTCATCGTGTCGATCTTCGTCAACCCCATGCAGTTTGGCGCGCATGAAGATTTGGGGGCCTATCCGCGCACGCTGGATGCGGACTGCGCCCAACTGGCCGACCTGCCGTGCGACTGTGTCTATGCCCCGCCCGCAGACGAAATGTACCCCGCCGGGTTCAAAACTCAGGTCGATGTCAATGACATCAGCGTCGACTATGAAGGCGCAAACCGGCCGGGCCATTTTACCGGCGTGGCCACAGTGGTGTGCAAGCTGTTGCTGCAATCGCGCGCCGACGCCGCTATTTTCGGGGAAAAGGACTTTCAGCAACTGGCGGTGATCCGCCGCTTTGTCCAAGACCTGGATATCGAGTGTGACATATTGGAAGGCCCGCTGGTGCGCGAGGCGGACGGCCTTGCCTGTTCGTCCCGCAACCAATATCTGGACACGCGCCAGCGCCGCATTGCGGGGCATTTCAACAGGCGTCTGCAGGACCTTGTTCAGGCGGCGGCGGACGGCGGCGACCTGCGGGCCTGCGAGCAGGCGTGCGCCAAGGCGCTGCTGCAAGACGGCTTCGACAAGGTCGACTATGTCACCATTGTCGACCCTGATACGCTGGAGCCCCGCACAGGCGCACTCAAGAGCGATGCCCGCGTGGTTGCAGCCGCACGCCTGGGCACAACGCGCCTGCTGGACACCATGGCCATACCGGTTGCGCCTTAAAGCAGCACCCAGGCCGCCAGTCCCAAAAACGCGAAAAACCCGACCACGTCGGTAATGGTGGTCACGAACACGCTCGACGACACCGCAGGGTCGGCCCCAACGCGCGCCAGCCCCATCGGCAACAACACCCCACTGAGCGCGGCCGTCAGCATATTGAACGCCATCGCGAACGTGAAAATGACCGCCAGCATCCAATCCCCAAACCAAAGATAGGCAATCGCGCCCGATATACCGCCCAGCAGCAACCCATTGGCCAGCGCCATCATCACCTCGCGAAAGATGATGCGCGGCGCATTGACGCCCGACAGTTCCTTGGTCGCCAGCGCGCGCACAATCACCGTCATGGTCTGGGTGCCGGCATTGCCGCCCATCGACGCCACAATCGGCATCAACACCGCCAGCGCGACAAGCGCCTGAATTTGGTGTTCGAACAAACCAATGATCAAGGACGCCAAAATCGCCGTCAGCAAATTGACCGTCAGCCACAACATGCGGCCCTTGGTCACGTCGATCAGCCGCTCGCTAAAGCCGAACTGGCTAACACCGGCAAGGGCGAGAATATCTTCGTTGGCCTCTTCGCCGATCACGTCGATCACATCATCAACCGTGATCACACCCAGAAGCCGCCCGGCGTCATCGACAACGGCAGCAGAAATCAGGTGATATTTGTTGAACTGATAGGCGACGTCTTCCTGATCGGTCAGCGCATCCACCTTATAGGGATCACTGGTCATCACATCGGCCAATTTTTGCTTCCGCGGGGTCCTCAGCACCCGCGACACCGGCACGGTGCCAATGGGCCGGTAAAACGGGTCGACAACGATGACATCATAAAAATCAGCAGGGATATCGGTGTCGTCGCCGCGCAAAAAGTCGATGGCTTGACCAATGGTCCAATATTCCGGTAGCGCCACGACGCTGGTTTGCATCAAACGACCGGCTGAGTCCTCTGGATAGCCAAGCGAGCGCTCAAGCGGGGCACGGTCGCCCTCGTCCAGCGCCTCCAACACCTCGTCGCGGTCGCTGTCTTTCAGTTCTTCCAGAACCTCGATCGCGTCGTCGGTTTCCAGTTCGCCAACCATTTCGGCGATCTGCTCGTTCGGCAGGGCATCAAGGAACTGATCCTGCGCCTCGCCCTCAAGCTCGGTGATCAACTCTGGCAGTTGCTCGGCCTCGAGGCAGCGTGCAAAGGTCTCGCGCTCGGGGGTCGACAAGGCTTCGAGAATGTCGGCGATATCAGCGGCGTGCAGGTCCGCGATCTGGCCTTTGAGGCCGGGTTCGTCCTCATCGCGAATCGCCTCGCGCACGGCGTCCATGAACGACCGGCTAAGGTGCATTTCACCTTGCGTTGCGGCATCGTCTGCAAGATCTGGCTCGATCCCGGCCATAGTGCCTCCCGTCCCGCTGGAATGAGACTGTTGGTCGCATATCGTCCGGGCGCTGTCCAGCGCGGCGGCGTGGGTGCGGCAAAAGAAAACCCCTCAGGGAGCATTCCCTAAGGGGTTTCATGGTGCGGTCGAGAAGACTCGAACTTCCACGGCCAATTAAGGCCACAGCGACCTCAACGCTGCGCGTCTACCAATTCCGCCACGACCGCGAGGTGCGCCTAGCTAACAAACTGCTATGGGTGGAGCAAGCAAAAAATCAACGGCGTCGGCACTTTGCAGGGCGCAAAGCCCTAAAGCGACATGCTGGACATCATCCGAGTGACAGAGACCCCGATTTTGTCACCGACAATCATGATCTCGCCGCGCGCCACCAGCTCGCCGTTCGCATAAATCCAGCACTCGTCCTCGTGCTTGGCATCAAGGTCGATCACCGCGCCACGGCCCATCTTCAAAAGCTGCCGCACAGGCATCATCGTGCGCCCCAGCACAACGGTGATTTCAACGGATACGCGGTGAACGGCTTGGTCCATACTGGCCTCACATCAATGGTGGGGTAAGGCTAAGGACTTTTGCGCCGATATCAAGCCCTTCTGGTAAAAGCCTTGCGCGCACGTCACAGGCCGCATAGACCCTTGGGGTATGACACAGAGGCTAGACTGGACCCGTACTGACGGCTTCATCCCCTACTCCGACGCGCTTCAGCATATGGAGGCGCGCGCCGCCGCCATTGCTGCGGGCGATGCGGGCGAACAGGTGTGGCTGCTGGAACACCCGCCCTTATACACCGCAGGCACATCGGCCAACCCCGCCGACCTTTTGGAGCCGGACCGTTTCCCCGTCTATGACGCCGGGCGCGGCGGCGAATATACCTATCACGGGCCGGGCCAGCGCGTCGGCTATGTGATGCTGGACCTTGCCGCACGCGGCAAGGATGTACGCCGCTTTATCTGGCACCTTGAAGAGGTGATGATCCAGGCGCTGGCAGAGTTCGGCGTCACCGCCGAGCGCCGCGCTGACCGCGTGGGCGTATGGGTGGCGCGCAGCGGCAAGCGCGAAGATAAAATCGGCGCCATCGGCGTGCGGGTGCGGCGCTGGGTCAGTTTTCACGGCTTTGCCCTCAATGTGCAGCCTGACCTCAGC
>JASBSO010000228.1 GCA_030148905.1 Kordiimonadaceae bacterium | reverse complement strand
GGCACCGTGCCGGAAATATTCGCCTATCCTTATGGGGAATTTTCGCCGCGCATCCAGGCGCTGCTTGAGGCGCGCGGTTTCAAAGCCGCCGCCGCGCAATATTCCGGCGTTGCCGGGGCCGAGCATGACCTGTTTGCCCTCCCCCGCTTTGCCATGAACGAGCGCTATGGCAGCCTGGATCGGTTCACCCTGGTCAGCCAGATGCGCTATATCGACTATACGCCCATTTTGCCGACAACCCCGCTGATGGATGCGCCGTGGCCCGGCAAGATTGACTTTGCATTTGGGCTGGAGACCGCACCACAAACACGCCCCGCCTTTACCTGCTTTGCCAGCCATATGGGCGAGGCGATCACCCCTTCCGTCAACGGGCAGCGATACACATTCGCGGTGACCACGGCCTTCCCCAAAGGGCGCAGCCGCATCAACTGCACGGCCCGCACGCATGCAGGCTGGCACTGGATCGGATTTCCGGTTTTTGTCCCGACAGGCCTGCCGCCTGACCAGGGAGATTAAAAACTGCGGGAGTATCCGCGCGCCTAAAACCCGCCGACCGGGCGAACGTCCACCACCTCGGGCACATAATAGCGCAGCAGGTTTTCGATCCCGTGCTTGAGGGTGATGGTCGACGACGGGCAGCCCGCACAAGCGCCCTGCATCTCCAGATACACAACGCCTTCCTTGAAACCGCGATAAACAATATCACCGCCGTCGCCAGCCACTGCGGGGCGCACCTTTTCTTCCAGAAGCGTTTGAATTTGCGCGATGATATCCGCGTCGGCTTCGTCTTCTTCGACCTCGAGTGCGGGTTTGAACGTGTCGCTGACCACCGGCGCACCGGACGAGAAAAAGGTCATCAGGGTTTGCAGGATTTTGGGCTGCAACGCGTCCCAGTCCAGCTCGGTCGCCTTGGTCACCGACACAAAGTCATAGCCAATAAAGACCCCGCGCACGCCCTGCACCGCAAACAGCGCTGAGGCAAGGGGCGAGCCATCAGCCGCATCAATATCGGCGAAATTGGCGGTGCCCGAAGGCATCAGCACCTGTTCGCCAAAAAATTTCAGCGTATCCGGATTGGGAGTTGCTTCGGTTTCAATAAACATGACCATTTTCCTCTGATTTAAGGCAGAGATAATCACCGACCACGCCCGCGTCAATGCTCAGTCGCGTATTTTTGAGGCACCTAGGGCGAAATGGCGGCAGCCAGTTCGGATTCGATCGCGTCAAGCGCATCATCCAGCGGCGACCGGCTGGCATGCACGCGACACAAAACCAACGCCCCCTGAATACGGCCGATAGTCGCCTCGGCCATGCGCTCAGCAGTCTTGCGCGCCACGCCGCCGTCAACCAGCAGCTTGGCCAGGCTTGCTGTCCAGGCCTTGACGCCGTCGCGCAACTGCGCCCCAAAAAGAGTGTGCCCGGTTCCAAGACCAAGAATATTCATAATGCATGCAGGCCGGTCGCCGGTGTAATAGGCGCGGGTCGCGTTGATGGACGCAGTCAATCGGGCTCTTGGCTCGCCGCGCGCGCTCAGCGGTTGAATGACCGTTGACTGCAGCCGCGCCCCCAGACGTGCCATCGCATAAGAGGCCATGTCTTCCTTCCCGCCCGGGAAATGATGATACAGGCTCGCCTTCGACAGACCCGTTGCATCCGACAGCACCGCCAGCGACGTACCATCATAGCCATAGTTCAAAAACACCTCGGTCAGCTTGTCGCTGAGCTTGGCTTTGCTCATGCGCGGCAGTCGTGGCATGATCTTCCCCTTATAATCCCAGAAAATAATACCGAACCGAGCGTTCGGTACGCAAGCTTCTTCTGGCGCATGCCCCGGCTTTGCCATATTCATGGCGCAGGGAAGAACGCGAAAAACCCTCAAAGCCGCAGACGTAAGACAGCCCAAGGCACACAGCAGGCATCCATGGCCAACCCCCGCAAGACACCAACAGCAAAGCCCAAAGACGCAGCAGCGGCATCCACCCTCCGCCGCTGGTGGCGGCCCGTTCTCTATTGGGGGGCTGTTGTGGGTGTATGGGGGGCCTTTGCCGGACTTGTCTTTACGTTTTATCTGGCGCTTGACCTGCCGGACGTTACAGCCCTGCCCAAACCCGGCACTGGTGTGCCGTCGGTGATTGTGCGCGGGCGCGGCGGGGTAACGCTGGTGCGCGAAGGGCCAACGGTGGGCCAGCGTCTGGAGTATGCAGAACTACCCGATGCGCTTGTGCATGCCTTTCTGGCGATCGAGGATCGCAGCTTTTTTGAACATATCGGCATCGACCCCAAGGGCCTGGCGCGCGCGGTCATCACCAATGCCGCCAAGGGCCGGGTGGCGGCGGGCGGCAGTACCATCACCCAGCAGCTCGCCAAAAACCTGTTTCTGACACCCGAGCGCACATTGGTGCGCAAGGCGCGCGAGGCGATGCTCGCGCTGTGGCTTGAAGCCAGTTACAGCAAACAGCAATTATTGTCGGAATATCTGAACCGGGTGTATTTCGGCGGCGGTGCCTACGGTGTTGACGCCGCTGCACAAAAGTATTTCGGCCATAGCGCCCGGTCGCTGACATTGCCCGAAGCGGCCGTTCTGGCAGGCCTTGTCAAGGCACCGTCGCGGCTGGCCCCGCATATCAACCCCGACGGCGCGTGGGAGCGGGCACAAGTGGTGCTTGGCGCCATGGCCGATGTGGGCGTTATTACAGCGGTCGCCGCCGACAAATTGAAAACCCAGCGCCCAGCATTTCGCGGCCGGGACGACAGCGCCTATCTGCGCTATGCCAGCGATTATGTGATCGCCCGCGCGCGGGCGCTGGTGGGCGCAGGCCCCCAGACCACAGGCCCCCAAACCATGGTGATCGACACCACGCTCGATGCCAGCATACAACGCACCGCAGCCACGGCGCTTGAGCGCGGGCTCAAGGCAAACGGGCAAAACCGCAACGCCGAACAAGGCGCGGTGGTCATTCTTGGCCTCGACGGTGCCATTCATGCCCTGGTCGGCGGCCGCAATTATGTCGAAAGCAGCTATAACCGCGCCACTCAGGCCGAGCGCCAGCCCGGCTCGGCGTTCAAGCTATTCCCCTATCTGGCCGCGCTCGAGCGCGGCGTTTCGCCGGGCGACCGCTATGTAGACGGGCCGATTCGGGTTGGCGACTGGTCGCCCAAAAACTATTCGGGGGCCTATAATGGTGAGATGTCGGTGCGCGAGGCCTTTGCCCGGTCCATCAATACCGTGGCCGTGCAACTGAATGAGGACACCGGGCGCGAGCGCAGTGTGGCGCTGGCCAAACGGTTGGGGATTACCACGCCCGTATCGCCGGTGCCCAGCCTGCCGCTTGGCACCGAGGAGGTACGCCTCCTGGACCTGACCGCAGCCTATGCCGCGGTTGGCAGCGGCGGATTTGCCGCCGAGCCCTACAGCATTGTCGAGATCCGCGACCGCGACGGCGAGATTTTGTACCGCCGCCCACCGACCGCGCTCAAGGCGGTGTTGGCGCACCCGGTTGTCGAAGACATGACCGCCATGCTGGAATATGTCGTGGAAGCGGGTTCGGGGCGCAGCGCCCGGCTTGACCGCCCGGCAGGGGCAAAGTCGGGCACCAGTCAGGACAACCGCGACGCGGTCTTTGTCGGCTTCACCGCTGACTATGCCGCAGGCGTGTGGGTGGGCAATGACGACGGCAGTCCGATGGCGGGTACCACCGGCAGCGGCCTACCCGCGTCGATCTGGCGCGACCTGATGATCGACATTCACGCTGGCCATCCGGTTCGCCCATTGCTGGCGGATGCGGGCCTGGCCCGCCAGATCGCCGACACCCAAAAGGGCGACACAAAGAAAAAGGGGCTGTTTTCGAGGCTATTTGGAAACTGACCCGCGCCCGATCGGTAGGGTCATCAGCCGACGCGCGGCCTCTGAGCGCAGCCATTTTCGCTCCGCCTTCCACGGCCCAACCAGCTCTTCAACCAGGGCCCAGAATTTGGGGCTGTGGTTCATCTCGCGCAGATGCGCCGCCTCGTGCGCGGCGACATAGCGCTGCACCGCAGGCGGGGCCATTACCAGCCGCCAATTGAGCCGCACAACAGCCTTGGCCGAACAACTGCCCCAGCGGCTGACGGTGTCGCCGAAACGCACGCCCGCAAGGCGCGCCCCCAGTGCACCGGCATAGCCTTGAACCATCGGCGTCAGGGTTTTGCGGGCCTCGGCCTTGAGATACTTCGCCAGTCGCATCGCCGCCATGTCGGCGGGGCCGCCCACCACCAATTCGCCGTGCTCAGCGCGCACCCCACGTCGGGCGCGCTCGTCAAATATCAGCCGGTGGGGCTGACCGTGCAGCATCACGTCATCGCCTGCGGTGAGCGGTTTTGCCGGAGGCCGCACCAGCCATTCGGCGGCAAGCCAGGTGCGGCTGTCTTCCAGAAACCGGATCAATGCCCGCTCCGGCGTGCGCGGCGGGCAGGTGAGGCGCGGCATGTGGGTGCGCGGGTCCAGCCGCAGGATCATCCGCCTGGCGCGCGTATGGACCACAACCGGTACCTCGACAGGCTGCCCGTCGACGGTGATGTTGATATGGGGCGGGGGCATGTCAGTCCTGACTGGCAGGTGCGCCCGCATCCACAGGCGCGCCGGGCCAGTCAACCACATGGTCTTCAAAATCGCCCGCGTCGCGTTCGTCCACCGCGCGGCCGCGCACCGACATCCCGGCCTTGATGGTGCTCTCTCGGTCGCCGGTCACCAGCGGGTGCCAGTTTGGCAGGTCCTTGCCTTCGGCCAAAAGCCGGTAGGCGCAGCTTGGCGGCATCCACACCAACCGGTCGCCCATGTCAGGGGTCACCTTGACGCAGTTCCACACATAGCGGCGGCGCAAGGCGTAAACGCTGCACTGCACGCGGTCATGGTCGAGAAACCGGCAGGCCACATTGGTCCAGTGGATCGAGCCGTCGTCTTCGTCTTCCAATTTGTTCAAACAGCATTTGCCGCACCCATCGCACAGCGATTCCCATTCGCTTTCGCTCATCGCGGTGAGCGGCTTTTCCCGCCAAAAGGTCATCGCGCAGCAGGCACCGGCTTTGGCCCGGCACCGGTTTGGTCCAGAACCGGGCGCAGCACATCGACGATATCGGCCGGGGTGTCGTCCTTGGTGAAGATATGCTGAAATTCGCCCGCCGGTCCCATGGCAAAAATACCCGAGAAATGATCCATCAAATAGGTGCCCAGCGTCGGGTCATCGACCTTGCTGTAATAAATCTTATAGGCCTTTGCGACCGCATCAATGTCGTCAAGCGAGCCGGTGAGCGCAATCAGACGCGGATGAAACAGCGCCTGATAAGAGGCAAGCGCCTCAACCGTGTCGCGTTCGGGATCAACGGTGATAAAGATCGGCTGAAACAGCGTGGTGTCATAGCCTTCTTCCTCCAAGAGGGTCAGCGCGGTGGTCAGTTTTTGCAATTCCACCGGGCACACATCGGGGCAAAAGCTATAGCCAAAATAAATCAGCATGAACCGGCCCAGAAAGTCCGTATTGCTGACGGTTTCGCCCGTGTGCGCGGTCAGCGTGAACGGCCCGCCTACGGCAGCCGATTGCGGCGGCTGAGGAATGTCCAGCGTCATATAGCGCAGGCCCAAATACCCCCCCGCAATGACAACAGCCACCCAAAGCATGACCCGAAGTTGCTGCACGACTTGTCCTTTCTGCATCTCTGTGACACGGCCTTGTGAGCACCCCAATACGCGCTCGCCCTTGCCTAGGCAAGCGTCAAGCGATACTAAGCGCCCTGCAGGATAGAGGAAAAAACACACCTGCCCGCCGAGAGAGTGAGGAGTGCATATGTTCAAGCAATCACCCCTGTCCGGGGCCGCACTGCGCGTCTTCAGCCAAGCTGTGCTAATGATAATCGCCGCCATGCTGATGGTGGAGACCGCTTACGCCCAGACGGACCAATTCAAGCTGCTGCGCGCCGTCGATCGCGGCAATCAAGAAGAAGCGCTGGATCTGTTGAAAAAGGGTGTGTCACCCAATACCCGCCAGCGCAGCGACGGCATGCCAGGCATCATTATGGCCGCCCAGAACGGCGATGTCGCCATGATGGAATTGCTGATTGATCACGGTGCCAACCCTGACATGACTGACCGCGAACGCCGCGAAACCGCGCTGATGATCCGCGCGTCGGCGGGCGACTCGCGCGGGGTGAAAATGCTGATCGAACGCGGCGCCGACGTCAACGCGACCGACAAGGCGCAGGAAACCGCCCTGATCAAAACCGTCCGGCTACGCCAATACCGGACCTTGCGGGCGCTGTTGGATGCTGGCGCTGATCCCAATGTGCAGGACCTGACCGGCAAAAGCGCCATTGACTACGCCGATCAACGCCGCGACCGCCGCATGATCAAGCTGCTGGAAGCGGCGGGCGCCACCCGTTAAACTGGCCCGGCCTGATTGACCCAAGAGGTAATGGTGCCCGACCCGCAACTGTCTGCCCCCATCGCTGCAATTGCTGTTTTCCTGCTGGCTATGATGTTGGATCTGGTCGGCGGAGGATCGCAGCTATTGGGCCGCTTGCCTGGCCCGGATGCCTTGCTGTTTCAATGGGCATCCACCTTAAGGACGCGCCTCAACAAAGCCGGACGCAGTGCAGCCGTTATTCGCGCGCGGGCGGCAGGGGTGTGCTTGGTCATGAGCGTGGTGCTGTTCGCCCTGGGGGCGCTGGCCAATATTCTGCTGCTGTCGCTGCCGGGCAGCATCATCGCCGCCATTTTTCTGGCGCTGATCATCGGCCAAAAGGTGACCCGCCAGGCGGCGCGCGATGTGCTGGCCGCCATGCAAAGCGGGTTGGGCGGTGCCAGCGAGGACCGTTTTGCCGCCGCACGCTGGGCCATCGAGCGGCTGGCCTTCCGCTTTGGCGACGGTCTGGTTGCCAATCTCTGCGCCTTTGCCATTGGCGGCTTTGCGCTGTTGTTGCCGTTTCGGTTTCTGTCGATGTTGTCTGCCGTGGGGGCCCCCTCGGGGCAGGCGCGGTCATCCGACCCGTTTGACCAGAGCGTGCAGGCGATTTTCCAGCCCGTTGCGTTTATCCCTGCATGCCTTGCCCGTGGTTTTGTTGCCGCCGCGATTGCCCTGCACCCCAACGGGCGCCCCTGGTCTGCCCTGACTGCGCGCAGCAAAGACAAAACCTTGCGCACGCAGGCGTTGACGAGTCGGCGCATCGTGATGGCGGCCTATTTGTTTGGCATGGCGATCAACACCGCGCTTGACCCGGCGGCACCCTCCGTCCGCTGGATGGGCCCCGAAGGCGGGCGGGCGCGCCTAAGCGCCGCCGACATTGCCCGTGCCCTGTCCGTTGCGCGCACAGCCGAAACCATAGTGATGGCGCTTCTGGCAGCAACGCTGCTGGCCGCCGCCGGATATTGGGCGTGACCGATAAGGTGGCTGGCATCCTTGGGCCGCTCGCGCTCGATACGGTTCATGATTTGTCGACGCCGCTCGCGAGCCTTGTTCTGATCGCCCGCGAGCTGGAAAGTGTGGCGGCCGGCAATCCGGACCTGCTGAAAACCACCACCGAATTAATTCACGAAATTGCCCGTATGCGCGACCGCCTTGCCTCGTTTCGCGCCGACGCGAGCGCCCTGCTGGGCGACAGAGACGCACCGGTCGCCTTGGCCGATCTTTTAGAGGACTGCCTCGCCGCCTGCACGCCGGGCGACATAACCGTCGATCATGATTTACCGTCTGGCGGCGCGCCTGACCTGCAAAACGGGCCATTGGTGCAATGCGCGCTGCAAAACATCCTCGCCAACGCCGTTCGTCATGCCCGAACACGGGTAGACGTACAGATAAGCTGGACAACCGGCGAGATGCGCATACACGTGGCCGATGACGGTGACGGCTTTGACGTCGACCTGATGACAAGCGCAGATACAGCGTTTATGACAAGCAAAACCGCTGAAACGATGCTATATGGGGGTGGCATGGGATTGGGAATGTTTATTGCCCAAATCGCCATAACACAGTGTGGGGGCATGCTGAAATGGGGGAATTCTTCGGGCGATGATTCACCCGGGGGCGCTTTTGTTGAAATCCGATTCCCGTATCTGGACGTATAGATCACAGGAATGGATAGATACAAAAGGCACCAACTTTCACGATTGTGAAGGCACTGGCCGTGGAGGGCCAAAATGGGGATAACGTTAAGCCATACAACGCGCGGCCACGGTGTGCGCGACAAAGGCGGCAAACTGCTTATTGTTGAAGATGACCGTGGATACCGGTCACGCCTGCGCATGTGCATGGAACGCGAAGGGTTTGACGTATTTGAGGCGTCTGACTATGACGATGCTTTGAGCTGTGCTGCGCTTGAACGCCCCGGCTATGCGGTGATCGACATGCGCCTTGGTCGGCGCAGCGGCCTTGATCTGATCGAAAAATTGCTGGCTGTCCGAAGTGACATGAACATCGTTGTTATGTCCGGTTACGGCAACATCGCAG
>JASBSO010000221.1 GCA_030148905.1 Kordiimonadaceae bacterium | reverse complement strand
CCACGTCATAGATCACGCCGCGAAACGGAAACAACCGGTGGCGAACAACCTGACCAATCGTAAACAGCGCTTTTTTTGTGACCTGCGGATAATCCGACATGTGAATAACTCCAACTTATCAGGCAAGCACCTAAGGATTGGCAGGTCCAATGTCAACCTTAGGCGCACACAGCATATATTATGGAGTATGCCATAAAGTGTTTAACAGGACGCTAAGTTTCTTGGAACCGTCACGAAAATGACTTTGTTCTTGGGTATTTGGACAGAGACAGCCGATGGGTCGGCACAAAAGAAAGACAGAAAAATGGTCAGTCGACTGGATATGGACGGAATGACACGCGTTGCAGCAGCGCATTTGGCGCGCCGAAATCCGAGAAATCGCTCAGAAGCGTTGGATCTTCTGGTGCGCAGCTTTTCCGCCTATGACGTGGACCCGCTGACACTGGAAGCCGGTGTCGATCAGTATTTCCAAACGCGTCAAGGGTAACGCCCAGCCTGGGTCGCAAGGACCGCTTCGCCAGACCGTTAGTCCTGATCGGGGTCCATCAGCCTGTGCAGGTGGACGATGACATATTTTGTCATCGCATCGTCGACATTGGCTTGGCTGCGTTGACGCCAGGCGCGTTCTGCCTCGGCATAATTGGGGTAAATCCCAACCAGATCCAGCTTGGACGTGTCTTCAAATTCATGGGTTTGCGGGTCTTTGACGGCACCACCAAAAACCAGATGCAAAAGAGGTTTGTCGCTCATTGCGGGCTCTTTCTCAGATCGGACTGTGCCGTCTATCGCGCCAAAATTCTGCGGCGTCAACCCTCTGCGATATCTTGGCGCAATTCTTCGATCAGACCATCGACGCCGCCAAGGGCTTTGATCCGCTCGGTGAAATATTCGCGGTTGGTGATCAGCAGGTTGATGCCCTCAATTTCCAGATTGACGATCTGGAAGCGGCCACCGGTTTTTTTGACCCGCCAGTCGGCAATGATCGGCTCGCCTTCGTTGCGCTCTACCATGGTTTTCACAAACACATGGCCGCGGCGTCCGGGGGCGGGGGTGGTACCAACAACGGCCACGGCCTCAAAGCCCATGCGACGCATACGCTCGTCAAACGCGTCGATGATATAGTCGGTCATGACGCTAAGATAGGTTTGCTGCTGGCTGCGGGTGGCGGCGCGAAAATGGCGCCCCAGCATGGCGCGCGCCAGCAGGTCGATATCGACAGATTCCAAAAACAGCGTACGAATGGCCGCCGAGCGCTCGTCGCCGGTCATGCGCTCGTCGCTCCAGATCGCGATGGTTTCCTGCGACAGGTTTTCGATGAAGGCGATGGCACCGGGCAGGTCGTCAACCGCTGAGTCTTGCGCCACAGCAGGAACGGCCCAAAAAAGCATCAAAACGGCTGAAAGCAGCCCGCGCACCGAATGTTTTGCCATGTCATCACCTCGCTCAAGTGTATGTCGTTATTCACTTTGCGTGTTTGCATCAAGCGCGGCACGTAAATACGCAATCAAATTCTTGCGATCTGCTTCGCGGCGCATGCCCAGATAGGTCATGCGGTTGCCGGGTAAAAACGAGCGCGGATTGGCCAGCCATTCTTCAAGCTTGTCTTCTGTCCACGCAAAGTCAGCATCCTGAAGGGCTTTGGAATAGCGGTACGTGTCCAGGCTTCCGGCGGTGCGCGAAAACAGCCCCTGCAGATGCGGTCCCGCTTTGCGCGGGCCACCAGCGGTCAGCGAATGACAGCCGCGGCACTGGTTAAACAGCACCCGGCCTTTGTCCGGGTCGCCCGCATCTTGCGCGCTCGCACTGGCCGTTGTCCCAGGCGTCATCAGGCCGGCCATCATTGCAAAAGCGACAAAGCCTTTGTGCAGCCATGACCTACCCTTTTGCATAGGCTTTGATCTCCCCATTGGCGAGACGCTGCCAATAGCTGGTCAGCATGTCGCGCACTTCGTTTTGCATGATCAACAGACCAAAGATATTTGGGATGCTCATCGCCAAAAGCAAGGCGTCGGCAATATCCATCACCGGCACCAGATCCATCGCCGAGCCAATAATGATCGCGAGCAGGAAAAACGCCTTGAACACGTGGTCGGCGCGCTTGTTATCCCCCACCAGATAGAAAAAGGCGCGCTGACCGTAATAGAACCAGGTGATCGAGGTCGAGAAGGCAAACAGCACCACCGCGACGGTCAAAACATAGGGGAACCAGTCAATCACGCTGGCAAAGGCACGCGAGGTGAGCACAATGCCTTCGGTTGCGTTCGGGTCGGCCGAATTGGTGATCACAATCACCAGCGCCGTCATGGTGCAAATGACCACGGTGTCGATGAAGGGCTCCAGCAGGGCCACAAGCCCTTCGGAGATGGGCTCTTTGGTTTTGGCAGCCGCATGCGCGATCGCCGCCGAGCCCAGGCCCGCCTCGTTGGAAAAGGTCGCCCGGCGCAAACCCTGCACCAGAACACCAACAATACCGCCCTCAATCCCGTGCGCGGTAAAGGCCCCGGCAATGATATCGCCAAAAGCACGCGGTACTTCGCCGATGTTCAACAGAATAATGATCAGAGCAGCCGACACATAAATCGCCGCCATCAGCGGAACCAGCTTTTCGGTCACTTGGGTGATGCCGCGAATACCGCCCACAATCACCAGCGCCACCAGGCCGGCAAACACAAGGCCAAAAATCCAGGTGCGTCCGTAAAAGAAGCTTTCGCTTCCGCCGGTCAGGGCGACAATTTCATTGGTGAACTGCGCCGATGACTGATTGACCTGGAACATCCCGCCGGCACCGATCGCACCACCAATGCAAATGAGCGCCGCCAAAGCGCCCAGAATCTTGCCAAGGCCAGGCAGGCCGCGCGCTTCCAGCCCGCGCGACAGATAATACATCGGCCCACCCGAGACGACGCCGTTTTCGTCGATAATGCGGTATTTCACCCCCATGGTGCACTCGACAAACTTGCTGGTCATCGAGAAGAGGCCCACCAAAATCATCCAGAAGGTCGCCCCCGGGCCGCCAATCGATACCGCCAGCGCAACACCGGCAATATTGCCAAGGCCAACGGTGGCCGACACAGCGGCGGTCAGGGCCTGGAAATGGGTCACTTCGCCCGGGTCGCTGGGGTCGTCATAGGTGCCGCGCACAATGCGAATGGCTTGCGCAAAACCGCGGAAGTTCACAAAGCGCATGCGGATGGTGAAATAGACCGCCGCACCAAACAGCCAGATACAGATGAAGGGAATGCCGGGCGCGCCCTCGATC
>JASBSO010000220.1 GCA_030148905.1 Kordiimonadaceae bacterium | reverse complement strand
ACCAGCGCGTCATCCATGAATTGCACCATGGTCTCGGCGACACTGCGGTAATGGGGGTGGAGGTTCCCTGCCAGTAACGCCCGGCTTTTGCGGGTGATGCGGTGCGCCATCAAAATGGCCTCTGCCGCTGCGGTCGAGCCGTCATACAGGCTGGCATTGGCGACATCCATGCCGGTCAGCGCCACCACCTGACTTTGAAATTCATAGATATATTGCAGCGTGCCTTGCGCAATTTCAGGCTGATAAGGCGTGTAGGCGGTCAAAAACTCGCCGCGCTGGATGATATGATCCACGCTTGCCGGCACATGATGCCGGTACGCCCCCGCCCCGATAAAGCAGGGCGCATCCGCCGCCGAGAGGTTTTTGCCCGCAAGCCGGCGCATGTCGCGTTCAACCGCCATTTCGCTCTGCACCTTCGGCAAGTCGATGGGTGCATTGAGCAGATCGCTTGGAACGTCGCGGAACAGCGCGTCGATATGATCAACGCCGATGGTCTCCAGCATGGCCTGACGATTATTGTCAGACAGCGGCAAATATCTCATGGGCTTACCCTTTGTGCTTAGTCGAGGTCGGCGACATGCGCCGCATAGGCGGCCTCGTCCATCAGCGCGTCAATCTCGCTCATGTCCGAAAGTGTCATTTTAAAAAACCAGCCGGCACCCTCTGGGTCCTGGTTCACCAGCGCGGGTTCTTCCTCAAGCGCGGTATTGGCCTCGGTAATGGTGCCAGAGGCAGGGGCATAAACCTCGCTTGCCGCCTTGACCGATTCGACAACCGCAACCTCGTCGCCTTGCGAGACCTCATTGTCGGTTTGCGGTATTTCAACAAACACAACATCACCGAGCGCCTTTTGCGCATAATCGGTAATGCCAACGGTGGCGGTGTTGCCGTCAATCAACAGCCATTCATGGTCTTCGGTAAATTTCAGCATGTCTGTCCTCCCGGGTGCAGATGGGTCAAGGCTTGGGCCGCCGCACATATTTTTGCGGCACAAAGGGTGTTTTGCTGACGCGTGCAGGGATAGCCCGCCCGCGCAGAACAATCTGAACGTCGGTGCCCGGTGCGCTGTACGCGGCGTCGACATAGCCAAGCGCAACCGGCGCCTCCAGGCTTGGCGCAAACCCGCCCGAGGTTACGGTGCCGATAGGTGTACCGTCGGCGGCCTGAATCTCCGCTCCGGTTCTGACCGGCGCGCGCCCTTCGGGGCGAAGGCCAACCAGCAAAACATCCGGGCCATTTGCGGCCTGTGCGGCGATGTTTTGGGCGCCCGGAAAATCGCCCGCCTCGCGGCGGCGTTTGGGCACAGCAAAGGTCAGCCCGGCCTCGATCGGCGTGCGGCTGGTGTCAAAATCCTGGCCCGACAAGCATAGCCCGGCCTCAAGGCGCAGACTGTCACGGGCACCAAGACCAATGGGCTTGACCCGGTCGTCGTGCAGCAGGCGGCGCGCCAACCCTTCGGCGGCGCTGGCTGGGACGGAAATTTCCACCCCATCCTCACCGGTATAGCCCGACCGCGACACCCAGCATACCACGCCTTCAAGCGTGACGCTGGTGGCTTCCATGAAATACAGGTCCGAAACCTCGGGCGCGATGTCGGCCAGAACCGCCACTGCCTCTGGCCCCTGCAGCGCGATCAGGGCGTGATCTTCCAGCGGCTCCAGCGTGATGCGCCCGCCAAGGGCATGCTCAATCCGGGTATAATCCGCATCCTTCGAGGCGGCATTGACCACAATATACAGCTTGCCCGACGCATCGTGCGTGCGGGTAACCATCAGATCGTCGATGATGCCACCGCCCTCGTCCAGCAGCAGCGTGTAGCGCATCTGCCCTGGTGCCAGATTGGTCAGCGCGCCGGGCATGATGGTCTCCAGCGCCGCAGCCGGGTCTTCGCCGGTTTGGCTGTGCACATAGGCCTGCCCCATGTGCGACACGTCAAACAGGCCCGCCGATGCGCGGCAGTGCTTGTGTTCGGTCATGATGCCGTCTGGATACTGGATCGGCAGACCATATCCCGCGAAGGGCACGATCTTGCCGCCCAATTCCGTGTGCAGGTCAAATAGGGGCGTTTTAAGGAAGTCGTCGCTCATGATGCTTTGTTCCATGCTCTCGGCCACAGAAACCGCGCAAATGCACGGAGCCTATGCCCCCTCTGTCACGGAACCTGAGAGATTTCACACACGCCAAAGCGCCTGCTTACCCCCGTCGGTGAGAAAGCCGAGGCTTCCTACTTTCCAGAGCGTTTTCCCTCGCGCGGTCCTTTTGCCTGAGAGTTTCCGAGGCTGTTGCTCCTTCGGCGACGGCTAGACACCTCTTGTCAGAGATCCCGCCATTCTCTCCCGCGCGGGGCAGGCCGTGTCATCGCTGACCCAGCCACCCAAAATCGTGACGACAGTAGCCTCAGGCGGGCAAGAGTCAATGCGAGAAAGAACCCGAAACCACTTTCCCAAGCTTAGCGTTGCATATTGTAAACAATATCGGCGGGGTCGGTCTGAAATCCGAGCAGAATCTCGTAATTATAGCGCCGCGCCTGCTCCACCGTAGGGATGACTTGTTCGATGGTTTCGCGCGCCCGGCCAATGCCGAATCGGTCGAAGGTCACCGTTGTGCTATACACCGATTTGGAGACGATCTGATTGTTGTCGCGCAGGACCACCACAAAATAATCCAGCGTCAGGTCTTCGGCTTCGTTGGCGGGGCCCGCGTTCACGCCGATCTGAAAATCGACCATATTGACCACGCTTGACCCTTCAACGCAGCTCGAGCGCACATCGAGTATGGTGGCCGTGTAGGCCACGTCGTCGGTATCGCGACCCGCGCCGGAAAATCGCGTCACCACGCCCGCATCGCCCACCACCGCAACGGCAGGGCAGCGCGAAACAATCACTTCAAGCGGGTTACGGTTACACGCCGCAACACCAAGGCAAAGCAGCAAAAACACAAAAGATCGAAAACGCATCAAAACTACTCGTCAGATTGGCCGGGTTCAGCCCCGGCGGCGGATCATAGAGAGACGCGCGGGCGGGCGCAAGACTGCGACCATGCCTAAATCTTGATGGCTGAGACTTGATCGGGGGCTTGGCTGCGTTTAGGACACATTCATGGAGACACGCATGTCCGATACGGCCCCGACAAAGATGGTGAAGATTTTGCTGGCGAACCCGCGCGGCTTTTGCGCAGGCGTGGACCGGGCAATTAAAATCGTTGAGCTGGCGCTGAAGAAATTTGGGCCGCCGGTCTATGTGCGGCACGAAATTGTCCACAACCGCTTTGTGGTCGAGGGGCTGGAAAACAAAGGCGCGGTCTTTGTCGACGAACTGGACGAAGTGCCCGAGGGCGTGCCGGTTGTGTTTTCCGCGCACGGCGTACCCAAGTCAGTGCCTGCCGAGGCCGAGCGGCGCGAGATGCTATATGTCGACGCGACCTGCCCGCTGGTCTCGAAGGTTCACCGGGGGGTGGAGCGCCACGCCAGCGCGGGCAAGCATATCTTGATGATCGGCCACGCCGGCCACCCCGAGGTGATCGGCACCATGGGCCAGCTTGGCCCCGGCCAGATGACCCTGATCGAAACCGTTGACGACGTGGAAAACCTGGCCCCCAGCGATCCGGACAATCTGGCCTTTGTGACCCAAACCACGCTCAGCGTCGACGACACCACGGACATCGTCAACGCCCTAAAGGCCAAGTTTCCGTCGATCATCGTGCCGCGCAGCGAAGATATCTGCTATGCCACCACCAACCGGCAGGCGGCCGTGAAGGATATTGCCATGCTTGCCGACCGCATGCTGGTCATTGGCGCGCCCAACAGTTCGAACTCAATGCGGCTTGTCGAGGTCAGCGACCGCGAAGGTTGCCCTGCCATATTGGTCCAGCGCGCAGCCGATATTGATTTTGACTGGCTTGGCAGTGCCAAAGCGATCGGTATCACCGCCGGGGCCAGCGCGCCTGAGGTGCTGGTGGACGAGGTCATTGCGGCGCTGAAGGACCGCTATGCCGCGTCGGTGGAAACGGTCTTTACCGCCGAAGAGGATGTCACCTTCAAAGTGCCGACAATCCTGAAGGATATGGCCTAGTGGCGGTGTATACGCGCGTCTCGGCCGAGGTCCTGGCAGACTTCCTTACGGAATTCGACGTGGGCGCACCGCTGAGTTTCAAAGGCATCGCCGAAGGGGTGGAAAATTCCAACTACCTTCTGGAGACCACTACAGGCCGCTATATCCTGACCTTATATGAAAAACGGGTGAACCCAGACGACCTGCCCTATTTTTTAGCACTGATGGACCATGTGGCGGCCGAAGGGGTGCGCGCGGCGCGGCCCATCAAAAGTCATTCGGGCGATATCTTGCATAGCCTTGCGGGGCGCCCGGCTGCGTTGATCGAATTTCTACCGGGTCTCAGCGTCGAGCACCCCACCCCGCGCCACGGCGCAGCAGCGGGCGAAACCCTTGCGACCTTTCACCGCGCAACCGACAGCTTTTCCATGCGGCGCGCCAATGATTTGGGCCTGCCCGGCTGGCAAAAACTGGCGGAGGTCTGCGCGGCAAGTGCGGATACAGTCCAGGCTGGCCTTGGCAAGGTGATTGCCGACGAACTGGCATTTCAAACGACGCTTGACGTCAGCACCCTACCTTTTGGTACCTGCCACCTCGACCTGTTCCCTGACAATGTGTTGTTTGCGCGCGGTGAGAGCCCCGGCGTGATCGACTTTTATTTCGCCGCCGACGACGCCTATGCCTATGACCTTGGGGTCATGGTTGGCAGCTGGTCGTTTGCGTCCGGCACATTTCAGCCCGACATCGCCGCTGCGGTCATTGCTGGCTATGAGCGTATGCGGCGCTTGTCGGATGCGGAAAAAGCCGCCTTTCCGGCCCTGTGCCGGGGCAGTGCACTGCGGTTTTTGCTCACCCGGCTGTATGACTGGCTCAATCCGGTCGAAGGCGCCGTTGTCACCCCCAAAGACCCACTGGCCTATTTGCGCATTTTGGACGATTTTCGCGCACGCAACCATTTTGAGGACTATGCCGGTGGCGCATAAGGTGAAAATTTACACCGATGGGGCCTGTTCGGGCAATCCGGGGCCCGGCGGGTGGGGTGCGCTGTTGATGTACGGCGACCATATCAAGGAATTAAAGGGCGGTGCCGCAGACACTACCAACAACCGCATGGAATTACAGGCGGCCATTGAGGCGCTGGAAGCCCTGAAACGTCGATGCGCCGTGGTGCTCTATACCGACAGCAGCTATGTACGCAACGGCATCACCCAGTGGCTGCCCGGATGGAAAGCCAAGGACTGGAAAAACTCCAGCAAAAAGCCGGTGAAAAATGTTGACCTGTGGCAGCGCCTGGATGCCGCCGCCAAACGCCACGACATCGACTGGCGCTGGGTGAAGGGGCACGCCGGAAACCCCGGCAACGAGCGCGCCGACGCGCTGGCCAACGCTGGCATGGAAGCGTTTAAACGATAAAAAAGGAGGCCGAAGCCTCCTTTTCACAATGCTCTGTTTACGCAGCGTTATTTCCCAAAGGTGTCGCCGAAAAAGTCGCCTGCGTTCCAGCTTGGGCGCGCGTCGGCATTGGCGATTTCGTCCAATATGTAGAAATTCACCTCGGCAAAACGCCGCGCGGCTTCGTAATTGATCGGCAGGCTCGGCTGGTCGCGCACCGAGTGATAATCGGTTCTGAGCCAGGTGCGGAAAATTTCCTCGCCACTGTCGCCGTCAGCCGTTGTGCCAAAACCGGTCATCAGGAACACTGCCGGGATGCCCTGCTGGACAAAGCGGTAATGGTCCGAGCGCGTGAACAGGTTCTGTTCGGGCAGGGGGTCGGGGATGGTGGTCACGCCGATTTTGGCGGTGGCCCGCTCGACAATCGGCCCAAGCGACGAACGCTCGGCCCCAAAGGCGATGACATCGACAAAATTATATAAGAGCAGCGGCATGTCGAGGTTCACATTCGCGACCAGACGTGCCTTGTCGACGGTTGGGAAATGGGCGAAATATTCTGCACCCAAGAGCCCCTTTTCCTCGCCGGTGACAGCCAAGAACAGGATCGACCGGCGCGGCTTCAGCCCCGCTTCTTTGTAGGCATGGGCGACTTCCATCATCGTCGCCGTGCCCGAGGCGTTATCGAGCGCGCCGTTGTTGATTTTATCGTCACCCTCGGCGGTTTGACTGATGCCGATATGGTCCAGATGCGCCGAAACAACCACAATCTCGTTTTTCAAAACCGGGTCGCTGCCCTCCAGAAGGCCGGCAACATTGGGACTGGTAAACGGGTCGGAGAGCGTGCTCGCCCGCGTCATGCTGACCGTAGCGGGAATCGCAAAGCTCGCCAGTTTTTCACCCTCTTTGTCGGCGGCTTTCATCGCCTCCAGGTCTTTGCCAGCGGCGGCAAACAGGTCGGCTGCCAGCGCGTCTGAGATCAGCGCGGTTGCCTTCAGTTGCGCGCCGGGGCCTTCGCCTTCGGGGTAGGTCCAGTCAAAGCTTGGCCGGTTGGCGCGACCCGCCAGCGCATCAAAGGAAAAGCGCGCGCTGGGTGCCACCACCTGAATAAGACCAACCGCACCGCGCTCGGCCAGCG
>JASBSO010000205.1 GCA_030148905.1 Kordiimonadaceae bacterium | reverse complement strand
TTCGGCCTCGGCCTCGGAAATTGTTGCAGGCGCATTGAAGGACCACCGCCGCGCTATTCTGGTGGGGGACCAAACCTTTGGCAAAGGCACCGTGCAAAGCGAGATCCGCCTTGGCCGCAAGGGAGACCGCGCCATTCGGTTGACCACGGCACGGTATTTCACGCCGTCGGGAACCTCGATCCAGGAACGCGGTATTGAACCCGATTTTGACGTATTGATGCCGCGCCCCGAAAGCGCGCGCAGCAACACATCCCCCCGCCGCGAGGCCGACCTGCAAAATGTCATCACCAATGACCAAATGGACGTCGACCGCGCGGGCGAAGTGGGTGTCGAGCCGCGCTATGTCGAGGTGGATGACAAAGGCCAGCCGCTTGAACCTGTGGAAGATGTACAGCTGCAATATGCAATCAAGCTGTTAAAAGACTTGCGAAATTTACCGCAGGCACAGGTTGCAGCCGCCGCACAATAGCGCAATACTCCATCACCGAGGTCGCACGGGGCGCACCGCGCCACGAAGGGAGACGACATGTCATCGATCAAGTCTGCGCTGATCGCGTGGGGTGTAAGTCTGGTCATCTTTGCTGGCATCTATGGCTATGCTGAGGTTTTTGGCCCCGCATCCGTGCCCTCTGACCGTGAGGCCGCGCCTGCTGACAGCGAAGACAACCCACCTGTAGGCGCTTCGACCGAACAAAGCACAGCCGGTGACACAGCCGTTTTGGACGATGATCCTTTTGACGCGGGCGAGCAAGATACAGGCGCGAATACGGATACGCCCGACCCCGCCAGCATTGATGCGCCTGAGACCACAGCTGGGCGACCGGACCAAGACCCGTTGCTGGCACCGGTCAGCACCACCGACGCAGCGCAGCCTGCTGCGCCCGAGGCCCCCACGCTGACCGCCATGGTGGAACACCCGGGAGCGTTCCGTGTTGCCGACAATCTGGAAGAGGCCCGCCAGGGCGAACTGCCCAAGATCAGCAACACCGGTGTCACCCCGTTTGAAGCCTACCGCACCCCCGCGCCAGAGCGCGGCGATGTGCCGCGCATTGCCATCATCATCACCGAATTGGGCCTACGGGCCCGCACCACCCAGCGCGCGGTGGCGCAATTGCCACATCAGGTCACACTTGCCTTTTCGCCTTACGGAACCCGCCTGCAGGAATGGGCCGAGCAGGCACGCGCAAGCGGGCATGAATTGCTGATGATGGTCCCGATGGAGCCGGTCAATTATCCGCAAATGGACCCTGGGCCGCTGGCGCTTTTGGTCAGCCAGACGGTGCGTAGCAATATCGACCTGCTGCGTTCTTCGCTTGGGACAATGACCGGCTATGTCGGCATTATCAATCACATGGGTTCGCGCTTTACCGCGTCAACGGGCCAGATAGAGCCGATTATTTCTGAAATTGGCGCGCGCGGCCTGATGCTGGTTGACGCGCGGACAAGCCGCCAGTCGCGCGCGGCTGACCTGGCCCGCTCCAAGGCGGTGCCAACAGCGATCAATGACAGCGATATCGACCGCGAGCCGCGCGCCGATGACATTTTGGCGCGCCTGCAGGACCTGGAAACCCGCGCCCGCAGCCAAGGCGCGGCGGTCGGCGTCGGGCGCGCCTTCCCGGTGACCGTCAACACGGTGCGCGATTGGGCCGCAGGGCTGACCGAACGCGGTATTTTGCTGGTCCCCGTCAGCCACGTGGCGGACTTGCAGCCGCTGCCGCGATGATGCCTCTCTTGGGCCCGGATACCGTGTCATGACGTCGACTGTCCTGCCTTACCGCGATTGTGTTGGCGTTGTCATGGTGAATGCAGACAATCTGATTTTCACCGGCGAGCGGCTGGATACCCCCGACGCATGGCAAATGCCGCAAGGCGGCATTGATAAAGGCGAAGCACCAGTGGATGCTGCCTACCGCGAACTGGAAGAGGAAACAGGCGTGACACCCACCCATGTGCGCCTGATTGCCGAAAGTCCGGACTGGTTCAGCTATGATTTGCCGCCGCATCTTATTGGCAAGACGTGGGGCGGGCGGTACCGCGGCCAGCGCCAGCGCTGGTATGTGATGCGGTTTCTCGGCAGCGACGACGCCATCCGCATCGACACCGCAGACCCAGAATTTCGCCGCTGGCGGTGGAGCAGTTTTGACGCTGCACTCGACCATATTGTGCCGTTTAAATACACCCTTTATGAAAATGTATTGCAGTTCGCCAAAGGCGCCCTGACTGATACAAAAAGAGACACTTAGCATCTTCAGCGTGTATTCATACTGCGTCCGCCATCTTAGGGTCGGATCAACAGTCAACACGGTGGTGTCGAGGCGAACCGTGTGCGGATGATGGTGTAGAGTGATGGGACCTATAGCTGAATTTGATGGCCTAGAGGCCTTTGAAACGCCGCGCCATCCCAGCGCGATTGCACTTTTGGATATTTGGCAGCGTGCCGCAGCGCCAGGCGGCGATATGCCAGCGAACGCGGCGCTTCGCCGCGATGATCTACGCCCTTATTTGCAGTCTCTGACCCATTTGCGCGTGCATGACGGCGGGCAGGATTTTGAAATTCTGGCAACGGGGCACAAATTTACCACCGACGCCAATATTACCAAGCTCAACCCAATGATCAGCACGATGGCTGATGTGCCGCTGGTCAAGCGATGGGTGCCGATATTGCGCTGGTTTCTGGCCAATGAACGCAGACTGCCACTGGCATTTTCCGGCGACACCGTTGCCGCAACCCCGCGAGGTGGGCGTTTTGACGCGCTTGTTCTGCCACTGGGCGACGGCAAGACCGTGACCCATTTCCTGATTCATGCAGATTTTCAAGCCAGCCCTGGCCATATGCGACTTGCCCGGAATGTGTGGCAGCATACACAATAAAAAAGCGGCCCGTCCCAAGGGAGAGCCGCTTTTTCAGCATTCGATTATGGTGTATCGCGCTTACACAACGTCCTGCAGCGCAACCATCCATTCCAGCTCGGCCTCGATGCGCCCGGCTTCGATATCGTCGGATGCACGAGCCAGGTCCTCGAGAGCATTGGCAATATTTTGCGCCAGATCGTCCGCGTCGACGCTATCCAGCGCCATCGCTTCTTCGGCCAGAATTGTCAGCCCCGACGGCGACACCTGTGCAAGCCCGCCTTTGACAAACAGGCGTTCGTTTGCAGTGCTGTCGCTGTCCCCGTGAATGGCGATCACACCGGGGCGCATCGTCGACATAAAGGGGGCATGGTCGGCCAGAACGGCGAAATCACCGTCGGTGCCGGGCACAACAACCATAGCCGCCTCGGCGTCTGCCAACAGACGCTCCGGTGAAACGATTTCATAATGCAATGTCGACACGAGATTCGCTCTTTCGCTTAGGCGGCTTCAGCAGCCATTTTGTTGGCTTTTTCAATGGCCTCTTCCATGCTGCCAACCATGTAGAAGGCGGCTTCGGGAAGATGGTCATATTCGCCTTCAACAAGCGCCTTGAACCCTTTGATGGTGTCTTCAAGGTTGACAAACTTGCCCGGGAAGCCGGTGAAAACTTCTGCCACATGGAAAGGCTGGCTGAGGAAACGCTGGATTTTCCGCGCGCGCTCAACGGTCAGCTTCTGATCTTCCGACAGTTCGTCCATACCCAGAATGGCGATGATGTCCTGCAGCGACTTGTATTCTTGCAGAATTTCCTGCACCCGGCGCGCCACGTCATAGTGCTCCTGGCCCACAACCTGCGGGTCGAGAATGCGCGAGGTCGAATCCAGCGGATCAACCGCAGGGTAGATGCCAAGCTCGGCAATCGCGCGGTTCAATACGGTTGTCGCATCCAGGTGCGCGAACGAGGTCGCCGGTGCCGGGTCGGTCAGGTCATCGGCCGGGACGTAAATCGCTTGCACCGAGGTGATCGAGCCTTTTTTGGTGGAGGTAATCCGCTCTTGCAGCGCGCCCATATCGGTCGACAGCGTTGGTTGATACCCCACCGCCGACGGGATACGGCCAAGAAGCGCCGACACTTCCGAACCCGCCTGGGTGAAGCGGAAGATGTTATCGACGAAGAACAGCACGTCCTGACCTTCCTGATCGCGGAAATATTCCGCCATGGTCAGGCCGGTCAGGCCAACACGGGCACGCGCGCCGGGAGGCTCGTTCATCTGGCCGTACACGAGCGCGGCTTTGGATTCGCCGTCGGGCTGAATAACGCCCGATTCGATCATCTCGTGATAAAGGTCATTACCCTCGCGCGTCCGCTCGCCCACACCAGCGAAAACCGAATAGCCGCCGTGGCCTTTGGCGATGTTGTTGATCAGTTCCATGATCAAAACCGTCTTGCCCACGCCGGCACCGCCAAAGAGACCGATCTTACCGCCCTTTGCGTAAGGCGCGAGCAGGTCAACGACCTTAATACCCGTAACGAGGATTTCCTGTTCGGTCGACTGGTCTTCAAAAGCCGGGGCTTCATTGTGGATCGGCGCCGTTTGCTTGGCACCGACCGGGCCGCGCTCGTCAACCGGGTCGCCCGTGACATTCATGATCCGGCCCAGGGTCTCGGGGCCAACGGGCACCGAAATCGGTGCCCCGGTGTCTTTGACCTCGGCACCGCGCACAAGACCGTCGGTCGAGTCCATTGCAATCGTCCGCACCGTGTTTTCGCCGAGGTGCTGTGCAACCTCAAGCACAAGGCGCTGACCATTGTTGTCGGTCTCCAGCGCCGACAGAATGGCGGGCAGATTGTCTTCGAACTGCACGTCGACAACCGCGCCAATCACCTGCGTAATGCGGCCGATATTGTTGGTGGCAGCCATGGGCTTACTCCTATTGGTCTAAAGCGCTTCCGCGCCCGAAATAATTTCGATCAGTTCTTTGGTAATATAGGCCTGACGCGTCCGGTTATAAACAAGCGTCAGGTCTTTGATGCGGTCACCGGCATTGCGGGTTGCATTGTCCATCGCGGTCATGCGGGCACCCTGCTCTGAGGCGGCATTTTCCAGCAGACCACGGTAAATCTGCACGGCAACATTGCGCGGCAGCAGGTCTTCCAGAATGTCTTCCTCGCTCGGCTCATAGTCATAGACAGCGCCGCCCAAATCATCGCCGAGGTCGTCATCGTTCGCAGCCGCTGTAATCGGCGCCGGGATGAGCTGTTGGCGCGTTGGGATCTGGGTCAAGGCCGACTGGAAGCGCGAGTAAAACAGCGTCGCCACGTCAAAATCGCCGCGCTCGAAATCCGCCAGAACATCGGCGGCGATCGCCTGCGCATCACTGAAGCCAACCCATTTGACCGCCGACAAGTCGGTCGAGCCAGCAATCAGTTCGGGATAATAGCGGCGCAAAATAATCTCGCCCTTACGGCCAACGCAGTGAATTTTCACCGTTTTGCCTTCGGCGATCAGGCGGTCGATATGCGCCCGCGCGGCCTTGACGATATTGACATTGAACCCGCCGCATAGCCCGCGCTCCGAGGTGGCCACAATTACCAGCTCAACATCGCTTTTGCCGGTGCCGGCCAAGAGTGTCGGTGCACCCGCCTGGCCTGCCACCGCAGCCCCAAGACCCGAGAGAACCTTTTCCATTTTCTCGGCATAGGGGCGGGCGCTTTCCGCCGCATCCTGAGCGCGCCGCAGTTTCGATGCCGCCACCATTTTCATGGCTTTGGTGATCTTCTGCGTGGACTTCACCGAATTAATTCGGCCGCGCAAATCCTTCAAACTGGGCATATGGAATGAACCTTCCTTTGGACCCCGGTTTCCTTACGAGAACGTCTTGGCAAAGCCGTCGAGAATTGCCTTCAACTTATCGGTCGTTTCGTCCGACAGTTTTTTCTCGTTGCGGATCGTCTCAAGCACGTCCTGATGGTTGGCGCGCATATCCGCCAGGAATTGCGATTCAAAGCGCGTTACATCGCGGGTGTCGATGGCATCCAGATAGCCGTTCACGCCAGCAAAAATAGCAACCACCTGCTCTTCAACCGGCAGGGGTTGATATTGACCCTGTTTCAGCAGCTCGGTCAGACGCGCACCCCGCGCCAGCAGTTTCTGCGTTGCGGCATCAAGGTCAGAGCCAAACTGCGCAAAGGCTTCCATTTCGCGGTACTGCGCCAGCTCCAGCTTGATCGAACCTGCAACCTGCTTCATCGCCTTGATCTGCGCGGCCGAGCCAACCCGGCTGACCGACAGACCCACATTAATCGCGGGGCGAATGCCCTTGTAGAACAGGTCGGTCTCAAGGAAGATCTGACCGTCGGTGATCGAGATCACATTGGTCGGAATATAGGCCGACACGTCACCAGCCTGCGTTTCAATGATCGGCAATGCCGTCAGTGAGCCCGCACCCGAGGCGTCGGACATCTTGGCCGCACGCTCCAGCAGGCGGCTGTGCAGGTAAAACACGTCACCGGGATAGGCTTCACGGCCAGGAGGGCGGCGCAGCAAAAGCGACATCTGACGGTAGGCCACCGCCTGCTTCGACAGATCGTCATGCACGATCACGGCATGCATGCCATTGTCGCGGAAAAATTCGCCCATGGCTGTGCCGGTATAGGGGGCCAGGAATTGCAGCGGTGCCGGCTCCGACGCGGTTGCCGCAACAACGATCGAATAGTCCATCGCGCCATTGTCTTCGAGCGACTTGACGATCTGTGCAACCGTCGAGCGCTTTTGACCCACCGCAACATAGATACAAAACAGCTTTTCGCTGTCGTCCTTGGCGGCGTCGTTGACGGCCTTCTGGTTGATGAAGGTGTCAACGGCAACGGCGGTTTTCCCGGTTTGACGGTCGCCGATGATCAACTCGCGCTGGCCGCGGCCAACGGGCACAAGCGCATCGATCGCCTTCAGGCCCGATTGCATCGGTTCGTGCACCGATTTCCGGGGGATGATGCCGGGTGCCTTCACCTCAACGCGGGTGCGGGTCACATCTTTCAGCGGGCCTTTACCGTCAATGGGATTGCCCAGCGAGTCGACAACGCGGCCAAGCAGCCCCTTGCCAACCGGTACGTCCACAATCTCACCCGTTCGCTTGACGGTGTCGCCTTCCTTGATGGTGCTGTCCGATCCGAAAATCACCACCCCGACATTGTCGCTTTCAAGGTTGAGCGCCATGCCTTTGATACCGCCGGGGAATTCAACCATCTCGCCGGCCTGGACCTGGTCCAGCCCAAATACGCGGGCGATCCCATCCCCAACCGACAAAACGGTCCCAACTTCCGAGACCTGTGCCTCGTTACCAAAGTTTGCGATTTGGTCCTTCAGGACCTTTGAAATTTCCGCGGCACGGATATCCATTACTGAACCCCTTTCATGGCCACACTGAGGGTGTCTAATTTCGTTTTGAGTGAGCTGTCGATCATCCGCGAACCGATTTTGACAACAAGGCCACCAAGCAGGCCTTCGTCAACGTCGGTCGTGATCGCAACATCGCGGCCCATTGCCGCTTTGAGAGATTTTCTCAGCGCTTCGCTTTGCGTTTTGGTCAACGCCTTGGCACTGGTCACCTCAGCCGATAATTCGCCGCGGTGCGCGCCCAGCAGCCGACCAAAATCAGCCAGCGCGGCCTTCAAAACACCCAGGCGGCGGTTCGCCGCCAGCGTGCCGAGAAAATTCGAGGTCAGCGCCTGCAGCTCAAAATGCGCGGCAAGCCCGGCCATCGCGGCTTTTTGTTCGGCGCGGGACAAAAGCGGCGAGCCAACAAGGGCGCGCAAATCGTCACTGGCCTCAAGCGCAGCACTGAGCGTGGCAACATCGGATTCGACTGCTTTCAGGGCATCCGCGTCCAGCGCCAATTCAAACAGCGCCATCGCGTAGCGACCAGACAGTCCAGACACGTGAATTTTTGTCGCGGTCAACGGGCGACCTTTCCTGAGAAGCGTTAAGAACGCAGAACCATTTCTTGCCTGGCGCGCATCCCTTGATAAACCGAGCGTTCAGAACAGTCTCAAACGCAGGAAAATCGGGCGTTTGAACAGGGATATCCCGCCAAAAGCGAGGTTCACCTAGCACAGTGGTCCCGGCTGTGCAAGACGGTGAAGCTGCCTTTCTCATATCCAGGCAATTCCCTCGCCCCTGTTGACCCAAAGCGGACCTCCCAATAGGGTCCGCGCGAAACATATTTTGGGGATTTCGCGCATGTATGATGAAATTCTGTTGCACATCGGTGCGACGAAAACCGGCACATCTTTTTTGCAATATAGCTGGGGCTATGGCCGCGACGGTTTGGATGCAGGCGGTGTATCCTATCCGGTCAAAGACCCGCTGCCAAAAAACGGCAAGCCCGGGATTGGCAATTCGGGCATGCTGGTACGCAAAGCCATCGAAGCCGAGGACAAGGCCGAGGTGGAGGCTGAATTTGACCGCCTGACCGAAGATGCCGACCAGTCGCGCCTGCTCTTGTCCAGTGAAACCTTCTCTGGCTTGTGCCGGGCCAAGCGCCTGCGCCCCAAGCTGGAACGCCTCGCCGACATACTGCACAGCAAAGCCCGGCGCGTTCGGGTGCTGTTTTTTGTCCGGCACATCGCCGACCATTATTGGTCGCAGTACGGCGAGCTGGTGCGCAGACGACGGAAAATCATGCCCTTTGATCAATTTGCCGCCGAATTTCCCTGCGCATTTCGGGACATCGCCGATGGATACAGCGCCGTCTTCGGCAAAGAGAATCTCACCGTCTTGCTCTATGACGCCGTCAAGGACGACTGCCTCGGTGCGGCGGGTGCAGCGCTTGGATTGCCGCCCGTGCCGCCCTTTAAAGACCGCATCAACCGGTCGATGAACGCCTTTGAAATCGATGTGGCACATCACCTGAACGAAACCGACCTGCCGTCGGGCAAGCTTGCCGGGTTTTTGCTGTCCTACAGCCAAACGACGCCGATGCCGCACGATATGGCGCGCACCCAAATCTCTGAAACGGCGATCCAAACATTGCAGGAGCGTTACGGCGAGTATGCCCGCGCCTTCAGCGCCGACTATCTGGACCCGGCCACGCCGATACTGGCTGGCTCATCGCATCCGCCCAGCACCTACCAGGCCGGGCAGTTCACCCAGCGCGAAGAGGTGCTGATGCAGATGCTGGCAAACTGCATCGACCGCATGAAATAGGAACCGCCGCAGCAGGCGGCGCTATAAAAACGAATAGGGGTCGACATCAACCTGCACCCGCACGCCCTTGATTCGCCGCACGCGGCCCAGCCATGCGCGCAGCACATCCTGAATACGCACGGCTTTATCCGCGTGCACCAAAAGCCGCGCTCGGAACCGGCCTCTGAGCCGGGCAAAGGGCGCAGGCGCCGGACCGAACACCCTGATATCGGCCCCTGCGGGGCCCACACGGGCGAGTAACCGGCCTTGATCCATCACTGCCGCCTCGTCCGCCCCGGACAGGATCAGCGCCGCCAGACGCCCATAAGGTGGCATGGAAAAGGCTTCGCGGTCTCCCGCCTCCAGCGCGTAATAGCGGTCGCGATCACCGCTGATGATCGCCTCCAGCACAGGGTTTTGCGGGTCATAGGTTTGCAAGAATACCCGCCCCGGCTTGGCCGCACGCCCGGCGCGGCCCGACACCTGGGTGAGCTGCTGAAATGTGCGCTCGCCCGCGCGCAAGTCGCCCCCGCGTAGCCCCAAATCGGCATCGACAATCCCCACGCAGGTCAAGGCCTCGAAATGATAGCCCTTGGTGATCAATTGCGTGCCGATGACAATATCAACCTCGCCCGCCTCGATGGCGGCAATGGCCGCGCGCGTTGCCTTGGGTGACGCCAGTGTGTCGCTGGTCATCACCGTGATGCGAGCATCGTCAAAGCTGCGCGATACCTCTTCAAAAAGCCGTTCTACCCCGGGACCGCAAGCGGCAAGGCTGTCTTCGGTCTCGCAGGTGGGGCAGTGCTGCGGCATCGGCTCAACCCGCCCGCATTGATGACAGTGGAGTTCCTTTCGAAACCTGTGCTCAACCAGCCACGCCGTACAGTCCGGGCAGGCGAATCGGTGTCCGCATGTGCGACACAGCGTCAGTGGTGCGTAGCCGCGCCGATTGAGAAACAGCAGGCTTTGCTCGCCCGCCGCGATCGTGGCCTGCAGCGCCTCCCGAAGCGGGGCCGACAGCCACCGATCCGCCGGCAGATTTTCCGCCCGCATGTCCACGGGCACGATCTGCGGTAAGGTTGCCCCGCCGTACCGCGTGCGCAAGGCCAGGCTCTGATAGCGACCACCGCTGGCATTCAGCTGCGTCTCCAGCGACGGCGTCGCACTCGATAGCACCACCGGGCAGCCCGCCGCGCGCGCGCGCACCACGGCCATGTCGCGGGCATGATACAGCACGCCGTCTTCCTGCCGAAAGGATGGGTCATGCTCTTCATCCACAATGATCAGCCGCAAATTTTGAAACGGCAGGAACAGGGCCGAGCGCGCCCCCACCACCACCGACACACTGCCCGCGCCAACCGATTGCCACACGCGGCGCTTTTCCGCCGCCCCGACATCGGAATGCCACAGCGCAGGCGGCACGCCAAAGCGGGCCTCGAACCGCGCCAGCCACTGCGCTGTCAGGCCGATCTCTGGCACCAGAACCAGCACCTGTCCGCCGGTGGCGACCGCCGCAAAAATCGCTTCAAAATACACTTCGGTCTTGCCCGAGCCGGTGACTCCGTCCAGCAAAATCGGGGCAAAGGCACCGGTATCATAGGCACTGATCAGCGCCTGTGCGGCGGCGCTTTGTTCAGCGTTTAGCGCGGGACCGAATTGGAGTTTCGGTGCGGGATAGGGGTCGTGCGTACTGCGCGTCACGGCGGTCAACACGCCGGCTTTGACAAGCTCGCGCACGACGCCGTCCGACACATCCGCGCGCCGCGCCAGTTCCGCGACTGTCAGGCCGGGGGTAAAGCGGTCCAAAACGCGTCTACGGGCGGGCGTGTGTTTGAAGTCCGGAGGCGTGCAGGCCTTCGCCAAAATCGTGCGGGCAGGCGGCGGGTCGAGCACATCGGAAGGGCTCATGGCCATGCGCAGCACCCGCCCCGGGTCGGTGAGCGTATAATCGGCGACAAAGCTGATCAGCTCCATAAGGTCATGCGGCAAAGGAGCAAGGGGGAGAACCGTGCGAATCGGCTTCAGCTTGGCCGTGTCAACGGCACCGTTTGCCCCAAGCCGGTTCGGCCAGATGACGCCCACAACACGGCGCGCGCCAAGCGGCACCTCAACCAGTGTACCGGGTTCAGGCTGTGCGTCGCCAGATGCAGAATCTCCGGGCGCATAATCCAATGTGCCGCCCAGCGGCAGCGGTAGAAGAATAGCAATGCTGGTCACGACCTGAGCACCTAAGCCTTTATGAGGGACCGACCACCGCTGTTGGTCCACCATGCACCGGGCGTCTGTCCAGCTATTTTTGTGCGAATAGAGGCGCGCATATTGCCTTTGCGGGGCCGAACGAGTAGCAACGGAGGCAACCAGCGCCGCCTTGGCGGATGCCCTCAATCGCGGAGAGACCAGCATGAAATTTTTTCTCGACACGGCCATCATTGACGAGATTCGAGATGCCAACGCGACCGGCTTGCTCGACGGTGTGACCACCAACCCGTCGCTGATCAAAAAATCCGGGCGCGACTTTTTTGAGGTCATCGCCGAGATCGCCGCAGAAGTGGACGGCCCGGTGTCAGCCGAAACCGTCGCCGCTGATCATGAGACCATGCTGAAAGAGGGCCTGAAATGCGCCAAGATCGCCGATAATATCGCGGTTAAGGTGCCGCTGACCATCGACGGCCTGAAAACCTGCAAGGCGCTGCGCGCCGAGGGAATCATGGTCAATGTGACGCTGTGTTTTTCGGCCAATCAGGCGCTGCTCGCGGCCAAGGCCGGTGCGACCTTTATTTCGCCCTTTGTCGGGCGGCACGACGATGTGGGCTTTGACGGGATGGACCTGATCGCTGACATCCGTCAAATCTATGACAATTACGAGTTTGACACCGAGATCCTGGTCGCCAGCGTGCGCCATCCGGTACACGTTCTGCAATCGGCGCAGATCGGTGCCGATGTGGCCACCTTCCCGCATTCGGTGATGCAAAAACTGGCCGCCCACCCCCTGACCGACAAGGGGCTTGCCGCCTTTGAAAAAGACTGGGCGGACACCGGCTTTTCGATTTTGGATTAAAGCCCTGGACCACCTGTTTACAGATATCGACTGGCCCGACGTTTCGGCGCTTCGGCGCTGGAATGTCGGCTTAGGCGGCGGCGGTCGGCATTTGGTGCATGCCGCCATACGCGAGCACGGGGCCAAGGTGCTGCTGGAAATCGGTGTGTTTCTGGGTCAAAGCGCGCGCCTGTGGCTGGAAACACACCCCGATCTGAAGGTGGTTGGCCTCGACCCTTGGGGTGATGATCTGGTCGAACAGTGCGAGCGCTATGTCGGGCGCGAAACGTTGAACAAGGTCTATCCGGATGCGCAGGATCAGGCTGATTTTATTGCAGATGTGCGCACGCACGGGGTCAAGGCATTGGCGCTGGCAAATCTTTTGGAGTTCAAGGACCGTTTTGTCCCGATTGAAGCCACCTCGCCCGAGGCGATCCCGGCGCTTTGTGCCGCTGAGGTTCGCCCCGATATCATCTATATCGATGCGGGCAAAACCATCGAAGATCTGGACGTGTGCCATCTCTTCTGGCCCGATGCGATTTTGTGCGGCGACGACTGGCATTGGGGCCGCACCAAGGGCTATCCGATGCGACAGGTCGTCGAAGCCTTCGCCGCCGCACACGGCTTTGACATTGAAGCCGAGCATGCCACCTGGGTGCTGAAACCCCGCACCTAGCCCACAAAAGCGTAAAAGAGGCCGCGCGGCTATGCTGTCCAGGTTCAGTCGCGAACAACGCGCGTGACATGCCCCATCTTCCGCCCGGGTCGCGGATCGCTTTTGCCGTAATGATGAAACGACGCGGACTCGTCGGCCAAATAGCGCTGATGCTCGAGGATATCCGCGCCCAGAAGGTTGGTCATCTCGGTCCAGCCCAGCGCGCGTGCGGGGCCAAGCGGCAGCCCGCAAATGGCGCGGATATGCTGTTCGAACTGGCTGGTGGTGGCACCTTCGATGGTCCAATGACCGCTGTTGTGAACGCGCGGGGCAATTTCATTGACGATCAGCGAACCATCGACCGCCACAAACAGTTCGACCGTCAACACGCCAATATGGTCAAGCGCATTGGCGATTCGCGCTGCGATCACTTTGGCCTTGGCTTCTTGCGCGTCGGTAATATTGGCGGGCACGGTTGTGGTCCGTAATGTCCCCTCGCGGTGCACATTTTCGCCGATCGGATAGGCCGCCACATCGCCCGTAGCACTGCGCGCCACAACGACGCTGATCTCGGTTTCGAAGTCGATCATCTTTTCCAGAATTGCCGGTGCACCCGCCATGGCATCCAGAACATCGTCAAAATCACGCTTGGATTTGATCGGCACCTGGCCCTTGCCGTCATAGCCAAAGCGCCGGGTTTTGGCGATGGCGGGCCTGCCGATCTCTGCAAAGGCAGCCTCCAAGCTCGCGGCATCGTCAAAGGCCGCAAACGGGGCCACATCGATGCCAAGGTCGGCGATATAGGTTTTTTCAACCAGTCGGTCCTGCGAGACGCGCAAACTTTCAACCCCAGGGGCGATGGGGGTGTGCGTGCTGGCAAGTTCCAGCGCCTTGACGGGAATGTTTTCAAATTCCAGGGTGACCACATCCACATCCTGGGCAAAGGCGACAAGCGCCGCCTCGTCATCATAGTCCGCCACAACCTGCCGACCTGCGACCTGAGCGGCGGGGCAGTTGTCCTCGGGGCAAAAGATCGTCACCTTATACCCAAATTTCGCTGCCGCCACCGACAGCATGCGCCCAAGCTGACCGCCGCCAATGATGCCGATATGCCCTAGGGGGGGAATCTGCGCCGACATAGCCGTTAAATCTCCAATGGCCGGTCCGCAACCGACGCCGTTTGCTCGGCCCGCCACGCCTGCAGCCGGTCCGCCAGCGCGGTATCGCCAAGCGCCAATATCGCAGCCGCCATAAGCCCGGCGTTTTTGGCGCCGGCCTTGCCAATCGCCAGCGTCCCAACAGGGATACCCCCCGGCATTTGCACAATCGACAACAGGCTGTCCTGGCCCGACAGGGCTTTGGATTCAACTGGCACGCCCAAAACCGGCAGCGGGGTGATCGCCGCCACCATGCCCGGCAGGTGCGCGGCTCCGCCAGCCCCGGCGATAATTACCTTGGTGCCGCGGCCTTTGGCCTCGCTTGCAAAGGCATAAAGCCGGTCCGGCGTGCGGTGCGCCGATACGATCTGCACATCGCGCGCAACGCCAAGCGTGTCCAGAATATCGCTGGCATGTTTCATGGTCGGCCAATCGCTTTGGCTGCCCATAATAATGGCTACGGGTGGTGTCTCGGTTGTCATGCGGCGACACTATCACCGTCGCCGCAATTTTCGAGCCCTTTTTGCACACCCATAGACCGCCCTGGCCCTGCGCGTGCGCCCAAAGCGCCCCAATGCGACGCTGATGTTGCGTTTCGGGGCGACAAAAACAATAATACGGGCACCTCTCTGGGACACAGGCCAACCCCAGCGAAGCAGGATGTTATGAAAGTTACCGGCAATACCGCGCCGCCGCGCGTGATATCCCCCAGCGAGGCTGGCCGCGCCAAACGCGCTTACCGCACTGATGACAGCGGTGGTCGCATTATTGTCGACCAGGTTGACCTGAGCGCGCTGTCGACCGAAGAGCTGTCCCCGCGGGTGCGAGAAACGTTGGTCGGCCTGATGGCCGAGGTCGACAGCCTGAAGCAGGCGCTTGACAATTCTGAGCGCCGGATCCGCGAACTGGAAGAACTCGCCGACATGGACACCCTGCTGCCGATCCGCAATCGCCGGGCTTTTGTGCGCGAATTGCGGCGGATGATCGCCTTTGCCGAACGCTATGAAACGCCGTCTACCGTGGTGTTTATTGATCTCAATGACATGAAAACCATCAATGACAAATATGGGCATGACGGAGGCGACGCGGCACTGTTTCATGTTGCACAAATTCTCACCGACAATCTTCGGGCAACCGACGTTGTTGGACGGTTGGGCGGGGACGAATTTGCGGTTCTTCTGGCGCAAGCGGACGAGGTTTTGGGGCGTGAAAAAGCCGCGATCCTGGCGGACAAGGTGATGTCGACACCGCTGGAGTTACCCGGCGGCGACCAGATCAACCTGCGCCTGGCGCACGGGACATATACCTTTCACGGGCGCGTCGGGGTCGAAGAGGCGCTGGAGGGCGCCGACAAGGCCATGTACGACAACAAGGCCGAGATGAAGGGCGGAAGCGACAATATCCGTTAGCCGCTTTAGGGGGCCTGACCTTAGGCGATAATGTCCGGCACCAGCATGCTGTGCAGCGTGGAGATTTGGTCTCTGAGGCTCAGCTTGCGTTTTTTGAGCCGCTGAATCTGCAGTTGATCGGCATTGCCCTGCCCCTCAAGCGCAAGAATAGAATCGTCCAAATCACGGTGTTCCTGCTCAAGCGTTGCAATACGCGCCTCAATCGCCGATCCGTCCATTCGGGGTCCTATACAACTGTCGATGATCAGCGAAAATAACACAGTCGTCACCGCCATCAAAGACCTTGTCCCATACCAGCTTGCAAAGCCTGTGATGCTCTGGCTTGACCACAAACGGGATCGATTCTGGTGATTTGTCAGGCGTGTCGGCGGCTAGCGCGTGCCGGGCTGTACCACAACATCTTTTGCAATCAGGTATTTTTGGCGGCCGCCGATTTCGCGTGACATCAGAGGGCGACCATGATTGGATTTAAGGTCCCCTTGACGGGAAGGGGGCCAACCCTAGCAAGAGAGGAGTTATTCAATGAGCCTTCAAAAGCACATCGACGCACTGAATATCAAACACGCCGAGATTGATGCCAATATTGCTCAGGAACAACTTCGCCCTCGTCCGGATACGCTCAAGCTTCAGCTTTTGAAAAGGCGAAAACTGCGCCTGAAAGAAGAACTTGAACGCCATAGCGTGAAACACTGACGGTCTGAAGTCGTCCGTAGATTTTGGTATGGTCTTGCAGCAGGCCCTAAGCCGGGCCTGCTGACCGTCAGGTTGAACAGGGTCGCTTAATCCAGCGCGCTCTCCGCACCGTCATCAGATGGTGCTGCAGCGTCGCTGCTTGCCTCCTCTGGCGCTGGTGCTGTGTCAGCTTCGCCCTCTGCCACATCGGGCGAGATGCCGGCCTTTGCCGCCTCACGCGCCTTTTTCTCGGCGGCTTTTTTCACCACTTCGTCCAGCTCGCTTTGGCGGCACAGCCCCAGGCCCACGGGGTCTTGTGGGCGGATATTCGCCATGTTCCAGTGCGTGCGCTCGCGAATAGCCTTGATGGTGGGCTTGGTGGTCCCAACCAAGCGGCTGATTTGCAGGTCGCTCAACTCCGGATGGTTGCGCACCAGCCAGGCAATGGCATCGGGTTTGTCCTGTCGCTTGGACACCGGCGTGTAGCGGGGCCCTTTGGTTCGGGCCACGGCCTCAACATCATGGGTGAGCTTTTTCAAAGACGCACCGGCATCCTTTTGACAGCGTTCAATTTCGTCCCAGGTCAGCTGACCATTGGCGATCGGATCCTGGCCCACCATATTGACCGCAACGGTTTCGTCGGCGATGCCCTGGACTTCCAGCACATGAAGCTCGCAAAATTCCGAAATTTGCCGGAATGTCAGCGACGTGTTGTCGACAAGCCAAACCGCAGTGGCAAGTGGCATTAAAGGTTGTGACATTGGCATGTCCTTTACAAATACACCGCGACCACCAGCACCCGACTCAACGCGCACAAGTGGGGCGGCAACATTCTGCCCGCTCCGTCATCCTCAGTTTTGGTGAAAAGGAGTAGGGGCACCCCATTAATCGGCTTTGTATCAAGCCATAGGAGCGCTGTCACCGCGAAATTTGATAAAATCGGACCTGGACAGGGGCGCAGCGCCCCATGGTGTCACGGCTTCAGAACAATTTTGCCAATATGCTCGGAACTTTCCATCCGCCGGTGCGCTTCTGCGGCGTCTTCAAGCGCGAAAACACTGTCGACAACGGGGCGAATAAGCCCGTCTTCGATAAGCGGCACCACAAAGAGCGCCAGAGATTCGGCGATCTCTGCCTTAAATTCGGTCGGCCGCGCGCGCAGTGTGCTGCCTGTCAGGGTGAGCCGTTTTCGCATAACGGGGGCGAAATTAATCTCGCTTTTCGGGCCTTTCAGGAAGGCAATCGACACATGCCACCCATCCTCGGCCAGAATGTCCAGATTGCGCGACAGATAGTCCCCGC
>JASBSO010000203.1 GCA_030148905.1 Kordiimonadaceae bacterium | reverse complement strand
GTCGGCCTGGCGATATTGACCGTAAACACTTCGTCGCCGGTCAGGCCAGCTATGGGCTCGTCGCGGCTTGAGAAAATAAACTGTCCCTGAAAATCGCTGGGCGCATCGTCGATCCGCACCTCGGCATCGGCGTCGCTGGTGCGGCCCCCTTCAAAAAAGGTCAGCAAATTGGTCTGAGCCGTGGGCAAAAAGCTGCGCACCTCGCCGAGACCCTGCAAAAAACTTTCGTTCAGCCGGGCGCGGGTGGCGTCGGTGATGTCTTCCTGGCCGGCGAACTCGGCAATGGTCTGCAGGCGCACCAGTGCCCGGAACAGGGCAAAGGATGTGGTTTGGTCCACATTACCCGAAAAGGGATCGAAAGCCGGATCGCTCAGGTCGATAAACGGTTCGGGGCCTGCAGCCTCGCTCGCCTGCGCCGACAGCGAGCGCGTCGATTCTGGAATTTCCAAATCGGTGATCGCCGCCGGGCCAAACCCCCCGGTGAGCGCACTGCCAAAGGTTGTGGTGCCGTTGATCGCGCGCAGACCCGATTCCAGCAGGTCGACATTGAACGATGCCGACAAGATATTCTCGGACACACCAAGGATCGGCGGCGGCGAAAAGCCACCGCTATTCCCGCCGCCAAACAGGCCGCCCGACGATGGGCCAAACAGGCCCCCTGTCGTTGGGAATAGACTACCGATAAAGGCCACAGATATTCCTCTCGTCCAAAAATACTCGGCAATAGTTACCCATTCCGGCAAAAATTGCCGGTCCAGCCGTGCGGGCCTGCGGTCGAAACTCCTTCATTTCCGGTCCTTTTGACCGCAGCAATTGCACCCACTGGCCGGAACGACTACATGTCTTGCAATTGGCGTGACAATTTCGCAGATATCCCGCTACGCATGAAGGAGATAGAGTGTGGTCGCTGTTTTTTGGTTGGTGCTGCAGGTCTTGAACCTGATCGTCTGGGCGGTGCTGATTTCGGTGATTTTCAATTTGCTGATCGCCTTCGGCGTCATCAACGGATATCAACCGCTTGTTCGCACCGTGGTTCAATTTTTGAGTGCACTGACCGAGCCGCTGCTGGCACCGATCCGGCGCTTTTTGTGGCGGGTTTTGCCCAGCACCGGCAGTGTGGACCTGTCGCCGCTTGTGCTGATATTGCTGTTGCAGGCGCTCAGTATTTTCATACGCACAACCCTCGCCCCGGCGTTTGGCGTGGTTATTTAGGAGCTGGTCTTGGACGCAATTTTTCTGGAAGCCTTTGTGGCGTCCTTTGTCGCGCTGTTTGTGGTTGTTGACCCGCCGGGCCTGGCTCCGGTGTTTGCCAGCCTTGTCGATGGCACCCCGAATACGCACAAACGCGCCATGGCCATTCGCGGGTCGGTGGTGGCAACGGCGATTTTGGTGTTTTTCGCCTTTGTCGGGGAGCCGTTTCTGTCGGCGCTTGGCATCTCCCTCAATGCGCTGCGTGTCGCCGGCGGCATTTTGCTGTTTGTTATCGGCTTTGAAATGGTGTTCGAAAAGCGCAGCGAGCGAAAGCAAGACTCAGCCGAAGAAATCCATGAATTTTTTGACGATGTCTCGGTGTTCCCGGTGGCCATCCCGCTGACCGCCGGCCCCGGGGCGATTGCCACCATCATCCTGCATATGAGCGACCATTCGGAAAGCGCCGCAGGCCAGCTGGGCGTGATGGCCGGGCTTGGTGTCACCATGCTGCTGACCCTCATCACCTTTCTGGCGGCAGGGCCGATGATGAAGGTGCTGGGTCCAACCGTGAACACGGTTCTGACCCGGGTTTTGGGGGTCATCGTCTGCGCGCTGTCGACGCAGTTTGTCCTGGACGGGGTCAAAGGCGGCTTGCTGGGCTAAGTCTGTTGCATATCTGCCTACCGTGCATGTTTTTTCGCCTAGCGTTAATCTATTCATTAAACTCTTGCCTATAGAGTGAGGTGGCATAAGTGATGTGCCAGAGTTTCAGCGTTCAAACAGGAGTGCGCTATGCCGCGCGGTGACCTTAAAAACATTAACGGCGACATTGCCTCGCCCGATACACCGCTTGACCGTGAAAAATTCATGGTGGATGTGATCAGCGAATTGGGCAGCACCCTGCAGTCGGTTGTCGGCAAAAATCAATCTGCACATATGGTCAGCTGCGTCGGCAGCGTGATCGGGCACAAGCTCAACCAGCGCTATGTAGAGAAAAACGGTGGCAAGCCACTGGATCAGTTGGCCGTCGCCGACGCGATGGTCGACCTGAAGGACGACATTGGCGGTGCGTTCAAGGTCGACACCCACTATAAAGACGGTATCAAACTGACCAACACATGCTGCCCTTTCGGTGCCGCGGTCGACGGCAAACCGTCGCTCTGTATGATGACCGCCAATGTCTTTGGCACCATCGCCGCGCAAAATCTGGGTTATGCACGGGTGAACCTGAAAAAGACCATCGCTCGCGGCGACAAAGCCTGCGAGGTGCTGGTGCACCTGCAGCCGCCCTCCCTCGATGCTCTGAAGGTTGACGAGCGCGAGTTTTTTGGCCCGCAAGCGGAAACGTCCGACGATGAAGCGGCTGAATAGAATCCGAGCTTAGGGTATAATCCGAAATTCAATGTGGAAGGCGCTGTCGGGCACCGGGCTTGGGGGACGCCCAGTAATGGGCGGGTGAAGAAACCGCCCGGCGATCACCGCAGGATGCGCCGTGACCGCATCATAAAAGGCCGCAGGATCCGCCACGCTCGAGGGTGCGATATCAATGGCATACCAATGCGCGCCGTCTGCGCCCGAGGCCACATGCCGCATGCAGCCGCGCGCGGGGCCAAGCCGGGTGAGGTTGGCGGCGATCGCCGCGCCCATCTGGCGGATCGTTTCACTGCGCGTCTGTTCGGACGGCGGCCGGTACAGATCGATCCCCGGATGGCAGGCGGGATCATAGACCCGCAGCGCCAGATCGACCCCGCACACGCCCTCGGCCCGGCGGGCCGGGGCCTGCCCGCATTCGATATAATAATCGATGATCGCGGATGCCTGCTCTTGCGCCGTGCGTGTGGTGCTGGTGACATGCAGACGGTCGGCCCCTGCCGCCGCGCCAATCTCCATGAGCGCGGTGCGCACACTGACCGGCAGCCCGGCGGTGTTTCCGGTCAGCTCGACCGCGACCCAAACCAGCAGCACCGCCAGCATCACAGCATGCCTGTGCGAATGAAAAACAGCACCGCCGACAGCGTCACCACCGATGCGGTGGTGGAAATCAGCACCGCCGATGCGCCGCGGCGCGGGGCGACCTTTAGCTCCACCGCAAAGCTGTAGGCGATCATCCCGATGGGTAGCGCGCCTAAGAGCGTGCCGACCTGTACCCACAGATCGGGAAACTCAAACAGATGGCGCAGCACCGCCCAAGCGGCAAAAGGCACCAGCATCAGCTTGACCGCAGCCGCCATCGCCGCCTGCCAAAGGTCACCGTCGAGCTTGACGGTCGACAGCGCAAGCCCCGCCGCGAACAAACCCACAGGTGCCGCGCTGGACGCCGGCAGCGCGAGCGTGCGCGCCGCCAGGTCGGGGAAGGGGATCCCCAGACCCGACCAGCCCAGCCCAACACCAAGCGCGATCATCACCGGGTTTTGTTTCAAAATGTCATAGGTCGAGCCCAGCATCCCGCGACCGGCGGCATCACCGCCGCGCCCGCGCGCCACCAAAATGCTGGTCACCGGCAACAGCGTCAGCGAGTGGAAGGACAGCAGCATCAGCACCAGCCGCAGGCCCTCGTCGCCCAACACCGCCTGCGCAACCGGAATGCCGATAAAGCCGATATTGGCAAAACACGCGGTGAGCGACAATATGGCGCGCTCGGGCGCGGGCAGGCCAAAGGCACGCCCGATGCCCAGATACACCAGCCCGTACACGGCAAACAGCGCCAGATAATAAGCCCCCACCAGCACAAATTCCTCCGGTGTCGGCAGGGGGCGGCTGGCAATGGCGCTGATCAACAGCGCCGGGATGGCGATGAACCACACATAGCGGATGAGCGCGCGGCCCACCTCCTGGCTAAAAAAGCCAATGCGGCCCAGGCCCCAACCAAGCGCCATCAACAGGAAAACAGGCGCAATTACGCCCGTGATCATGATGGCGTCGGCAGACATGGGCCTTAGCCTCTGGCGTTATTCATAAGCCGGGGGTTCGGTGACCTGACCGCGCTGCTTCAAAAGTTGCAGCCGCAGCGCCTGCAGCTTGATAAAGCCTTCAGCGTCGCGCTGGTTATAGACGCTGTCTTCCTCGAAGGTGACATGCTCCATCGAATAGAGGCTCTTTTTCGAGCGGCGACCCACCACATGCACCCCGCCTTTATAGAGCATCAGGCGCACATCGCCTTCGACATGTTCCTGGCTTTTGTCAATCAGCGCCTGCAGCATTTCGCGTTCGGGGCTGAACCAGAAGCCATTGTAAATCAGCTCGGCATATTTGGGCATGATCTCGTCCTTGAGATGCATGGCCCCGCGGTCGAGCGTCGCCTGTTCGATCCCCCGGTGCGCAGCCAAAAGGATGGTGCCGCCCGGCGTTTCGTAAATGCCGCGCGACTTCATGCCGACAAAGCGGTTTTCCAGCAGGTCCAACCGGCCAATGCCGTGCGTGCGGCCATAGTCGTTAAGCCGTTCCAGAAGCGTGGCGGGCGACAGCGCCTCGCCGTTGATCGCCACGGCGTCGCCCTTCTCGAAACTGACCTCGATATACTCAGGCGCATCGGGGGCATCCAGCGGGCTGTCGGTGCGCGAATAGACATGCTCTTCGGCCTCGGCCCATGGGTCTTCGAGCGCCTTGCCTTCTGACGAGGTGTGCAACAGGTTGGCATCGACCGAAAACGGCGCTTCGCCGCGCTTGTCCTTGGGGATGGGGATTTGATGCGCCTCGGCAAATTCGATGAGCTTGGTGCGCGAGGTCAGATCCCATTCGCGCCAGGGTGCGATGACTTTGATATCGGGCTTGAGCGCGTAATAGCCCAGCTCGAACCGCACTTGGTCATTGCCCTTGCCGGTGGCGCCGTGGCACACGGCGTCAGCGCCGACGGCCTTGGCAATTTCGATCTGGCGCTTGGCGATCAGCGGGCGGGCGATAGACGTGCCCAGCAGATACACGCCTTCATACACCGCGTTGGCGCGAAACATGGGGAAGACATAATTGGCGACAAAGTCCTCGCGGAGGTCTTCGATGAAAATCTCCTTGATGCCCAGCATTTCGGCTTTTCGTCGCGCCGGTTCCAGCTCTTCGCCCTGGCCGAGGTCGGCAGTAAAGGTGACCACCTCGCAGCCATAGGTGACCTGAAGCCATTTCAGAATGATGCTGGTATCGAGCCCACCCGAATAGGCAAGCACAACTTTTTTAATGTCAGCCATGTGTCTTGAGACCCCTTTGGAAAATTCGGCGCGAGTATAGAAGGAACGCGCGCGGGGTCAATTTAAAGAGGGGTTGGCGGCGACCGACATACCATCGACCGCCGCCTTGGTCGCGCGATCTAGTTGCCCTGGATCGCTTCGATGTCACGAAGAACCTGCAAAATCTGCAACCGGGTCTGCAGTTCTGCCAGCCGCGTATTGAGCGTTTCACCAATGGTTGGTGCGGTGGCTGGAGCCTGCAAGGTAGCGAGTTCCTGTTGTAGTTTCACCAGGGCGATCTGTTGGCTGAGCTGCTCGGCTTCGCTTGGTGGGGCTTCTGTGCCGAATTGCGCGATTTCAGCCTGCAAGCGCATCGCTTCCAATTGTGCCCCAGCAAGCGAATTGCCAGAGTTTAATGCGCTGATCTGTGCATCAATCAATGCGGTTTCGCGCACCAACGCATCGGACGCCAACACACCGTCGCGGGCGATTTCCGCCTCCAGCTGGTCTTTTTCCAGCTTCAGGGCATCAATCTCGGCCTGCACCGCCGCCTGACCTCGGCCAATTTGCGCCTTCTCAATCGCCGCAAGGCTGTCCACGGTTTCTTGCGCGGCACCAAGGCCGCCTTTCAGCGCTGCGTCAATTGCACTGGCGATGTTGGCTCCCGACGATTCGCTTTTGCGGGCAATCTTGGCCAAGGCCCCATTTGCGTGCAGTTCAACGCTTAGCTCCCGTTTGGCAAACGCCTTGGAGTCAAACAGCGCCACCGACGGTGTGGTGTGCCCGAAAAGAACATTTTGCAGCGACGCTTTTTCCAGTTTCAGGATTTGCGCGCCTGTACTGCCGGTAAGGCTGAACAGTTGTATGGTGGCGGGTGTCGCATTTCGGAACCGCAAAAGCGCCTTGGATGTGCGCCCGCGCTGGCGATTACGCGCATTGCTGTCATCTGCGTCCATGATGCGTGCAGCAGGGTTTTTGTCGGTGGCAGGCACCACCCCAACGGCAACGCCCGCCGCCTCAAAAAATGCCCGGGCCCGGGCATCATCCACACCTGTTTTCAGTGATGCCCAACTGCCCCCGTGGGCAAAATTGTCCGGCAGGTCATCGGGGTCCACGGTCAAGTTGACCGGAACGGTATGCGTTTTTGCAACAAGCTTGCGGGCAGCAAAAAACGCCTTTTTCGCAGCAGCTGCCTTGGCCTGAATGGCGGCAATGCGGGCATCAATTTCGGCGATCTGCCGGTCAAAGGATGCAACCGCCGCCTTCAATACCTCGCCCGCGGCCTCGCCGCTGAGTTTTGTGGCCTCGCCCAAAAGCTTGAAGCGCGCGTCGGTCAGTTTTGTGCGCTCAGTCGTCAGACTGGTGCTTGCAGCTTCAAATTTATCATTCGCAAGCGCATTGGCCTGCGAGTAAAAGCTGTCCAAAGCCTTTTGCAGACCAATCGGGTTGCCGCAAAATTTGTCACTCGTGTCGAAATCGAAGCTCTTGAATTTTTGGTCGCGTTTCGGAATGGGGGCACCGGTAAAAAACGGGATCACACGCCCGATGATCGCCCCGACAGAGGCAATAAAATCGCCTGCACGGCCTTTCGATTCGCCAGAAAACCCAGTCAGCAGACCGCGTTCATTGACCTGCAATGTATATTCGACATCTTTGAAAAAGGTGGCCGATGGGTCCACCTCCACAAAGGCCGAACTATCAGCAACTGATGTCAGGGTCACCTGAACATTGCGCGACGTGACGACAGGTGCACAAAATTGCGGGTTGGGCTGGTCGCTATTATTGGGATCGAAAGACTCGATAGACTGGGTATAGGTAATCGCACCGGATAACTGGATCACCGATTTGGGTACATAATACCCGCCATGGGCATAAGTCGGGCCGCCCTGGCCCTCTGCCCCGTAGGCCCCGCCCAAAACAAGCATCGACGCGGCAACAACTGCTCCTGAATTCAACATCGAGAGTTCCCCTAATAGTGTATGCATCACCCCCATGCAGGTGAGCATACACGGTTCCATTTATGATGAAGATATGGTTGTTCAGCCCCTCGCGCCGTGACACCCGTCACACCCCATGAAAAAACCGCTTGCCGCTGACACGGTGTCAGCTTTTATGAGGGGTGTCAGAGCGTCGTTGGCGCTTTGGCACGAGAGAAAGGCAATGCGGATGCTGTCCATCGGCAAGGTTGCAAAGCGCGCGGGAATTTCGGTGCGCAGTCTTCGGCACTGGGAGCGGCTGGGCCTGATCCATGCCACCCGGTCCGAAGCCGGGCAACGGTTTTTCAGCACAGCGCAGCTGATCCGCCTGCATCAGGCGGTGGTGTTGCGGCGGATGGGCTTTGCGCTTGCTGATATTGCCCGGATGCTGGACAGCAAAACCCTGGACGGCAAAGCCGTGATGGCGATGCAGCGCGATATGCTGACCACCCAGCGGCTCCAGCTAGACCATGCGATTGCGAGCCTCGATACCGCCATAAACGCCACGATCAGCGAGGATGCCCTGACGCCAGCGGCGCTCTGTCATTTCATCAAAATGGGAGAAAGCACCATGAACGACGAGGGCTGGCAAAAGGTCTATGACAAATATTACACCCCCGAAGAACAGGCGAAATGGACCGCAATCAAGGACCAGATCCCCGACAGCGTCGCCCGCGCGGCCGAACGGGCCTGGCCGCCGCTGATCGCGCAGATCGAAGAGCTGATTGCTGAACACGCTGACCCGGCGGGCGACGCCGCACAGGCCTGCCTTGCCGAGTGGCAGCGGCTTCTCAAGCCCTTGACCGACGCCGACCCGTCGGCATTGGAGGCCAGCCGCGCCATGTGGGACGACATGGACAATTGGCCCGAGGGCGCGCCCGAGCCGCCCTTTTCCCGCGCGGTGTGGGATTTTGTGATGGCGGCCAAAGCCGCCACCCCATAAAGCCAAAAGGCGAAGCGTCGCTGACCTAGCGGCGCTTCAGCGGGCCAAAGCCCGCCCCCTCAAGCGTGGCATTCACGGCCGAGAGCTGCGCACCCACCAGCGCGTCATAAGCCCCGGCGTGGCCCTGCCACTGGCTGAGATAGTCCGCCGTCACATCATGAAAGCCCTGGGTTAGCGGTACGTCGGAGCCGCCCATGCGGCCCAGAAGGTCTTTGATTTTCATCAGCAACCGGCCTTCATATTGATAGACATTCTGGAAGGTCTTCAGCTCTTTTTGCAGCACCACATCGATCCAGGCGTCAATGTCGGCTTCATAGGCGGCCATGGCGGCAACAGCCGCCTCGCCGGGGGCAAGCTCGCGCACAACGGCCATCTGCTTTTTAATCAGGCGCAGGTCGGATACCGCCGCACTCATCGCGCTCGCGGCCTCCAAAAGCGATGCCGACAAACGGCCCATGGCCGCGTAATCGTCGCGGTTCTGGGCATCGTCACCGGTCAAACGCGGGTCCATCTTGAGCGTAAAGGGCTGTTCCTGCACATCCTCGCCAATGGTCAGGCGCACGCGGTAATCCCCCGGAATGGCGCGGTAGGCATCCATTGACCCCGACACGCGGTAAATTTCCGGCAGGCAGTCAAAGCGCCCCACCATCAAATTCCAGGTCCAGAGATTATCGCCCGCTTTGCCGGTCAGCGTGTTTTTGACCGGCAGGTCACCCTTGCCGCCGCCGCAGGTGGTGCCGGTCTTGTCCGACCGGTCGCTGTGCACCACTGCGCCCGAGGCATCGAGAATGTCCATCTGGATGGCAGTGCCCTCGGCCAGCGCCTCGTCCAAAAGATAGTGCACTTGCAGACCGCGCGGCGGGTTTGCGCCCGGCCCGGCATCAGGATAGCCCGCATAAATGTTGCGCACCGGGTCGCGCGGCTTGAGAAGCGCGACATCCGCCTTTTGCACAGCGTCCGTCAGTTGATGCAGCGGGGTCAGGTCATCGAGAATCCACAAGGACCGCCCCTGTGTCGACACCACCAAATCGTCCTGGGCCACAAACACATCGGTAATCGGCACCTGCGGCAGGTTGAGCTGCAGGCTTTGCCACGCCTCGCCGCCGTTAAACGACACAAACATACCGTTTTCGGTGCCCGCATACATCAGCCCCTCGCGGTCGGGGTCAAAGCGCACGGTGCGGGCAAAGGTGTCACCGGGGATGCCGCCCACAATCTTGCGCCACGACTTGCCGTAATTGCGGGTGATATAAATGGTGGGGGTGAAGTCGTTGAGCTTGAAGCCCGCGCGCGCGAACGCCATGGTGCCGGCGTCAAAGGGCGACGCATCAATAACGTTGATAATGCCCTCGGCCATGCCGCGCGGGGTGACATTGTCCCATGTTTTGCCGCCGTCGCGGGTCACATGCACCAGCCCGTCGTCCGAGCCCGCCCAGATCACGCCCTGCTCAACAGGCGATTCAGCGATCACAAACAGGTTGTTATAGCTTTCGGCGGTGATCTGCTCGTTCGAGATCGGATAACCGCCCTTGCCCTGCTGGTCCTTGTTGTTGCGGGTCAGGTCGGGAGAGATCACCTCCCAATTCACGCCGCGGTCGGTCGAGGTCATCACATATTGCGAACCGTAATAAAGCCGCGTCGGGTCGTGCGGGCTGACGATCACCGGGCCGTTCCAGTTGGCGCGGTATTTCAGGTTTTTCGGCTGTTCGCCGGTCACCCGCTCGGGATAGGGGCGCACATTACGGTATTGCAGCGTGTCGCGGTTCCATTCGCCCAGAAAGCTGGCGAAATAGGTGGTGTAGACATATTTGGGGTCGTCGGGGTCAAAGGCGATGGTGGCGCTTTCGCCCGAGCCGATGGACCACCAGTGCTTGGTGCCAATGCCGCCCGCACCAAAGCCGCCTTCATGGCTTTGGCTGGCAATGGTGATGCCGTTGCTGTCCTGCTGCGCGGAGTAGACGCGGTAGGGATATTGGTTGTCGGCGATCACCCGGTAAAACTGGCCCGTTGGCTGGTTCATCTGGGTGGACCAGGTCTTGCCGCCGTTCAGCGTCACATTGGCGCCGCCGTCATTGCCGTTGATCATGATGTCGCTGTTGTCGGGGTTGATCCAGATCGCATGATGGTCGACATGCGGCGCCTGATAGGGCGTCCAGGTTTTGCCGCCGTCGATCGATTTGATCAGCACGCCGTTCATCACCCACACCTCGTCGGCGTCATTCGGGTCGGCGGTGATGTGCATATAATACCAGGCGCGCACATAGGTGTTGGGCTCGTCCGACACATGGGTAAAGCTCAAACCCCCATCGTCCGACCGGTACACGCCCGGCTTGTCCTTGGCCTCGATCGCCATATAGACAACCTTGGGGTCGGCGGGCGAGATCGAGATGCCCATCTTGCCCTTCAGCTTGGGCAGGCCTTTGGTGACCTCGCTCCAGGTTTCGCCGCCGTCGGTCGAGCGCCACACCTTGCTGCCCTCGCCGCCCGACTTCACCACCCAGGGCTTGCGCCGGAAATCCCAGCTGGTGGCCATCATATGATTGGGGTTGTGGGCGGACACGGTCAGATCGGCAATGCCCGAATCTTCGTTGACAAACAGCGTCTGCCGCCAGGTTTTGCCGCCGTCGGTGGTTTTATAAATGCCGCGTTCCGTGTTCGGGCCCCAGGGGTTGCCCTGGGCTGCCAGCACCACCACATCGGGGTTGGTCGGGTGTACCGCAAGTTTGGAAATATGCCGCGTGGCCTTAAGCCCCATATGGGTCCAGGTTGCGCCGCCGTCGGTGGATTTATACACGCCGTCGCCGTGGCTGGTTTTCACCCCGCGCACGGGGCCTTCGCCGGTGCCGACATAAACGATATTGGGGTTGCTGTTCGCCGCATCGATCGCGCCAATGCCCGCGGTGTTGAAAAACCCGTCTGATACATTGACCCAGGTCTCGCCCGCGTCGGTGGTTTTCCACACGCCGCCGCCTGTTGCGCCCATATAATAGGTATAGGGTTGGTCTTTGATGCCCTCAACCGCCGTCACACGGCCGCCGCGAAACGGCCCGATGGACCGATATTTCATCGTATTGAACAGCTTGGGGTCAACATTGTCGGCGATGGCTGCAACCGGACCAGCGCCAACAAGCGACAACATCAAAAACAGGCGAAGTGTGGATAATTTCATGGCAAGACCTCCCTCTCGCGGCAGAGCCTAGGCCAAAAGATCATCAAACAAAAGATTAAGCTGACGGCCGGTGTTGATTTCACCAGCACAGCGCATGTCACTGCGCACCAAACACCGTGGGCGCTTGACCGGCCACCCCCAATAGTGCGCCCATCAATGTGCCTCAAAATACAAATGCAATCAAAAAGAGCATGGATACCATTACATTATGGTAGTATTATTATATTTTAAAGTGAAATTGGATATGTTTATCAACATTCACAAAGAATATATTTTCAATTTACCACAAATTGCGAAAGTATAGCGACCGATTGATGGATGGCTTGGGGGGCGATCCAACGTCTACGCCTGCGCGTACATATTCGGCAGAAAATATAAGGCAATATTATGGGTTTGTTTGACAGTGGGTTGATCGATGCCATCCACCGCTCGCAGGCGGTGATTGAATTTGACCCGGACGGCATCATCGTCGCCGTAAACGATAATTTTTTGGCGGCCAGTGGCTATGCCCGCAACGAGATCATGGGCAAACACCACCGTATGTTCATGGACCCAGCCGAAGCCGAGGGCCAGGCGTATAAAGATTTTTGGCGCAAGCTAGCCGACGGCCATTTCGAGGCGGGCGAATATCGCCGCAAACGCAAAGACGGCAGCGACTTGTGGCTACAGGCCTCCTACAACCCGGTGCGGTCGCGCACAGGCAAGGTGACACGGGTGGTCAAATTTGCCAGCGACATCACCCAACAAAAAACCCGCGCCGCCGACCTGGAGGGCCAGCTCGCCGCCATTCACACATCCCAGGCCGTGATCGAATTCGACCTGGACGGCACCATTCGCACTGCGAACGCCAACTTCCTCGGCGCCATGGGTTATACGCTGGACGAGGTGCAGGGCCAGCATCACCGCATTTTTGTCGACGCGGGCGAGGCCGCATCGGCCGACTATGCCGCCTTTTGGCAAAGTCTGGGCCAGGGTCACTTCAAATCAGGCCAGTTCCGCCGCATCGCCAAAGGTGGCGAGGATGTGTGGATCGAGGCCACCTACACCCCCATTCTCGACGCCGCAGGCCGCCCTTATAAAGTGGTGAAATTCGCCGCCAACATCACAGATGAGAAGATGCGGATCGCCGATCTTGAAGGTCAATTGAAAGCGATCAATACCTCGCAGGCGGTGATCGAGTTCGACCTCGACGGCACCATCCGCACCGCCAATGCCAACTTCCTCGGCGCCATGGGCTATACGCTGGACGAGGTGCAGGGCCAGCACCACCGTATCTTTGTCGACGCTGGCGAAGCCGCATCGGCTGACTATGCCGCCTTTTGGAAAAGTCTGGGCCAAGGGAATTTTAAATCGGGCCAGTTTCGCCGTATCCACAAAACCGGCGCAGACGTGTGGATTGAAGCCACCTATAACCCCATCCTCGACGCTGCAGGCCGCCCCTATAAGGTGGTGAAATTCGCCACCGATATCACCGAGCAAAAGGCGCGCAACGCCGATTTTGAAGGCCAGCTGGCGGCCATCGGCAAATCGCAGGCGGTGATCGAGTTTGACCTCGACGGCACCATCCGCACCGCCAATGCCAACTTCCTCGGCGCCATGGGCTATACGCTGGACGAGGTGCAAGGCAAGCATCACCGTATCTTTGTCGATGCGGGCGAGGCCGCATCGGCCGACTATGCCGCCTTTTGGGATGATTTGGGTCGCGGGACGTTCAAGTCGGGCGAGTTTCGCCGGATCAGCAAAACCGGCGAGGATGTGTGGATCGAGGCCACCTACAACCCCATTCTCGATGCTGCAGGCCAGCCCTATAAAGTGGTGAAATTCGCCACCGACATCACCGAAAGCGTGCGCCAGCGCGAGCATTTCAACCTGCTGTCGCTGGTTGCCGATGAAACCGACAACAGCGTGATCATCACCGACGCAAACGGTCGGATTGAATATGTCAACTCAGGCTTTAGCCGCCTGACGGGGTACCAGCTCGACGAGGTATTGGGCAAAAAACCCGGTGAAATCCTGCAAGGCGAGCATACCGACCCCGGAACGGTGGACCGGATCCGCCAGAAACTGGATGCGCGCGAGCCCTTTTACGAGGAAATCCTCAATTATGGGCGCGGCGGCAATGCCTATTGGATTTCGTTGTCGATCAACCCGGTGTTTGGCCCGGACGGCAAACTGCAGCGCTTTATTTCGGTGCAGGCCAACATCACCGACACCAAAACCCTGGCGCTAGAGACCAAATTGCGGATCGAGGCGTTTGAAAGCGCCAATCTGGTGCTGGAATACAACCCCAGCGGCGAGATCACCCGGGTCAATGATGCCTTTATGACAACCATGGGCGTAAGCAGCCTTGACGCTCTGGTGGATAAGGGTGTGCTGGGCTTCCGCAAGGTGGTTTCGCCCGAGCTGGAACAAAAGCTTTTGGCCGGTGAAATTTTCCAGGGCGACATGGAACTTGTATGTGCCGAGGGTCGCAAAGTGATCATCAGCACCACCATCCTGCCGCTGACCGATGTGTACGGCGCGCTGTCGGGCACGGTGGTCTATGCCTCAGACATCACCGCCAGCCGCACCTCGATCGAACAAACCCGCGAGGTGATGGAGGGCGTATTGGAGCGCATCCACAGCACCGCAGGCAGCATTTCGGACGTCTCCAGCCAGACCAATTTGCTGGCGCTCAACGCCACCATCGAGGCGGCGCGCGCCGGCGAAGCCGGGCGCGGCTTTGCCGTGGTGGCGAGCGAGGTGAAATCGCTGGCGTCGCGGTCCTCCGACCTGTCGGACGAAATCTCGGGCCTGATCACCGAAACGCAGGACCAGATCGAAACCTTTAAGACAAACGGCTCCGGCGGGCCAAACGGCGCGGCGCATTAATTTGCGCCGCCCGCGCTCAGATCAGTCCGGTCGAGGAGAAGAGGGTTATCGATTATCTTATAGATACAAGGCGATTAATTTCACAGCTTTGGCTAGCATAATCATAGCCGCCCCCTTACTATTTACAGTCCAGTCTGGGAGGGACTGAATAGAGTTAGAGGGGGATCAATGCTTTATAGTCTTTTACGCTCTTTGCTGGTTTTGTTGGCAATTACTGTACCCTCATTCTCTGTGGCAGGTGAAAGCACGCTATCATCTACTGAGCAGTATCGTCTTGCGCTGCAATATGGCGACACGTCCAAAGCTATGAAAATCGCTCAGAAGGAAATCAACACAGCACGCGACGCGCATGGTCCGCGCAGCGTGGAGATGGCTGTCTGGGCAGTGCGTGGCTTTTTAGCTGGGGCGCGAAAATTCCGTCCCACTTTTGCGGAAAAAGATAAATCTTACACATCACAGCTTGGCCGGAAGGAACTTGAGGGTTTTGTTAAAACAGTTGTCGATTCGGACATACCATCAGACCTGAAAGTCGAGACCCTATTGGCTGCAGGTGAAACCATGGTCCGAAATAACCTTTCGAAGGTAGCTGGGCGACGTATGGCGGAACAAGCGCTGAGCATTGCGCTTACACTTGGTCCTGAGGCGGTATTTGCAACCAACACAAAGCTCGCTGCGATCGTATATTTGGGTGGTCAGGAATATCCAGCCCTGAAACTCACCGAGTCTTTTGACCAACTGATGTGTGAATTGGATACCATACCTCCTCAAGACTGCGCAGAACGCCTTCTATGGCTGGGCGTCATCTATGCCCCGCATAAAAGAAAAAACGATCAGACCCAGAATCTGATCAAAGCTGGGCTTGCGGTGCTAAAGAACAATAATATCTCCAGCCATTTGATGGTGGATTCCTATGTCGCCCTTGCCCATTTTTACATAGCAAACGGTGATGTCAGTGCTGCCGAAGCAGCGATTCAACAGGCCTTGGGCGCAATATTGCCCGGCCAGGATCGCCGCGCTGAGCTTTATGATGAGCATGAAGTGTCAAAGGTTGAGGTTATGGGCAAACCTGGCAGCGTTGATGTCCATTATGACATCAACGAAATGGGCAAAGTGGTTAATACAAAGATTGTGAAACAATCGGGTGATGAAACAATTGCGGATGCCTTTTTGTCGATGATAAAATGGAACCGCTACATGCCTAAGATTGTCGACGGAACGCCGCAGCGCGTCGATGGCTTTCAAACCCGATTTGAAGTCAGTCTTCAAAAAAAGCGATTCTAAGGCCTTCAAGTCAGCCCGGTCGAAGAAAACTGCTCGCTCAGCGCCGGGCCGCCATTATGGCCGATCGGGCCATCGGCGGTGGCGGCTTCGCGCGCGCGGCGCTCCTCAGCCTTTGATTTTTTCTCAGACGCTGACTTCAGCTGGCCGCAGGCGGCCATGATGTCGCGGCCGCGGGGCGTGCGAATGGGGGCGGAAATGCCGCCCTCATACACAATGTCGGAAAAGCGCTGGATGCGCTCCCACGGGCTGCAGGTGAAGTCGGTACCCGGCCACGGGTTAAACGGGATCAAATTGACCTTGGCGGGCAGTTTGTATTTGCGGATCAGCCGCACCAGTTCGCGCGCGTCATCGTCGCTGTCATTGACGCCGTCGAGCATGGTGTATTCAAACGTGATGCGGCGGGCATTGTGCGCACCGGGATAATCGGCGCACGCCTTGAGCACCGCGTCGAGCGGGTATTTCTTGTTGATCGGCATGATGCGGCTGCGCACATCATCGCGCACCGCGTGCAGGCTGACGGCGAGGTTGACGCCAATTTCGGCGCCGCAGCGCTCCATATGCGGCACCACGCCCGAAGTCGAGAGCGTAATGCGCCGCTTGGAGAGCTGGATGCCCGCCTCGTCCATGATGATCTCCAGCGCCTTTTTGACCCCGTCAAAATTATACAAGGGTTCGCCCATGCCCATCAGCACGATGTTGGTGATCTTGCGGCCTTCGGTGGGGGTTTCCCATTCGCCCAGATCGTCGCGCGCCACCATCAACTGCGCGACAATTTCCGCCGCCGTCAGATTGCGCACCAGCCGCATAGTGCCAGTGTGGCAAAAGGTGCAGTTGAGTGTGCAGCCCACCTGGCTCGACACACACAGCGTGCCGCGGTCGCCGTCGGGGATGAAGACGGTTTCGGCTTCGTTGCCGTCGTCGAAACGAATGAGATATTTGCGCGTGCCGTCTTCGGAATATTGCGCGTCCGCCACCTCGGGCCGGCGGATAATGAAATGCGCGTCCAGATGCGCGCGCAGGTCTTTGGCAACATTGGTCATCGCCGTGAAATCGCTGACCCCCCGGTGGTAAAGCCAGTGCCACACCTGCGCGGTGCGCATCTTCACCTGTCGGTCGGGGATGCCCGAGGCGGCAATCGCGTCCTTCAGTTCGGTACGGTCAAGGCCGAGAATGTTGACTTTATCGTCGGGTGCGGCGGCGCGCGGTGAGATAACCACCGGCTCGCCCTTGGGCGTGATTTGCATCGCATCTCTCCACCTTTCAGGACGCATCGTCCCTCCAGGCATCGGGGTTTAAGGATGGCGCGGTGTATAGGCGGAATCAGCGAACGGCGCAAGCCTCAGCGGCAGGCGCTTGTGATCGCGTTATAGGCGGCGGTAAAGCCCGACAGCGAATAGCGATCGGTGGTATTGGTGCCGCGCGTCGAGGTGCCACGCACAATGAGCGCATTGCCGCGCTTCATCGCGGTAACGATCCGCCCGTCGTCGCGCGCATCATAGGCCCAGGCGGCGTTGCCCTCGGTAAAGAGGTTGAAGCGCGACTTGCCGTCCACCTCGATCCGCACGTCCGAGCCCACCTTCAGGGGGTAACCCATCACCGCGCTCACCTCGCCTGTCACACCAAATTTGGGCCGGTGGGTGACGGTCATATAAATGTCGCCCCGGCGCGCGCCGCGACGGCTGACCTCGGAGCGTTTGGGCGACGAGATCATATAACAGGTTTTGCTGCCGTCGGATTCGGTGGTGGTCAGCGCGTCCCAGTCGCGGTAACTGCCCAGCAGGTCGCGCTTTTGCGCAACCGCGCTCTCGGCAAAACCCAGCGCCAACGCGCCCACCGTCAAAATCACTCGCAGCATTGTTGTCCTCTTCACGCTTTTACAGTCTCATTCTTCGCGGCGGGCATAGGGGTTGCCGTGCACATGGTCTTCGAGCGGCACCACCGGCTGGCCCGCCATTTCGGGCCGGCGCGGAAACCGCCCCAGCGTCGCCACGCGGTCATACATCACTATAGCGCCTGCGGTCGCCACGTTAAGGCTGAAACGTGTCGGGATTTTGATGACATGGTCGGCGCGGTCCAGCA
>JASBSO010000119.1 GCA_030148905.1 Kordiimonadaceae bacterium | reverse complement strand
TTTTGCGCACGCCAGACGACCGCTTCGAAAATCTGCCCGACTGGCCCTATGAACCTCGCTATCTTGAGGGCCTGAAAGGCTATGAGCTGATCCGTGTTCATTATGTTGACGAGGGCCCCAAAGATGCCGACCGCGTGTTTTTGTGCCTGCACGGCGAGCCGAGCTGGGCCTATCTGTACCGGCATATGGCACCGGTTTTTCTGGCCTCGGGTGCGCGGGTGGTGGCCCCCGATTTTCCGGGTTTTGGCCGGTCCGACAAGCCGCTGCAGGATGAGGTTTACACCTACGGGTTTCACCGGCAGTTTCTGCTGAATTTCATTGAAGAGCTGGACCTGACGAACATCACGCTGGTGTGCCAGGACTGGGGCGGCATTTTGGGGCTGACCCTGCCGATGGAGATGCCCGAGCGCTTTACACGCCTGATCGTTATGAACACCAGCCTGCCAACTGGGCAATTGCCGTCTGAGGGCTTTAAAGCCTGGCGCGATTTTGTCGCCAACAACCCTGCCTTCGATGTCGGTGATCTGATGAAGCGCGGCACGCCGCATCTTTCGGACGCCGAGGTTGCCGCCTACAGCGCGCCCTTCCCCGACCGCAGCTATATGGGCGGCGTGCGGCGTTTTCCGCAGCTGGTGATGACCGACCCCGGCATGGAAGGCGTCGAGACCTCGAAAGCCGCGTTGAAATTCTGGTCAGAAGACTGGACCGGCGAGAGCTTCATGGCCATCGGCATGCAAGACCCCGTGCTTGGCCCGCCCGCCATGGGCTATTTGCGCAAGCATATCAAAGGCTGCCCGGAGCCGATGGAAGTGGCCGAGGGCGGCCATTTTGTGCAGGAATGGGGCAAGCCCATCGCCGAGGCGGCGCTGAAACATTTCGGAGATGTCTAAGCACAGCATCCGCTTTGGCGCACCGAAGGGGGACGCCGACTGGGCGGCTATCGACGCCTTGATGACCGCAAGCTTTGCCCCGCATGAGCGCACGCCCATTGCCGAGCTTCGCCCATGGGTCGCAGAGGGCAGCAACAGCATCGACTGTGCCTTTTCGGCGGGTCGACTTGTCGGCTTTTGCGTCCTGTGGGAACGGACAAACAGCAATTATGTGCTGTTGTCTTATGTCGCCGTTGACGCGGCCCTGCATGGCCGCGGGATTGGAACGGCCCTGTGCCAGCGTGCTGTTGATCGCTTTCACCGGGTTTGCGGGGCACCCTATCTGGTTCTGGAAGGCATGGAAAAAGCCGTGCCGCTTTATCGGCGCTTAAAGTTTCAGGATTTACCCTGTGCATACCGCACACCCGTAGCGGGCGGAGAGCCTGCATCCTATACGCTGATGGCAGGGAACCGCGGTGGACGACGCAAATCAATCTCCATTCGCGATGCCCGTATTTTCACCAAGCATCTGCTGAGCCAAGGATATGCGCTTGCCGAAGACGATCCGCTCGTCCGCGAGGTGCTGGCAAGCTATCCGGCCGCCTGAGCCGAACCGCAGTCAACAGGCTTTGCTGCGGGCCCAGCGCTGTAGACAAGGCGCCCGTCTTTATACACATGGCGGATCCCATCAAACAGGCGGTCCAGATCCTGCGCGGGGTTGCCCGCCACCAGCACAAGGTCAGCGATATAGCCGGGCTGAACGCGCCCAAGGTCGCGCTCCATTCCAAGCAGGGTCGCGCCGTTCACCGTTGCCGTTTGCAGAATGGATGCTGTGTCCAGGCCTGCCGCCTGAAATTGCTTCAGCTCGCAGATATTGCTGCCAAAGCCGGAAAACACCGCATCGGACCCCATGGCGATGGTGACACCCGCCTTATGCGCGGCGGTAATGGCGGCCACATTGCGGGCGACGAAGGCACGCAGATTGGCGTCCGTTTCTTCGCCGTAGCCATATTCGTGCCGGTGGTCGGCATAGTAACGGTTATGGTCGGCGGTCGGCACATAGATGATGTTTGCGGCCTTCAGCCCGGCAAGCTGCGCAGGTGACATCCCAACCGGATGATCGATACTGTGCACCCGCGCGGCAATGGCGGCGTCCACAGCCTCCGGTCCGTAGGAATGCAGCGTGATACGCTTGCTCCGCGCGCGGGCAAGGTCCGCCAGCGCCGCTATTGTCTCGGGCGTGTAATAGGCCGTGCTGGTCAGGTCATCGGCGCTGCCCGTGGTGGCAAACACCTTGATCCAGTCCGCCCCGGCATCAAGCTGCGCTGTAGCATAGGCCACGGCCACCGCATCCGGCCCCTTGAGCCCGTCCACCTGGCGGCTGGGGTGCACGCCTCCGCCCGAGGTGAACACGCGGGGTCCAACCGCCGAGCCCGAGGCAAACAGCGTGCGCAGCTCGAAATCCAGGCCCGAGCCGTCATTAAGGTCGCGAATGGTGGTGACGCCGCTCGAGAGCGTTGCCAGCCCGTTTTTGAGTGCGGCCCGAAAGCGGGCGTCGCGCGCCTGCTGCCCTGCTTCCTGCCAAGCGTTGCCCTTGGACCCTGCTTCCAGACCGTAGGTGATGTGCGTATGCGCGTCGATCATGCCCGGCATGGCATAAAGGTCGCTGTAATCCAGCACTGTGTCGCCCTCGCCCGGCATCAGGTCAACCCCAATCGCCGCAATGCGCGTGCCGTCAATACGGATACTGTTGGCGGCCAGCACCTCACCGGTGCCGTCGACAACCCCGGCAACGCGCAAAATGGTATCCCCGCGTGCGCCATATGCAGCAACGACGCTCAGTGATACGGCAATCAAAAAACGCAGCATGGCAGGTCCTCATCGCTTATGCTATGGCGCGACTGTCGGCGATGATTGCCCGCGCGTCAATGGAGCCTCGTACCATGCCTCAGCCTCTAAGCCCCTTTCACCTTGCCGTGCCGGTGGATGACCTCGCAGCCGCGCGTGCCTTCTACGGCGGGCTATTGGGCTGCCCGGAGGGCCGGTCGAGCGATACATGGATCGACTTTGACCTGTTTGGTCATCAGTTCGTGGTGCATCTGGGCACCCCCGTTGGCCAGGTGGACCAAAACGCTGTCGACAGCGACGCTGTGCCCAGCTTTCATTATGGTGTGGTGTTGGATATGGAGCGCTGGCAGGCGCTTGCCAACACATTGACGGACGCGGGGATCGATTTCATCATCGCACCCAAAATCCGTTTCAAGGGCGAAGCCGGCGAACAAGCCACCATGTTCTTCCGTGACCCCGCCGGCAACGCGCTTGAATTCAAGGCGTTTAAGGACATCGGCCAGCTTTTCGCCACCGACTAGCCTGTGGCGGGTCGCCGTGCCCGCTTCAGCAAATAGGTGCGCCCCATCCAGAACACGAGTGCAAGCAGCGGGAGCAATACCGGGCCAAACTGCCAAAATGTACCCACCATGAAATCGGGCAGCGCCTGTTGTTGGCCCAGAAAAAACGACGCCGCCGCGATAAACAGCGACGTGCACATGCGCCACAAATGACGGGCGATACGGGTGCGATGATCGATTTTATTGCGAAACGCAACATGCAGGTCGCCGGCCACGGCAAAAACTCCAACAATCATAAAGAGATAAAAAGCTTGTGGGGGTGATCCGTCGACGGTGCCCGAGGGGTCGTTCATGCCCTGCCACATGAACAGAGCACCAGCGAGTGTAATGATCATTGCAACAGCAACACTCAGCGATGACCGCAAGGGTGTGCGCCGGATAGGCCCGCGCGCTGCCTCCCATGAGGTCAGCAACAGATAAAGCGCCATGATCCCGGCAATGAAATTGGGCCGTTGCCCGGTCTCCAGAAATGGCGCCACCGCCGCGCCGATGAAGTAAGAGACGAACATGGCATAGAAAAACAGCTTGCCCGCGGCCCGGTGGATGCGCCCGCCTTTCCTGGTGACAATCGCGGTGGTTCCGGTGGCAAGCCCCACGGCCCCGCCGCCGATATGGAGATAAAGCAACACAGCCGCGCCAATCTGTGCCCAGAGCGGTGCATGATCCCCAAGCTCCAGCGTTTCAGCCCAGACGGGCATACTGGCCAAACCCAAGCACAGCAATAAGGTGCCGACGACATTTCCAGCGTTCAGCTTTGCCATGACGTTGCCTTTCCCGTAAGCGCACGCGCCACAATCGGCCAAGGCAACAAAACAAAGATCGGCACTGCCCAAAGGCAAGCATAAAAGGTGTTAAGTGCCCGACCATCAAGCGCACCACCCTGCCAGAGCGGTAACGCAACCGACACAGACCACAGAAGCTTCCAGCCAAGCTCAAAGAGCAATACCGGAATCATGCGGATGGGTTGAAACACCCCAAAAAGGCATAGGCCCGCCAGCCCCAGCAACATGGCCAGAATGACGCCGTCGGCAAAGGGCAGCGTGGCAGCACTCCCAAGCCGAGGTACATGCTGGATAGACAGCCCGACAAAGATAAGAAGATAATAGGCCCGCAACAGGTGCAGACGCACAGGTGACATCGTGTTCATTGTTTTCCTCACTGTTATTGCTGCGTTTTTTATTTTGGTGCAGCAGCCTCAGTGTACCCGATAGATGCAATATTTCTATCGTTTATCTTTTCAGCTCTGGAGCATGGCTGCATTCCCATGCGAGGTACGAGCACACAAACCAGCAAGAATTGGCAACCCAATGCAAAACTGCAGAATATTTCGTGTGGATGTGGGCGACCCGGCCCATCGCGTGTCACGGACAGGAGACAGGCCGGGCCAGGATGCAACATTAGGGCTTTGCATCCCCGTGTAGCGCAGCACCCACGCGGGGAACGCATGACTGTGGCGTTACAGTTTTATGACTAGCGGAAAACCGAGGCGCGCGCCAATCACAAATTACAAGATAAGATTAAGTCGATTTGTGCTTGTGCGCGTCGGTGTAAATATGCGCCGCCTCATCAACCCCGCAGAAATTTAACACATCATGCTGGGTCGTGCGGTCTTCAAGGTCGGATGTTTGCACGATACGGAAAACATCCGGATATTTGCTCGCCAATTCATCGGCACGGGCATAATAAAAGTCCCAATATTGCTCGACAGCTTCGCGGCGTGTCGGGCCGGGAAATTTGGGGAAAAGCTTGTCCCATACCGGGTCGTGCTGCCACTTCGACCCATCATGGTCCATCCAGAAATTGCGGGCGCGGTGATAGGGCGCACGGGTAATCAGGCAGGCAATCCGCTCGGCAACCGCCTTGGACCGCCAGCGCGTCAGCTCGGATTTTTTCAGCCAACTGTCCACCGTTTGTGCCTGGTCGCGCTTCAGGCAAACAAAGCGCACCTGGCTGGAGGCGGCGAGGATATCCTCGACATATTCAAGATAGTAAAAGGCAATATCGCCGATCAGACGCACGCGCGGCATCGCCGACAGCCGCGCATAGGCCTCCGCCGCGATCTTGCGGCCAAGGTCAACCGTCACCCGCGACGGATCACCACCTGCCAGGATCGCCTCAAAATCCTTGATGCTGGTCAGGATGGGATGCGGCGTGCCGCTCCAGCGCAGCGAGCTTGGGTTCATTTCGTGAAAACACAGGCCGTCTTGCTGGCTGTTTAAAAGATGCGCCAGTGACGCTGTGCCCGACCGGCCTGACCCCAAGCCGATAACGATCATTCTTCTGCACCAACCATTTCCACAACGCCTTGTGCGGTTTCGTCGACGGTCAGAGTGAAAATATCCGGCCGCCCATAATGACCCACCACATCAAGGTCGTATTTACCGCGCGCGATGTCGCCTTTGTCCAGATCGGCCACCAGCAATGTTTCCTCGCCGTAAACGGGCCCCGCTAGCACTTCGCCCATGGGCGAGACAATCACACTGCCGCCGCGGATCAGCACCGCGTCCGGGTCATCGCCCTGAATACAGTCATAGTCGTCCGGAAAATCGGCGCGCGTGGTATAAGGGCAGGACGCCAGCACAAACATACGGCCTTCCCATGCGATGTGCCGCATTGCGTGCTGCCACTGGTCGCGGTCATCAACCGTGGGGGCACAATATAGCTCCACCCCTTTAGCGTATTGATCCATCCGCAAAAGCGGCATGTAATTTTCCCAGCAAATGGCGCCGCCCACGGTGCCAAGCGGCGTGTCCACTGCGGTGAGCGTCGATCCATCACCAAAGCCCCAAATCAGCCGCTCCATCGCGGTGGGCATGGTTTTGCGGTGGATGCCAAGGAGATCACCCGAGGGAGACATATAGAGCGACGCACAGTAAAGCGTGCCGCCCACCCGCTCCATAAAGCCCGAAACAATCATGATCTTATGGTCGCTCGCCATCTCGCCAATGCGCGCCATCTCGGGACCGTCGACTTCGATTGCCGCTGCGTGATAGCGCCGGTACCACTCGCGCCCGGCCATGTCGCGCATGCCAACGCGTGCACCAAAATCCATCCCCTTGGGGTAACCGCCGACAAAAGCTTCGGGGAACACCACCAATTCGGCGCCTTCGGCAGCGGCGCGGGCCACCCATCCCGCCATCTTATCGAGCGTGGCAGGGGTATCAAAAGCGGTGGATGAAACCTGCGCGACGGCAGCACGAACAGTTTGCGACTGAGACATGGGCGAACCTCCTTAGATGCAAATCGACAGTGCCGCGCACCCCAATGCAATGCAAGGCCGTCGCTATGGCCTTCAAAAATATTTGACATAAGGGTGTCATATTGATACTTAAAGGTTACTTTTTGAGGTAAATAAGTTCCAAAATAATGAAAGGACCCGAGACATGACAGCACAACACCCCATGAGACTGGTTGACCGTTATGAGCGCTACCTGCAAGGGGTGGGTATTGGCTTGTTGGCGCTGGGGGTCAGCTACGGCCTTGATATCGCGCGCACCCTCAGCGGTGACCGCTATGAGGCCGGTATCGACATGGCGCAAACGGCCATGGTTCTTGTCATTTTTGCAGCAATCTTGCCCAATCTCATTCTGCTGAAGGTGGCGCGGTCAAAGATGGACCAAAGCACATGCAGCCTGCATGACAGTTTTGTACGCAGCGTTTTTGTCGAAGCCACCAAACGTACATTTACCCTGGTGTTTTTGACCTTGCTCACCTTTAA
>JASBSO010000192.1 GCA_030148905.1 Kordiimonadaceae bacterium | reverse complement strand
CACCTATAACCTGCTTATTGTCGCCCCTTATCTGGTGATTTACTGGCATATGCTGCGCCTTTTGGGCCATTTCGCTGCGTATCCGGGCTTGCGCTGGAGCATGACCGCACCGCTGCGCGCCATTACCCGCGCGCTTGTTTTGGCGGCGATTTTCTCGTTGATCACACCGTCGGTCGCATCGCTGATCGGCACGCTGCACAATGATGTCGGTGAACGTCTGTTGGTGATCACCCTCTCTAGCCGTAGTCTGGTGCTGCTGACGCTGGCGCTGTTTGCCGGGCTGTTTGTCCGGGTCGCCGAAGCGGCTGCGGTCGGAGCTGAAGAGCTGGACGAGATTGTCTGATGCCGATTGTTGTGCGCTTGGATATGATGCTGGCGCGGCGCAAAATGCGCTCGAAGGAGCTGGCGGAGCATATCGGCATTACCGAGGCCAATTTGTCGCTGTTGAAATCGGGCAAGGTGAAGGGCGTGCGTTTTTCAACGCTTGAGGCGATTTGCGACGCGCTCGACTGCACACCGGGCGAGCTGCTGGATTATGTACCCGACGGCGACACACCCCCCTGAATGCAGGCTTGCAAAACCCGCGCGCTTTGCCAAAGTGTTGGCCCGACCAAGATGTGATGAGACCTCCAATGTCCACGCCCGAGAGCGATGCCCCCAAAGCCGACCCAGACCCCAGCGATGCGCCCCCAAGCGAGACAACGCAGGCCATCCTAAAGGCCGAGGCGCAGCCGCTGGACCCCCTGCCAAGTTTTCAGGACCTGTCCAGCCCCGGCCTGACCCGCCCGCGCATCGGGCTGGCGCTTGGCTCGGGCGTGGCGCGCGGCTGGGCGCATATTGGTGTGGTGCGCAAGCTGAAGGCGATGGGCGTGCCCATCGACATGGTGGCGGGCACCAGCATTGGGGCGGTTGTTGGCGGTGCGGTCGTCACGGACAGCCTCGACAATCTTGAGACATGGGCGCTGGGCTTGAAAGAATCGAGCTTTTTTCGCCTGGTTGACCTGCGCTTTGGCGTCGGCGGCGGTATCTTTGGCAGCGACCGGTTTAACGACCTGATGAAAGAAAATTTTGGCGACACCACGATAGAAGACACCAAAATCCCCTTTGTCGCCGTCGCCAGTGAGCTGAAAACCGGCCATGAAATCTGGCTCAAAGACGGCGATATGGCCGAGGCGATCCAGGCCAGCTTTGCCCTGCCGGGGGTGTTTGAGCCGCGCAAAATCGCCGGCCGCTGGCTGGTGGACGGCGCGCTGGTGAACCCCTGCCCCGCCAGTGTATGCCGCGCTGCCGGGTGCGACTTGGTGATTGCGGTCAACCTTGCTGAGGACCTGTACGGCCAAACCCGCGCCCGCAAGGAAGGGGTGATCGGCACCGGCGAATTTGGGGTGTTTCGCGAGATCATGCAAACCCCCAGCGCAGGCGGGCGCGGTTCGCGCCTTGGGTTTCTGCGCGAGATTTTGAACCGCAAAAACCAGGGCCCCAGCCTGTTTGCCAATATGGTGGCGAGTTTGAACATCTTGCAAAATCGCCTGACCCGCGCACGCCTGGCGGGTGATCCGCCCGATGTCACCATCACCCCACGGGTGGGCCATGTGGGTTTGATGGAATTTCACCGTGCGCAAGAGTTGATCGAAGAAGGCGAAGCCGCCTTTGACGACGAACGCAGTTCGCTGGAGGATGCGCTAAGCGTCATCACCCACCGGATGAACATCTGATGGCCGGTGGCCGTCCGCTGCGCATTCTCTATCATCACCGCACCCTAAGCGGCGACGGCCAGGCCGTTCATATCGAAGCCATGGTCGAGGCGTTTCGGCACGCCGGACACGTTGTGCACCTTGTCGCCCCGTCGCAGGCCCAAGGCGCAGGCCACAGCCGCGACGGCATGATGGCGCGCCTGCGCAAGGCCCTGCCCCGCCGTGTTAGCGAACGTCTTGAAATCGCTTATAGCCGCCGGGCCGCGCTGCGCCTTGCTCGTGCGGTGCGGCAGTTTCGCCCCGATGTGATCTATGAACGCTATAGCCTGTTCCTCACCGCCGGTATCGAGGTTGCACAGCAGGCGAAGATCCCCCTGATTTTGGAGGTCAACGCCCCCTTGGCCGACGAACGCCGCGACCATGGGGGCTTGGCGCTTTACGGGCGGGCCAAATCGATCGAGGCCGATATTTGGCGGCAGGCGGACCATGTCTTACCGGTCAGCCGTGTATTGGCAGATATGGTGCGGGAGGCGGGCGCGGCGCCCGAGCGGGTCACGGTGATCCCGAACGGCGTGTTTGAGACCGCGATCGCAAGCACTTTGCCCGTCCACACAGCCGACCGTGTCAACCTCGCCTTTGTCGGCTTTGCCCGCCAGTGGCACCGGCTGGACCGGGTTTTGGAGACCATCGCGACCCCCGACATGGCGCATGTGCGCCTGACGGTGATCGGCGACGGCGATGTGGTGCCCGACCTGCGTGCCCAGGCTGAAACACTGGGGATTGGCGACCGATTCGAGGTGACCGGCGACATCCCCACCCATGCGGTCACAGCCGCGCTGAAAAACGCGCATATCGGCCTGCTCCCCGCTGTGACGGCCTATGCCAGCCCGCTCAAACTGTTTGACTATATGGCCGCTGGCCTTGCCATTTTTGCCCCCGACCAACCCAATATTCGCGACATTGTCGAGGATGGTCGCTCTGCAGTGTTCGCCGATCCGGATGATCCCGCGCACTGGCAAGCGCAATTGCGGCGCCTGGCGTGCGACGCGGACTTGAGAGAAACACTGAGCCGCGGGGCGCACGCGCGCCTGCACGACAGCGGCTATTTATGGAGCGAAAACGCCAACCGCGTGGAAGCGGTCGCGCGGCAATTGATCAACGCTGCATAATATCAGGCGGCGACGGTCTTACCCGCAGGCGGCTCTACACTCAGGCAGAGGCGATATAATGTTTCAGGGCCTCAGCCTCGCGTTCGCTCTCGCTGATCTTTTCCTTCACCACGTCGCCGATCGAGATCATGCCCACCATCTTGCCGCCATCCAAAACCGGCAAATGGCGGATTTTGCGGTCGGTCATCACCGCAAGCAAGGCATCAACGCTGTCATCAGGCGCGCAGGAATGCACCGATTTGGTCATCAATCCGTCGACGCTGTCGTCTAGAATTTTTGCGCCGCTAATGGCGATGCCGCGCATGATATCGCGTTCGGACAACATCCCCACCAATTGTCCGTCCTTCATAATCGGTACGGCACCAATGCGGCGTTCGGCCAGCAAAGCCACCACATCCGAGGTCTTCATCCCGCTTTCTGCGCTGATGATATCATTGCCTTTGCGCGCCAAAATCTGTGATGCGTTCATGGTTACCTCCCGTATCTTTGCCCAAATCCCAAACCGAGTATGCGCGTTTTTCGCCCTTTTGCATAGACACGGCTACATCCCTGAAAGATCAACTTTTTTCGGCTTTCTCTTTTCCAGCGGAGAAAATTTGGGTATGTCTGAAATATGTTGCCCAATGAGTACAGGGCAAGACTGGGGGATGTATGGCGCGTATTTTCTTCAATAAGGTAGACCGACGACCGTCTCCCTTCTCTACTTTATCTGTACTTCTGGCGATTGCGGCTATTCTTTTGATGGTGCTGGCGGGGCCCGGATATGTATGGGGCCTGTGGGGTGAAGGGCTGAACAGCAGCCCCGAAATCAGTCGCCGCGTGCTGTTTGTCACGATCGCATTCTTTGCGTCACTTGGGGGGCTTGCGCTGGCAATCGTCGGTGCCTTGCATGCCTTTTTCTCAACCGGGCGTCGGCGCGGGTTTCGCACGCTTACTGGTACGGTCTTAAGTCTGGTTGTGCTGATCCCGGTTGCCTTGCTGCTGCGCACCGCAGGCGATGTGCCCTTCATTCATGATGTCACAACCGACCTTGAGATGCCGCCGCGGTTTTTGCATCTGGAGCCGCGCCTCTATGACCCGAACGGACCGCGCGGCGTTCAGGGGGGGCCATTTGCACCCAACTATGAAGAACTGCACCGCCAGGGCTATCCTGACATCAAGCCTGTCACCACCCCGCTGAGCGTCGGATCAGCAACCGGGCTGGCCCTGTCGGTCGCTGGCGATTTGGGCTGGAGTGTGGTGGACGTATCGGCAGCGACCGGCCGGCTGGAGGCCACCGACATCACAAGCTGGTTTGGCTTTCAGGACAATATCGTCGTGCGTCTGCGCGAAATTGAGGGCGGATCGCAGCTGGACATTCGGTCGGTCAGTGTTGTCGGCATCAGCGATTTGGGTGCCAACGCCGCTCGTATCAGGAATTTTCTGACGGCCTTTGAAAGCGGTGCAAGCGTGCTTGAAGAATAACGTCACATCACTATAGTCGCCGTGCCCTGAACAGCCATCATAGGTCCGGCGATGAAAACATTTCTTAAAATCCTGGGATACAGCCTTGCCGCCACCGCCGTGGTGTTCTTCTTTTTGCGCTGGGCCATGGCGCAACAAGGCCTCGAATGGGGGCTGTTTGGCAATATTGTCATGGCGCTGGGGACGTTTTTCACCATGGCCTTAGGGGCGAGCCTGATGGCGTTGTTGTTTCACAGCAACCGCAGCGGCCATGACGACATCGCCGGGCGTCATACCCCTGACGACCGCGATCCATAATCGCTTCAGACTGTGTGAGCACCGGCTATGAACGACTTTCAAGCTTATCTTGACCTTGTCAAAGACGTCTGGATGCACGGCGTGTACGGGGTCGATATCGGTCAGTTGATCATCGCCCTGGCCATTCTGTCGGTCTTTTTGCTGATCAGAAATCTGATGACCCGCTTCATCATCGCCCGGATCGCCGGGCTTGCTGCGCGCACACAAACCACGCTTGATGATGCGATCATTTCAGCGATCGAAGCCCCCGTTCGCTTCATCCCGGTGACACTTGGGATTTTTCTGGCGACCTCTTATCTGGATCTATCGTCCGAACTGCAAAGCTTTGCCGCCAATCTCAACCGCTCGCTGGTTGCGTTTGTGATCTTCTGGATGCTGTTCCGCGCGGCCGGCCCGATTGGCAGCCTGTTGGACGGAGCCAGCCATTTCCTGACCTCAGCGATGGTGGATTGGCTGTCGAAATTTTTGCGCATTGCAGTGGCAATTTTAGGCGGTGCAACAATTTTGGAAATATGGGGCATTCAGGTCGGGCCGCTGATTGCAGGTCTGGGCCTGTTTGGCGTAGCGGTTGCGCTTGGGGCGCAGGATCTCTTCAAAAATCTGATCGCGGGGCTTTTTGTTATTGGCGAGCGGCGCTTTCTTCCCGGCGACTGGATTCTGGTCAGCGGCATTGCCGAGGGCACAGTGGAAGCCATCGGCTTTCGCACCACCACCATTCGCCAGTTCGACAAAGCCCCGATCTATGTCCCCAATTCTGAATTGGCCGACCATGCAGTGGTGAACTTCAGCCGTATGACTTACCGCCGCATTCGCTGGATGATCGGCATCCGCTACGACGCAACGGCAGACCAACTGCGCACCATCCGCGAGGCGATCGAAACCTATCTCTTAGAAACAGACGATTTTGTTCGTCCGGCGGACACCACGACCTTTGTGCGGATCGACAGCTTCAATGCCAGCTCGATCGATATTCAGCTCTACTGCTTTACCCACACCACCGTGTGGCTGGAATGGCTGGCGGTGAAAGAAGCGCTGCTGCTGTTTATCAAGGATACGGTTGAAAACGCGGGTACCGGCTTTGCCTTCCCCAGCCAGTCGCTTTATATCGAACATCTGCCCGCAGACGCCGAGCGCATTGGTCTCGCCCCACAAGAAAGTCCCAAATCATGACCAGTGAGACACCCATGGGTGAGTTGATCCTGCGCACCGTTCCGCAACCGGCGAATTTGAACGTCAACGGCAACATTTTCGGGGGGTGGGTCTTATCGCAAATGGATATTGCCGGCGGTGCGGTCGCCGGGCGCGTTGCCGGCGGCCCGGTGGCCACCGTAGCGATTGAAAGCATGAAATTTGTCTGCCCCATTGATGTGGGCGACCTGGTCAGCGTTTATATCGACACGCCCGTGGTTGGCCGCACGTCGGTGCGGCTGCATATCCATGTCTTTGCGGAAAAACAGGGCATGAAAAACCCGCACAAGGTCACCGAGGGAACGTTTATCTTTGTTGCACTGGATAGCGCCGGCAATCCGCGCACCATCGACCAGTCGGGCCTTTAACGCGGCGGGTCAACCTTGGGCGGAGACGGCAAGCCGTCGTCCTCGCGCGCGGACGGGCCGACCTGAATGCCTTGTTTGTCCAGCGCGTCCGAGCATTGCTGAGCAATATTGTCCAAAAATATCCGGTCCGCTTCGCTGACCCGGTCTTCGGACATGGATTGCAGCAAGGCCAGATACGCCTCAAAATCCAGCCGCGCCTTGAAGGCATCGACGCTGCACGCACATAGCGCGTCGCAGACCTTGTGCGAAAAGCCACCCCGGCAGGGCTGATAGCATTGCTGATAAGTCAGCTCCAACAGCTCTTGCGGGATGTCGGTTTTGTCTTGCGCGCGGCCAGCAGACACCGACACCAGAACCGCCACCAGCAGAGACATGACCATACGCATCACGATGCCCTGCAACTGGCGCAGTGGCCGTGAAGTTCGATGGTTTGACGGTTGGTTTGAAACCCAGCGCTTTGCGCAGCATCACCCAGCGCCTGATCGAGCGCCGCGCTGTTCACCTCTTGGATCGCCTCGCATTGATCGCAGATCAAAAACTGGCTGACATGATCGTCGTCTGGGTGCGGACAGCCCACATAAGCGTTCATCGACTCGATTTTGTGCACCAGGCCTTCGGTGATCAGAAAATCCAGCGCCCGGTAAACCGTCGGCGGTTTTGCCGAAATGCCGTCCGCCGAAAGCTGGTCCAACAGGTCATAGGCTTTCACCGCCTTATGCCCCTGCCAGACCATTTCCAGAACCCGGCGGCGAATATCGGTCAGCCGCGTACCGCGCTTGGCGCAGAGGCTTTCTGCGGTTTCCAGGGCGGCATCGATACAGTGGCTATGGTTGTGGGCCTGCATAAGGGTCCTTAAAGGTTATACAGGTCCAAACCTAGACGATCCTGCGCCGCCTGAAAAGCGCTGTTAGAACCCAACGCGGATCGAAAAGCGTGCATCAAAGCCTTGCTGCGGGACAAATTCGCGCAGGAAGGAGGATGCCAACCGCACTTCGTCGTCGGTGATGTTCCGCGCCTGAAACGACAGGGTGATATCCTGATCGTCAAACGGCCGGTAATCGACCGCCGCATTCAGCAGGAAATAACTGTCGGTTGGAAATTCAAACGACGACACGCCCACTGGCAACACCACATCATCTGAGAAAATGCGATTTTGATCGTCGGCATATTCCCCGTCGATACGGATATCAAACCGGTCCGAGTGATAGCTCAGGCCCGCCTTGAGGCTCAGCGGCGGAATCCGCGGCACATCGGCGTCAATGTCGGTCAGCTGCGCACGGACAAAATCTGCCCCGATATCCAGGTCGATATGGTCGTTGCCAAACTCATAAATCGTGAAGCTGGCATCAAATTCAAAGCCATAAAATTCAGCATCCTGATTGCTGAACTGCGCGACTGGAAGTGCGCCCTCATCGGGGTCAAGCTCGCCCGTGAACAGGTCAACGATATAGTCGTCATAAGACGTGTAATAGACATTGGCCGTTGCCCGCGCCCAGTCGGTTTGCCAGCGCAGGCCAAGCTCACCCCCGATCGAGGTTTCTTCCTGCAGGTTCGGGTCGCCGACCTCAAAGGTGAAGGTCGCCAGGTGCGGCCCGCCCGAAAACAGCTCCTCCGGGTTAGGCGCGCGCTCGGTGTAGAACACGCTTCCCGTCAGGCTGGTGGTTTCGCTCAGCGCATAGCTGGATCCAGCCGACGCGCTGAAGCCGAAGAACGAGCGTGACAGGCTATCGTCTTCCAGGTCATTATCCTGAAATTCAAAGCGCAGACCGCCTTCAAAGTTCCAGTCGCCCAGCTCAGCGCGTTCCACCAGGAAAAAGCCATATTGGAACTGCTCATTGGCGGGAACGAAAGCCTCTTCGCCGATGGCGGCAAAGTCGCGGCTGCGCAGCTGCACACCGAACACACCCTGCAGTGCGCCAATCGGTGCGTGCGCCAGTTCCAGGCGACCTTCCCAGCCGTCATTCAGGAAAAGCGTGCCAACCTCGTCGCCTTCCAGCTCTTGCTGGTCATAATCGGCATAGCCAAAGCGCAGGCGCGCGGTTTCAATGAACCCGTCAAAGCTGCGGTCACCAGCGACATCAAAACGGATTTGCTCGATGTCGATGCGAACACCGCCTTCTTCCTCTTCACCGTCGCCCCCTTCTTCCTCGCCTTCAAGCTCGGCGGGGATGCCGTAATTATTGTCGAGATAGCCAACCGAAACGCCGAAAAAGCCGCGGTCATCGATCCAGCTGATGCCGACATTTCCGCCAAAATTCTGCTGATCGGAATTGGGAAGATTGTCTTGAATTTCTTCTTCGCCGTCTTCAAGCGGCACCGCTGCCTGGAGCGCGTCAGACCGTGCAAAACCAGGAATATCGATATCATCGGTTTCCCGTAAAAAGCCGTCGACATGGATGGCGATATTGTTGCCGAAGGACGCGGTAGCCCCGACATTGCCCAAAATCTCATCGGCGTTGGTGCCGTAGGTCAGGCCCGAAGACCCGGACAAGCCGTCATCGGGCAACTGGGTGGGAATGCGTCCGTCCAGCACGTTGACCACACCGCCCGAGGCATTGTTGCCGTAAATCAGGGTTGCGGGCCCGCGAATGACCTCGACGCGTTCGGCGTTCGATAGGTCGCTTGCAACCGCATGGTCTGGCGAGGTGGTCGAAGCATCAATGGTGCCAACCCCGTTGACCAGCACGCGAATACGGTCGCCGCCAAGGCCGCGAATGATCGGGCGACTTGCGCCCGGACCAAAGCCCGTTTGCGCAACACCGGGCAGGCGGTCTAGTGTGTCGCCGATGGTGGCCGCCAATGCGCGCGACAGGTCTTCGCCTGCCAAAATCTGCGTACCCTGCAGCGATTGCCGCGTGGTTTTGCGCAGCGGGTCCGATGTGACGACCAGTTCTTCGATATATTCGTCGTGCTGGACGCTGCGTTGATCTTGCGCTGAGGCCGCAACAGTAACGGCGATCAGCGACGCTGAGGTCATTAGATATTTCATGGAAAACTCCCCGACGTGTCGTTCGGGAACGTTACTAAATAACATTTCACTTTGCGGTCAAGGTAAAATCGTTGACCTGCAGAAATTTCTAGCCAAGCCCGCTGCCTTTTGGGGCCAAAGGGATGTGCCGGTGCGCCGCCGCCGACAAAATCAGCCCAAAAGCGA
>JASBSO010000185.1 GCA_030148905.1 Kordiimonadaceae bacterium | reverse complement strand
CATCGCCTCGGTGATCAGATAGGTTTTGGCGCCAGGGTGATAAAGGCAGGTGGGGTGAAACTGGTTGATCTCCATATTCGCCACCCGGCACCCGGCGCGCCACGCCATGGCAATGCCGTCGCCGGTGCTGCCGTCAGGGTTGGAGGAATAGAGATACACCCGGCTCGCCCCGCCCGTGGCCAAAATCGTCGCGCGCGCGGTCAGCACTTCCACATGGCCTGCCTGGATATTGAGCGCATAGACGCCGTAAGCGCGGTCAGTGTGGCCGGCTTTTTCGGTCAAGTGCCGGCTCGTGATCACATCAATGGCGGCATAGCCGGTGAGAATATCGATATTGGGCTCGGCCAGCACGCGGTCGTCCAGCGTGGTTTGCACAGCGCGGCCCGTGGCGTCGGCCGCGTGGACAATGCGGCGGTGGCTGTGCCCGCCTTCGCGCGTCAGATGAAAGCCGTAGCCGTCTTCGGCGGCGCTGTCGGCCTTGTCAAACGGCACCCCCCAGTGGGTCAGGTCGTCGATCACGCCGCGCCCGTGTTCCACCACATAGCGCACCACATCCTTGTCACACAGGCCTGCCCCGGCGATCAGCGTGTCGTCGACATGGCTTTCCAGACTGTCGGTTGATTCGAGCACGGCGGCGATACCGCCCTGCGCCCAGTTGGTGCTGCCCGCCCACAATTCACCCTTGGAGAGCACCCCAACCCGGCAGTGTTTGGCCAGCTTCAAGGCCGCCGTCAGCCCGGCCGCGCCCGAGCCAACGATCAGAACGTCATAGTCGCGTCTCATGCCGCCGCGTCGGTGTTGATGGGGGCGCGGGTCAGCTGCAGGAAAATATCCTCCAGGTCCGACTCCTGCGTCGAGATGTCATGAATGCCGACCCCGGCATCGAGCACCGCGCGCATCACTCCGGCAATGTCGGTTTGGCCGCGTTTGAGCGGGATGGTCAGCCGGTCGGGCGCCGCCAGCTGGGCATCGAGCGCGGCCAGTACCGGCGGCAGCGTATCCAGCGGGGCCTTGAGGTGCACAATCACCTCTTTTTCGTCGATATGGGTCAACAGCTGCTGTGTCGGCTCGCAGCACACCACCTCGCCGTGGTTGATGATGGCGATCTCGTCGCACAGCTCTTCCGCCTCTTCGAGATAATGGGTGGTCAGCACAATGGTGGTGCCGCCCGCGTGCAGCTCGCGGACATAGTCCCAAAGCTGGCGGCGCAGATCGATATCGACGCCCGCCGTGGGCTCGTCCAGCACCAAAATCGGCGGCCGGTGCACCATCGCTTTGGCCACCAGCAGGCGGCGCTTCATCCCGCCCGACAGCGTACGCGCATAGGCATCGGCCTGCTCGGTCAGCCGCACAGCGGCCAACAGCTCGTCAGTGCGGCGCTCGGATTTGGGCACGCCGTACATGCCTGCCTGCACCTCCAGCATTTCGCGCGGGGTGAAAAATGCATCGAAGGACAGCTCTTGCGGCACAATGCCGATGGAGGCGCGGGCATTACGGGGGTTTTGGGTGATATCAAAGCCCCAGATCGCGGCGCTACCCGCCGTTTTGTTCACCAGGCCGGCCAGAATATTGATGGTGGTAGACTTGCCCGCACCGTTGGGGCCCAAAAGACCAAAGATCGACCCGCGCGGCACCTGAAGGTCAATGCCCTTCAGCGCGTGCTTGTCCGGCGCGCCGCCGCGGCCCTTATAGACCTTGGTCAGGCCCTGAATATCAATGGCAAATTCGGTCATTGGGCATCCTTTGGTTGGCGTATAAGCGCGTGCGGCTGAGGCCTCAATATAGGAACGCCCAGCCAAAAGGAAAACCCCGGCAAAACCGCTACAAAATTTTGCACCTGTACCGGGCGAAAAAAATATAAATTCAGCGGGCATCGATAATCACTACGCTGATAAGATCAGATACCAAGGCACGGCTTGCCTGAAAAAGCTGCTGCAACGGCCTTAGCGCTTAACGGAATTCGGTCGACGACGCCTAGCGTGCTGCGGATTTCAACGTCAAGGCCACGGGTTGATGGAGACAAACTGAGCCCGTGGTCTGCGACATGATCCTCGTTACTGCCAGTCACGCCAATAAAGGCCCAACACGGCCAAGCTGTCGCCGGGCGGGATACACATCCAGATAATTCAGGCCGTCTGTAATACCTCTAACAAGGACAACCTGCGTTCCGTTCGGTAGGGTCGTTTTGTCATAAACATGGGGGGCAGAGAATGTCAAAACTGTCATCAGCACGCCAACCCCCGCCGCCTCGGCCACAGTGGCAATGCGGTGCCGCTTGTGCAAAATGCAGAGAAAACAAAGACCTATGAGTGCAAAGGACGCTATAACCATCGCAATGTCTTTGAGCCCTTCAATGTAAAAGAAAAGCTGACCCGAACGCCAAGACAATATTTCGCAAACCAGCAGCACGACAAAAGCGCTGCAGCTCAACCGCCAAATTCCCCGAAACATTCTGATGCGCTTTTGTGGTTTCATCGTTCGCGCTTTGTCTTTGCGCCATACGCAGACAACCAAAACAGACGCAACACATCTAATGATGCCAGTCTAGCTTGCACGATGAAATACGCCATAACGAAAAGCCTCTAATTCGCCGCGCTCTCTTGCACACGCCTCGATTTGGCTTTACATCATGGCGTCTCTTCTTCGCTCAGTCATGAGGTCAGCCCGGTGTCGATTGAAGCCCCAGAAACCGTTCGTGTCGAAGCCCAGCGCGTCAGCTGTGACGGCGACCAAGGCCCGCTTGGTCATCCGCGGATTTATTTGAACATGGGCAAGGACGGCAAGGTGGAATGCCCGTATTGCGACCGTCTGTTTATTTTGGCGGGCGGGCCTGCCGACACTGCCGACTGAGGTCGGCGCTGTGAGCGACCAGGACAGCCAGGGCGAGCATCTCTATCTGATTGACGGCTCGGGTTATATTTTCCGCGCCTATCATGCCATTCGGGGCGACATGACCCGACCCGACGGCACACCGGTGAAGGCCGTATACGGCTTTAGCCAGATGCTGATGAAGCTGCTGCTGGACCTTAATGACGGCGAACGGCCCAGCCATCTGGCGTGCATTTTTGACGCCGGGCGCACGTCCTTCCGTAACGACATTTACCCCGACTATAAGGCGCACCGCCCGCCCGCGCCCGAAGACCTGGTGCCACAATTCCCCATCATCCGCGAGGCATGCGAGGCGTTCGGCGTGCCGCAGCTGGAGATGGAAGGCTATGAAGCCGACGATATTATCGCCACCTATACCCGCGCAGCACGTCACAAGGGCTGGCAGGTCACGATTGTGTCGTCCGACAAGGACCTGATGCAGCTGGTCGACACCGGCACCACGCTGTTTGATACGATGAAAAATGTGCGCCGCGGCATTGACGGCGTCATGGAAAAATTTGGCGTCGGCCCCAACCGGGTGATCGACGTGCAGGCGCTCGCCGGTGACAGTGTCGACAATGTGCCCGGCGTGCCGGGCATCGGCATCAAAACCGCAGCGCAGCTGATCAACGAATACGGCGACCTGGACGGCCTGTTGGACCGGGCAGAGGACATTCCGCAGCCCAAGCGCCGCCAAACACTGATCGACAATGCCGAGATGGCGCGGGTCAGCCGCGACCTGGTAACGCTCAAGACCGACGTGCCGGTGCCGGTTGATCTGGACGCGTTTACCCGGCGCGAGCCCGACGCTGACGCACTGGGCAAATTTATTGACGAACAAAGCTTCCGCTCATTGAAGGCGCGCGTTGCCCAGCATTATGGGGTTTCGCTTGGTGGCGGCGACGCGGAAACCGGTGCGGGCGATGACCCGCTGCTGGTCAAAGACGTGACTTATGACTGTGTGCGCACCAAAGAGGATCTTGACCGCTGGGTGCAGAAATGCGCCGCCGCCAAGGTGGTGGCTATCGACACCGAGACGACCTCGCTGCGCATCATGGACGCCGAACTGGTGGGGATCAGCCTGGCCGTCACACCGGGCGAGGCGTGTTATATCCCCGTGGGGCACCGCGCGCGCGACCCGCTGCTCGACGGCCCCGTTGACCAGTTGGACAAAGCGGCGGTGCTGGCGGCGCTTGCCCCCATGCTGCGTGATCCCGGCATCATCAAAGTGGGGCAAAATCTGAAATACGACCTGTCGATCCTCGCCAATGAAGGCGTCGAGATCACCCCCATCGACGACACCATGCTGATGTCGTACGCGCTCGACGCCGGCAAGCACAGCCACGGCATGGACGAGCTGTCGGGCCTCTATCTCGACCACACACCGGTGGCGTATAAAGAGGTGGCGGGCACCGGCAAAGCGCAGGTGACCTTTGACCTGGTGGATATCGACGCCGCCACCAAATATGCCGCCGAAGACGCCGATATCACGCTGAGACTGGCCACTATCCTCAAACCGCGCCTCGCCGCCGAGGGGGCCAAAACCGTTTATGAACGGCTGGAGCGCCCGCTCGCCCCCGTCCTTGCCAAAATGGAGCGCGCGGGTATTTTGGTCGATGCGGGCACGCTTGGTAAGCTGTCGGCTGAATTTCAGGCGGGACTCGACACGCTGGAGGGCGAAATTCACACGCTCGCCGGCCATCCGTTCAACATCAATTCGCCCAAGCAGCTGGGCGAAATTCTGTTCGACGAAATGGGCCTGAAGGGCGGCAAAAAATCGTCCAAAACCGGGGCATGGACCACCAATGTGGATGTGCTGGAGCGCCTCGCCGCCGAAGGGCATACATTGCCCGAAAAGGTGATCGAATACCGGCAATTCGCCAAACTGAAATCGACCTATACCGATGCGCTGCAGCGCGACATCAATGCCAAAACGGGGCGCGTGCACACCAGCTTTCACATGGCATCCACCACAACGGGGCGCCTGTCGTCGAACGACCCCAATTTGCAGAACATCCCGATCCGCACCGAGGAAGGTCGTAAAATCCGCACCGCCTTTGTCGCCCCCAAGGGCCGCAAACTGGTCGCCGCCGACTATAGCCAGATCGAGCTGCGGCTTCTGGCGCACATCGCCGACATCGGCCCGTTGAAGGACGCCTTTGCCGAAGGGGTGGACATTCACGCGCTGACCGCGTCGGAGGTGTTCAACGTTCCGATGGACGGCATGGACCCGATGGTGCGCCGCCGCGCCAAGGCGATCAATTTCGGCATTATTTATGGGATTTCGGCCTTTGGCCTGGCCCGGCAACTCAAGATCGGGCGCGGGGAAGCCCAGGACTATATCGACGCCTATTTTGAAAAATTCCCCGGCATCCGCCGCTATATGGACGACACCATCGCCTTTGCCAAAGAGCATGGCTATGTCACCACACTCTTTGGCCGCAAATGCCATATCCGGGCGCTGACCGACAAAAACCCGATGCAGCGCGGCTTCGGCGAACGCGCCGCGATCAACGCGCCGATTCAGGGCTCCGCGGCCGATATCATTCGCCGCGCGATGATCCGTATGGACGCCGCACTCGAGGACGCGGGGCTAACCGACGTGCGCATGCTGCTGCAGGTGCACGATGAACTGGTGTTCGAGGCGGCAGACAGCGACATCGATGCCGCGATAAAGGTGATTACCGAGACGATGGAGCACGCCGCTGTGCCCGCCGCCGATCTATCGGTACCGCTTCTGGTCGAAGCCGGGGTCGGCGACAATTGGGGCGAGGCGCATTGAGGCTGAAGGCCCGCGCACGCGCCATTCAAGCCTATATCCAGCGCTACGGCGCAACCCCCCTGACGATTGATCTTATCTTGTTGGTGGTCATGCAACTTGTCGCACAGGCCCTTAGCATTATTGGCGTGCTTGTGGGCGCCTTTGCACTCGGAATGCGCGATAAAGCGCAGCTTGCCGGGCTCGAATGGCCCGTCGGCATCACATTCCTGATCCTTTATGTCCTTTTCCTCTATCTTTGGTACCGCTGGCGACGCGCAAAACTGCGCGATGCCCGCGACTGGGCAAAGCGGTGCTCGGCAGACATAGAAAAGGGCGAGGCGCACTCAGCACCCCGCCCATAATGTTTCTCGCCTAAGCCGGTTTAGAGATTAAAGCTCAGGGTGACGCCGTAGGTCCGTGGGTCGTTCGGATAGGCGTTGATGCCAAGGCCGATCGGGTTCGGGAAGGAGGACTGGAAATATTCCTCTTGGAAGATGTTCCGGCCCCAGAACTGGATCTGCCAGTCCCCGTCGGCGTCAGCAAAACCAAAGCTTGCCCCTACGGGGAAGAAGGCTTCGTTGAACTGGTTCGGGTCGAGGCTGGTGACGATGAAATAGCTCGTATTGTAGGCGATTTCCGCCCGTGCAAAGAAGTCCAGATCATCGGTAATCGACGTGCGGTAGTTGATCGTCGTCACGCCCGAGAAGTCGGGGAAGCCCGCCTGCTCAACGCCCGAGAGGTCCTGCACCGGAATGGGGGTGATCGACCCCGGCAATACGGTCAGTTCACACTGCGGGAAGTCTTCAAAATTTGAGGGGCATGGTGCGTTTTCAAACTCGGTAAACTCGTTCGTCGCCAGCCAGGTAAAGCCCGAGGTCACCGTCAGCTCTGGCGAGACCGCCCAGGTGGCTTCAAATTCCAGACCGGCGGTGCGGATGCCCGCATTGGCCGGGAAGAAGCTGGAGCCGACAAAGATGAACTGCTGGAAGTCGTCCACTTCCTGCCAGAAACCGGCGGCATTGATCTGCACGCGGCCATCGAAATACCGGCCTTTCAGGCCCAGCTCGATGGCATCTGCGGTCTCGGGTTCAAAGTCGATCGCCCCCACGCGCGCCGCACCCGGGTCAAGCGAGAAACCGCCGCCCTTAAAGCCGCGTGAATAGTTGACATAGACATTGGTGGTGTCCGACAGGTCATAGGCAATGGTGACATTGCCGGTCAACGCGTCGTCCTCGCGGTCGGCGTCCACATTCGGGGCCGGCGGGAACAGCTGAAGCGCCGCCAGGCCCAGCGCCGGGTTGGCCGCCGGGTTCAGCGGATTGACCGCATCAGCCGTCAAGCCAAAGGGCGCAACCAAACTGTCGATCAGCCCGTTGGAGAAATTGGCCGGGTCCAGCAGCAATTCGATCGGAATACCGGTGGCGGCCGAAATCCCGCCCGCGCCGATTTGCACCAGATCAAGGGCAGCGAACGGGTCGTCGATCACAATGTTCGACACCACGTCTTTTTCATCGACCACATAACGCAACCCGCCCGAAATGGTCAGGCGGTCGGTCACGTGCCAGTCGGCCTGCGCAAAGAAGGAATAGCTTTGGTTGCCTTGCTCATAGAGCGATTGCAGCTGCCCCTGGCCCGGCGCGAAGAAGGTGCCCGCAGGCAGGCCAAGCGAGGCCTCTAGCCCCGAAATGCCGCCGCCCGCCAGCGCATCCAACACCGGGCGGCCAAGCGGCGCAAAAATGGTCTGGTTGTTGGTATCCAGATCCTGGTCGAAATAATAAGCACCAAACTGCCAGTCGACGATGTTGGAGCCGTTGGAGGCAAAGCGGATTTCCTGCGTAAAGGTGTCATAGCCCTGATCGATGGTGCGCGGGAAGGCCAGCTCGAGATCGGTGAAGTCACTGTCGATCAGCTGCAATTCGTTCAACACCCGGAAGCCCGTAGTGGAGGTGACCGTGAAATCACCAAAGTCATAATCGATCTGCGCCGAAAAGCCGTAATTTTCCAGGTCGGTAAAGACACCGTCATTGACCGCGACAATACGCTCGTTCGGGTCAATGGGCGGCACATTGCCGCCAAAGGCCGCCAAAATCGGCGCACCCGGCAGGGTGAGGAACCCGGCAGCACAGCAATCCTCGGCGATGTCGTTATAGTCGGCGATCAGGCGCACCGTCAGTTCGTCGCTGGGCGTCCACAACAACTGACCGCGGAAGCCAAAGCGGTCGCGCTCGTTGAGATCTTCGCCGGTGGAAAGGTTTTCCACAAAGCCGTCGCGCTGGTTGAAGTTGCCGTCGATCCGTACCGACAGCACATCTTCGATCAGCGGGCCGGACACACCGGCCTTCAGCACGACCGCATCAAAATTGCCGTATGTCGCTTCGCCTTCCACTTCCCATTCTTCGGCATTGGGACGCTTGGTGATGAAGTTGATCACACCGGCGGTGGTGTTTTTCCCAAACAGGGTCGACTGCGGGCCGCGCAGCACTTCCACGCGCTCCAGCCCCAGAAAGTCGTTGATCGAGGCGCCGTTCCGCGCACGGTAAATCCCGTCTACAAACACGCCCACGGCGGGTTCGATCCCGAAGTTGAAGGTCGATGAGCCAACGCCGCGAATGGAAAAGGCGGTGTTTGACGGGGCGGCAAAGGTGTTGACCTGCAACGACGGCACCAGCGTTTCAATATCGCGAATGTCGCGCGCCTGGGCGCGGCTGACCTCGGCCCCGGCAATCGCGGTCACGGCGATTGGCGTCTCCAACAGGGTCGATTCCCGCTTTTGCGCGGTGACCACAACTTCTTCAACGACAAAACTGGCGTTGCCGCGATCCTGATCCTGGTCTTGTGCTGCCACACCGGTTGAAAGTGCAAGGCTGGCGATTGCCGTGCCGGCAAAAAGCATCGATTTCATAGAGTCTCCCCTCACGAACATTATATTTTCTGCGGTTTCCCATCCGCATATCACCGGCTGAGCGTGCTACACGCGAAAAATAGCGTCAAGCGCGCAAGCCCCGGCACAGCTGCACCGCGCGCCTTTAACCGACACTTTGTTCGGGATTGTTGCGTATTTGCGTCATCATGCAGTGCAGCAAAACCACATGGCGGTGCGGGTGTACCCAGAAAGGAGAACGCACGCATAAAAAAAGAGGAGGCCGAAGCCTCCCCTCTCAAATCTTGCAAAAGGTCTTGTGCCTTAGAACTGGTAGCCCAGTTCGACATAGAAGACCCGGCCGCGCGGGTCGTGCAGGCGCGATTCAAAGCCGCCATTGGTCGCGACAAAGGGCGGATCCTCGTTAAAGAGGTTGATCGCACCCAGCGTCAGCCGCGCACCGTCCAGGCCGTCAACCACTTCACCGAGGTTCAGCGCATATTGCGCGTCAACCGTGGTAAAGCTGTCGATCGTGTTGCCTGGGTTCTCATTGTCATCGAGCCCGTCGATATAGCGCACGAAGAAGCGCGCCTCGTGCAGGGCTGTGGCATAAGAAATACCGGTGTTGAACCGGAACTCGGGCGACGGGCGACTGCCGACACCGAGCAGGGCAAAGTTCCGGCTGCCAAGGCCGTCAACATCGGTGCCCGAGGCGGTGACGAAATCAAAGCCGAAGACCCACGTGCCGTCGAAAAACGGGGTGATCGTCCCGACATCGGTGTCGATGTCGTAGTTGATCCGCAAATCCAGGCCGTTGGTGTCGATGGTCGACGCATTTTCAAAGTCAACATTGACCTGAAGAATGGTACCCGCAGCGCTTCGGATCACCGCAGGCCCCGTTGGGTCGGCATTGACCACTTCCTGGAAGCTGGTGGTGACAATCGCATCGTCGAACGAGAAGTCGAAATAATCGAGATCGATGTTCAACCCGTCGATCGGCGCCCAGCTGAGACCGAAGTTGAAGGCTTCGGACTGCTCAGGTGCAATATCGCGGCCCTCGGGACCGGGAACCAGCGTTTGAACCGCAGCAAAGGCGGTACCGCCCAGCGGGTCGGTGACCTGGTTCAAGCTGGTATTGACGCCAAATTGCTGGAAGGTCGACGGCGCCCGGAAACTGGTGGAGAAAGACCCACGCAGTGTCAGCTCGGGCAAGGGCCGCCAATTCAATGAGAATTTTGGATCGAGCGTGTCACCAATGGTGCCGCCATAATCCTCAAAACGCAGCGCGCCAGAGAACTCAAGCTCTTCGGTGATCGGGACCAACACCTCGGCAAAGAAGGCATAAGGCGACCGGCTGCTGGAGAAGTCCGGAATCGGCGTCGGCGCCAAAAAGCCGAAATTGCCGGCATTGGTATCGGCGTCCAGATCAGACGACAGGCTTTCGTCGCGGTATTGGAACCCGACCGCCAGGCCAACCGGGCCAGCCGGCAGTTCAAACACCTCGCCCGACAACACCGCATCAACCACGATCAATTCCGACACCGCGTCGTTGGTGTTTTCACCAATGATCGCGTCAATCAGCGCCGGGCTGTTGGGGGCAACCGTGAAGCTGGTGGCAAAGGGGTTGAAAAACTCGCCGTTCAAGCCCGTCGACAGCGCCGCCTGAAACTCTTGCGTCAGTGTGTCTTCGGTCGACCGGAAATGATCATTTTCGGCGTAGGTGAAGGCCACATCATAACGCCATTGGTCGGTGATATCGCCCGCCAGGCTTGCGCTGATCCGGAAGGTTTCATTCTCGGTAATCTGCGGCGAGACCGACCCGCCATTGCCGATCGCCCGACCAAAGAACACCACCGGCTCGCCAAAGACGTTGAAGGGGTTCTCAGCGCTGACCAGTGCCGTTTGCAGGAACGGGAAGGTCGGCGAGTTGCCGCGCAGTGCTTCATTGTCTGCATATGATGCTTCAACACGCAATTCAGCGGCTTCACTGAACTGATAGTCAAAGGCAGCATAGGCCTGGAAGCGCTCTTCCTCTGGTACAAGATTGAAGAAGTCACCAAAATCAAAGCCACAGAAACCCGGCTGCAGGCCATTCACAGGCGGGGCAAGTGGGGTCAAAAGGCCACCAAATTCGGTACAACCCGTTGGATCAACAAAGGGGATACCGGGTGGAATTGCACCCAGTCCAGTGCCAAAGAACGCACCGGGATTCCCCAGAACCGAATCGTCATTTTCAACCAGACTCAACCGCCGCTCTTCGGTGGTCAGCGCCGTGCGGTCCAGATAACTGGCGGCCAGCAACAGGCTGAAATTCTCGGCCTGATAGCCATATTTCGCCTGGAACAGCAGGTCGCGCTGGCTGCCTTCATCGGTCACCGCCTGATAGCGCGCCGACGTGGCAAAGCCTTCAAAATTGTCGTCCGTGATGATGTTCACCACGCCCGCCACGGCGTCCGAGCCGTAAAGCGCCGCCGCACCATCCTTCACAATTTCAATTCGGCCGATGGCGATTTGCGGCACCAGCGAGTTGGTGTCGACAAATTGCACGCCGTCATTGTCAACCGATGCGGTGACCACCTGGCGGCGACCGTTCAAGAGAACCAGCGTCGAGGCAATACCAAGGCCGCGCAGGTTAAAGTTCGCCGTACCCGTGGTTGACCCCTGGGTAAAGGCATCGGGGTTGTTTTGTGACCCTGTATTGATGGTCAATGTTTGCACAAGATCGGCGATGGTTGTTGCACCGATATTGTTCAGCTGGGTCGAGTCGACCACAGCAAGCGGCGATCCGCTATCTTCCTGACGCTTCCCGCGCAGATAGGTGCCGGTGACAACAACTTCTTCAACGACAATATCCTGATCCTGCGCGACGACAGGCGACGTAAACGATGCCGCAAGGCATCCCGCTGTCAATGCGGTGGCCGCACTAAGACGGTTTATTTTCATGATTTCCCTCCACACCATCTGCCCCAGCGGTCTGGGGCAAAGAGCGGCTAGGCTTAAATAAATATTAACGAAGGTCAAGAAAAAGGGTGCGCAAAATCGTCGCAAACGCCCGAAATATAAGGAGAAATGACAATTTTGTGTTTGTGCGGCGCAGCAATATTCACCCAAAGTCTTATTTGGGCGTTATCAAGGCATTGGTCACATACAGGTTCACCCGGTCGGGGCCAACACGGTAATCCACCACCGGCTGCAGAAAAGCGACCACCACATCGGGGTTGATCGGCGCGTTGGGGCTCATCCGGTCGCGCGCCAGCGTGGTCAGCGCCGTGAGAATATCCGAGCGCAGCTGCGGTACGCGCTCCGAAATATCTTCAAAGTCGCGGCTGTCCATCAATTCCATTGTCAGGTCAATCTGTACGCGCCCGCGCACACGTCCGCGTTGGATGATATTGAAAAACAGCGGATCAAGATCGATGCTGTAGCGGGCAGAATCGCCCTCGCCGTCCTGCGCCGAGACAGGCGGCACGGCCACCAACGCCAAAAAGCTGATCAAAAAGGCGGAAAAAATCTGTCGCATAAAACACTCGGTCGTCTGTTTGGTCAAAAATATCGCGCAAATCCCCAAAGCTCACAATGGTTAATCCTTACAGGGCGCGCACGGGTAGATTTTCAGTCTATTTTCATCATAATGATAAAATATTTATCAAAAAGAGAATATATAATTATCAATGTGATAAAACTAGATATTGGAAATTTCCATGAATTTTTAAGTCTATGATTTTATTGGTATTTTACCGAATGCCAATTATGGCATCGGGCTTGCGTATATACAAGCACTCCTTAGTTGGGGGTGCGGGAATGGGTTAATATTTACTCGACCCCCAATCGTGCGCTCATTCCCGCAGACCCCCAACTGAGGATTTTCCTTATATAGCGATGACATGCATGGCTGGGGCGGAACTGCCGCTTGGTCTATGGGCGTGTTGATGCGGCATGTCGCAACGCAGGCTGTCTTGATGCAGGCCCTATGATTCAGCCTGCCCGCTCCGATATGCGCTGCGGGCATTTGCAGCCTTCCCTTCGCGCGGTGCACTCCGGCTTAGGGTCAGGCCCCATTCATATGGTCCGGTTCAGACGACACAGGACAGAACAGGTGACAGATTTCAAGCGCAGAAAAGGGGTTGCCTCCTTTTCAAGCTTGAATATCGCATCAGATGCCTGTCCTGTGCCGTCCCTGCGGGCAGGGCCGATTGTGCCGCTGGGATGCGTCGATAAGGTTTGAAATATACCAATATTCCTGCACCTTATCTCCTGCCCAGCGACACAATCCATCCCTGCTGAAACGATCAGATGAATGGGGCCTGACCCTAAAGCGTCAAGCTCAAACCGCCTGTTCCCAGCCCTGCCGCCTGCAGCCGGACAAGCCCGTCGGTCAGGTTGGCGATCCGGGCCAGTGTCGCCGGGCTGGCGGTGCCGGTCGGTGTGGGGTTATCGAGCAAATCGGCAAGCGGGCTCGGGAAAAGCGACCGGAAGGCGCGCTGCGTTGTTTCCACCGCGTCCTGAATGCGCCCCAGGGTAAAGAGCGCGCTTTCCTGGGTCAAAATGTCAAAGTCCAGGTCGATATCCAGCGCAAAGGTGCCGCCCAGTTCGCGCGAGCCAAGGTCGGCATCACCGAAAAGCTGATCGGCGGGCAAAATCGTGCCCGACGGAATCCCCAACCGCGACAGCAGATCCTTGCCCCCGTCGCCCGGAATGAATGTGATCGGTACC
>JASBSO010000157.1 GCA_030148905.1 Kordiimonadaceae bacterium | reverse complement strand
GCCGTGGATGACGGCGCGGGCGTGGCCATTACCACGGCGGCGGCCAAGCTTATTCTTGATCAGGGCCTCAAGCCCCGGCGCACTATCAGGCTTGTGCATTGGGGGGCGGAAGAAGTGGGCCTTTTGGGCGGCTTTGCCTATGCCGAACGGCACAAGGCCAATCTTGACAAGCACATCATCGGGGCCGAATCAGACTTTGGTGGCGGGCGGATTTACCGGGTTTCGGCCGATGTGTCGGACGCGGGCAATGCCCTGATCGACCAGATGATGACGGTTCTGGCACCCCTCGGGATTGCCCGGCGCGTTGCTGCGTCTGCGGGCGGGCCGGACCTGATCCCGATCAACCGTTTGGGTGTGCCGGGTTTTGGTCTTGATCAGGACGGAACCGATTATTTCGACCTGCACCACACGCCCGATGATACACTGGACAAGCTGAAGCCCGCCGACCTCGACCAGAATGTGGCGGCCTATGCGGCCTTTTTGTGGATGGTCGCGAATTCAGATGTCGAGTTTCGCAAATCCGGGGGCGAGTGACCGCGCCTGCCTTAATGATTGAGGGAGCATCTTAGGTCATGCCGAACATCCCGCCTGATCTGATCCGGCCGATTGCGGTATCGCTGGTTTTGGTGGCTAGTCTGTTTGTGCTGCGCTGGATTGTCACGGGTTTGATATGGCGCAACAAAGACAGCCTGAGCGCAACCGAACGCAAGCTTTTGGCGCTCACCCGCAATGTGACCGTGTTTTTAAGCCTGTTGGGGCTTGTGTTTATCTGGGCGCCGGCGCTGTCCGATTTTGCCCTGTCGATCACCGCCTTTGCGGTGGCGATTGTGATCGCCACCAAAGAGCTGATTTTGTGCATCAGCGGCGCGTTTTGGCGGGCGATTGCCAAGCCCTTTGACATTGGCGACTGGGTGGAGATCAACCATGAGCGCGGCGAAGTGCTGGAGTTGAACCTGCTGGCCACTGAACTGGCCGAGCTGGACGGCGAGGGCGGCAAATTCACCGGCAAAACCATTGTCATCCCCAACAGCCAGTTGCTGACGGGCACCGTGCGCAATGACAATTTGTGGCGGCGATATACGCATCATCATTTCAAACTGGTGGCCGATTACGGGGCCGATGTGATGGCGATTGACGCGCGGCTCAGCGAAAAGGTGCGCGACCGATGCCGCGAATTTCGCCCGGTGGCCGAACGCTATCTCAGCTCGATCCGGCGCAAGGTGGGCGTGGATCTGCCACCCGCAGAACCGCGTGTGGATGTGGGCACCTCGAACGAAGGGCGGCCCACCTTTACCGTGCATTTGTTCTGCCCGGTCGATCAGTGCGGCGAACTACAGCAATCGCTCAGCCACGACTTTTTTACCCTGTTGATCGACCACGGCCCCCCGGTTTCTGGCCCGACATCCCATGCATCTTGACCCGACACTGCCTACCTTTGTCGTTATTGTTTTGGTTGCGCTGGCGCTGGCGATAACGGCGCGGTGGATCAAGCAACCCCTGATCATCGGCTATATCCTTGCCGGTGTGGTGCTGGGGCCAGAAATACTCGGCTTTGTCGAGGACCGTTCGTTCCTGGCGCGGCTGGGCGAGGTGGGGGTGATTTTGCTCCTGTTCCTGATCGGGCTGGAAATCTCGCTGGAAAAACTCACCGGCATGTGGCGGATCGCGCTGCTGGGCACTGGGGCACAGATCCTGATATCGGTAGGGGTTGCCTTTCTGCTGGGTTGGATTTTCAGCTGGCCCTACGGCCGCAGCCTGCTGATCGGTTTTGTGCTGGCGCTCTCGAGCACCGCGGTGATTTTGCGCATGATCCAGGACAGCGGCGGTCTGACCAAAGAACCGGGCAGTTCGGTGATGGCGATTTTGATCGCACAGGACATTGCGCTGGTGCCGATGATGATCATTCTCGCCTTTTTCGGCGCGGCTGCCGGCGACGAGCCGCATATGGTGCAGCAGATCATCGGCGCTGTTGCGGTGATCCTGATTTTGGTGGTTTTGGGGCGTGTGGGGACATTTTCGCTGCCATTTCGGCAGCTTGTGCGCCGCGATCCAGAGCTTCAGGTGCTGTACTCGCTGGCGGTCTGTTTTGGTCTGGCGACGCTAACGGGCCTGTTTTCGCTGTCGGCGGCGCTGGGCGCGTTTCTGGCCGGGATGATCGTGCATGCCACGCGCGAAACGCACTGGGTGGAAACCAGCCTCAATGGCTTTCGCGTGGTGTTCATGGGGGCATTTTTCATCGCCATTGGCATGCTGGTTGATTTCGCCTTCATTCTCGACCACGCTATTGAATTGATATTGTTGATTGTTTTAAGCCTGACGGTGAACACCGCCATCAATGCCTTGATCCTACGGGCCAACGGCCTGACCTGGCGCGATGCCTTTGCCGGCGGGGCGATGCTGGCACAGCTCGGCGAGTTTGGCATTGTGCTGGCCGGAATCGGCCTTGCCAGCGGCTTGATTTATGAAGAAGGCTACAAACTGACCCTGACGGTGATCACCGCAACACTGGCGCTCAGCCCCTTATGGATTCAGTTTGTTGTCACCTATTATGACCGGGTTCCGCGCGGTGTGCTGCGCTCGCTGACGCGGATGGTCAGACGGCGCAAAAAGCCCGCACCCCGCCCCCCGACCGCGTAACGGGCGAGGGCGTGAGCCAACCGTCCCGGCCTCAGCGGCGGGCGATGATATAAACCGCGTGCACAATGCCGGGGATATAGCCCAAAAGCGTCAGGATCACATTGATCCAGAAATGCTTGGTCAGGCCGACCTCCAGCACGACACCCAGCGGCGGTAGCAAAATCGCCAGCAAAATTCTCAGCAGGTCGCCCCCGGCTGAATCGGGTGTTTTGTCATGTGGCATGATACGCCTCCTCCTCAGAGTTTCGTATCTGGATAACGCGCGGGCGTGCCGCCAGTTCCGCAGACCTGAAGTGTGCAACAGGCCCAGTCATGACACCCATGACCGCGGCCATGCGCAGGGTTAGAGCGGTGCGATGATGCTGATCGAGAAATTATTATTGTTGGCGGTGGATGCCGGACCATTGATGGTGTTCAGCAAATAGCCGCCCTCTAAGCTGAAGGCGTCAAAGGCGCGCCAGCGAAGTCCAACAAAAAACCGGTTTTGGTCAAACCCGGCCTCGGCCCCGAAGTCGGTGTCGTTCAGATGCACAAAGGTCTCGTTCCAGGCGGTCACCGACCAGCGGTCACCAACGGGTTTCAGCCAGCGGAAAAACTGCCGCACCCGCCAGCCTGTGTCATCGCCGGTGTTCAGAAAGCGCTGCTCCAACCGCGTGCGCCCGGTCAATGTGCCAAGCGTGCCGCTGGCAATCCCGAAGGTGGCCTGCTGCCATATCCGGTTTTCGGTGATGTTGTCGCGGCCCGTCGCGCGGCTGACCACCCGGGCATAGCCGCCCCAAAGCGCCAGACCGTCATTGACCCGGTAACCCACACCCGGCCGGATGATCGACACGCCCAGGCGGCTGACATCCTCGGAAAAGCGGGCATGACCATCAAACCACAGCAGGGCCTTGCTGTCGTCCACGGGTGCACCATTGACGAACAGCGCCGTCCACCCCTGCGTGTCATCCTGGGCCGACACTGCGGGGGCGACGACCGATCCAGCAGCGAAAAGACCGACCAGATTTAAAAACACATAGAACCGTATCAACATCACTGGCCTCAAAAATTTCTGCAGAAAAGCAGGGGGTATCTGGGAGGATAAGCACAGACAGAAGGAGGTCAACCAGTACGAAGCCCGTCACGGCATAAGCGGGAGTGTCTGTGCATGCCCGAGGGGTGGGTAACGTTGCGGCCCGGAACCAAGCGCAGCCTGCGGTCATTTGCCGTGCGCGAGGGTGTTAAAACCATGAGAAAGGCGACGATTTGCCATAAGATGTGCAAACATTTGCTAAAAGGCACGCAAACCTACATTGATGCTTCATTTCTAGAGGAAATGGCGCATCCCTAAGGAGAAAGTTTGAACACTCTGGCTCCGCTTCAGCGGCAAGCTTCATACGAGGTCGGCGAGGAGGGTTGGTGTGGCGGCTGCGAGCCGACCGAGCAGAAAAGAATGGCGCGCCCGTTCGAACTGAGTTCGAACAGAACTTTTACCTTTGGCGCATTATTTCTGGAAGAAATGGCGCGCCGGAGAGGATAACCGGATATCGCGCACATGCGCTCATCCGTTGACGCTCGCCGCTATCGCGCCTCGGTCCCGAACAAAGAGCTTTGTCCACACCCGCGGTCCCACAACAGAAAAGCCCCCGCTGAATAAGCGAGGGCTTTTCTGTGGCGC
>JASBSO010000138.1 GCA_030148905.1 Kordiimonadaceae bacterium | reverse complement strand
AGCTTGCCGGCTCGCCGCCATTTCCGGTCAATGTCCAGTTGAAGGGCGCGGTGCAGCCGTCGACCACGATCAGTTGGGACATGCCATGGGAGACGGTGCAAATGGCGAATTTGCGCGGGTTTCGGATTTATTGGCGGCTGACCACCGATGCGCAGTGGCGCTGGAACACCTTTGTTGGCAAAGACGCGCGCAGTCATACGCTCGAAAATATTGTCATTGATAATTATTTCTTCGGGGTGTCTGCCGTCGCCAATGATGGGCTTGAGACACCTGTGGTCTTTCCGGGCCCAATGGGTGCGTTCGACAGTCCGCCGTCCGACACCGCAGAGGAATAGGCTGACAGACTTGTGATGCCCCGTTTTGCACTGTCATTTGGTATCACGAAGGCAGGACTGGGCTGATAGTGTAAGGCGTTTGGTGGGGATTATGGTGTTTGGCGTTGGTATGCGTGTAGTGTTGGCGCTGGTTTGGGCGGCGCTCGGTGCTGTGGGAGCCTTTGCAGGCGAAGATAGCGCCGCAGACACGCATTCAACCGTCCGGCTAATCTCTGAACAATCCAGCATCCGCCCGGGCCAGAAATTTTGGCTCGGCGTGGAAATTACACCGCGCGAAAATTGGCATAGCTACTGGAAAAACCCTGGCGACAGCGGCATTGCCCCCTTTTTGTTTTGGGAGGCTCCGGACGGGACACAGCTTGCCGATCCGCTTTTTGCCGTACCCGAGCCGCTGCCCGCAGGCCCGTTGACCAATTATGGCTATAAAGGACCGACGGTGCTCCTCATTGAAGGGCGGGCACCTGCAACCGGTGGCCCCAGTCTGCCGCTGAAACTCGATATGGAATGGTTGGTGTGCGAGGTGGAGTGCATCCCGCAGGACGCGTCGCTGTCGCTTGATATCCCCTACGGTGACGGCGCAAAGGACCCAAGCTACCGCGAGACGTTTAGTGCAGCACGCGCCCAATTGCCCGAGCTGGGCTATTGGGAGGCCGATCTGAATATCATCGGCCCCGCCGCGCAGCTGATTGTGTATATGTCGCAGCGCGAAGCCGAGGACGTCAGCGACGCGTATTTCTTTCCCGAACAGGACGGGGTGACGCTCTATTCGTCCGAGCAGCGGTTCATGGTGACACCGGCCGGTCTTGTCATTGATATGGAGCGGTTTGACGGCGACGAGGTCCCGGAAAACGGGCTGGGTGTGCTGTCGGTCGCCTTTACCGGCGGCACCACACAAAGTTTCGAGGTCGACGCCAATATCACAGCAACGGCCAGCCTGCCGTCCGTTACATCCGGCGCGTCGGGCCTGCCCGCGCTGCAAAATCCGCCCAGCTTCCCCTTGTGGCAGGCGGCGCTGTTCGCGCTTGTGGGCGGGATACTCTTGAACCTGATGCCATGCGTGTTTCCGGTGCTGTCGCTCAAGGCGTTTTCGATTGTCTCTGCATCGGGGCGCTCGGCCGGGGCTCTGCGGCTGGAAGGCTGGGCCTATACCTTTGGGATTTTGGTCAGCTTTGCAGCCGTTGTTGCGACGCTGTTTGCGCTGCGGGCTGGTGGTGCCGTTGTCGGGTGGGGTTTTCAGCTGCAAGAGCCCATTTTTGTTGGCGTGATGGTCGCCCTGATGCTGTTGATCGGCCTGTCGCTTTCGGGCTTGTTCAATATCAGTTTTGGGGCGGAATCGGCCGGTCAGTCACTGACAAGTGCCGGCGGGACAAAAGGCGCGTTTTTCACCGGTGTGTTGGCCACGCTTGTGGCAACGCCGTGCACGGCGCCGCTGATGGCCCCGGCGATCGGCTTTGCCTTGACCCAGTCTGCTCTCGTCAGTGTGGTGGTCTTTTTGGCCTTGGGCCTGGGGTTGGCGATGCCCTTCCTGATTTTGAGCCATTTGCCCTCGGCTGCCGCGGCGCTGCCGCGCCCGGGCCCGTGGATGGAACGGTTTAAACAATTTCTCGCTTTCCCGATGTATCTAACGGCGGCCTGGCTTTTGTCGGTTTATGTCTCGCTGACAGACAGCCAAGCACAAATGATCTTGCTGTTTTCGCTGACCGGGTTGGTGTTTGCCATCTGGCTGTGGACCGGGACGGCGCGCGCCTCGGTTAAAGGGCTAAGCGCAGCTGTCAGCGCTCTGTGTCTCTATGTTCTGTTGGGTGCGCCGGGCTTGCTGGGGGGCAGTTCGACTGCAAATACGGCCAGCGAGGAAATACCGTTCGAGCGCGCCACGCTGGATCAGATGGTCGCCGAAGACGCCCCGGTTTTTGCTTATTTTACCGCTGACTGGTGCATCACCTGCAAGGCGAACGAGAAAGTGGCCCTGCACCGCGCAGAAATCCAGGCCTTGTTCCAAAGCGCGAATATTCGCGTTGTGAAGGGCGACTGGACCAACCGAAATGATGACATTGCCCAATTGCTGAGTGACTATGGCCGCGCCGGTGTGCCACTGTATCTCTTGTTTCCTGGCGGCGGGGCTAAAGCGGTGGTTTTACCGCAAATTCTGACCCCAGGAATTGTCCGCGAATATGTTGAAAGTACACTTTAATAAAAAGGTGTAGGCGTATGACTTTGCATAAGATACTGACTGCATTCATCGCATATATATGCCTGACCGCTTCGGGCCCCGTGAACGGCAAAGTGGCACCGGATTTCACCCTGCCATCATCCACCGGTGCGATGGTATCGCTCAAAGCGTTTCGTGGCACGCCGGTCATTTTGGAGTGGAGCAATCATGACTGCCCCTTTGTACGCAAGCATTACGGCGCCGGAAACATGCAGCGCTTACAGCGCCAGCTGACCGAAGCGGGCGCGGTGTGGCTGACCATCATCTCCTCTGCGCCCGGCCAGCAAGGGCATGTCGATGCTGAGGAAGCCGAACGACTGACGCATGAGCGCGGGGCCTATCCCAGCCATGTTTTGCTGGACCCTGATGGCACGGTTGGAACAGCCTACCGCGCGCGTACCACACCGCATATGTATCTGATCGATGAAAACGGTGTCCTGCTCTATCAGGGCGCGATTGACGACAAGCCATCGGCCCGCAGGGAAAGCCTCGACGGCGCAACAAACTATGTTCTGGCCGCGTGGGACGCGTATCAAAGCGGCGAAGCGATTGATCCAGCGCAGACCAAACCCTATGGCTGTACCGTCAAATATGCCCAGTAAGGCCCCATAGGGCACCCTGTTGGCGGTGCCCGTTAGAGTGTTGATTTGTTAAGATTTTTGGCCCACACTCACGTTCAACGCAGGTTTTAGGTACGCAACGCGCATGTTTTTCTTCATCGGTTTCATCATCGTCATGGTCCTGGTGTTTGGTGGCTTTACGCTGTCAGGCGGGAAGTTTGCCATCATTCTCAAGGCCTTGCCTTATGAGCTGATGATGATTTTCGGCGGTGCGATCGGCGGGTTTATCAGTGGCAATTCGGGCGGTGTACTGGGCGGTGCCGCCAAGGGCTTTAGCGCCGTTATGAAGGGCCCCACCTGGAAATCGGAAGATTATCGCGATTTGCTGTGTTTGCTGTTCTTGCTGGTGAAAACCATTCGCTCCAAGGGTGTCGTCGCCATCGAGGCGCACATTGAAAATCCAGAAGAATCCGCCATTTTCCAGCAATTCCCCAAAATTGTTGCTGACCATCATGTCACCGATTTCATCTGCGATTATATTCGCATGCTGACGATGAACTTTGATGACCCGAACCAGATGGAAGATGCGATGAATGCCGACTTGGAGCGGCATCACAAAGAAGAACACGAGCCACAACATGCCCTGCAAAACATGGCGGACGCGCTTCCTGCCATCGGCATTGTCGCCGCCGTGTTGGGGATTATTAAAACCATGGGCTCGATCTCCGAACCGGTTGAGGTCTTGGGTGGCTTGGTTGGCGGTGCGCTGACCGGGACCTTTCTGGGGATCTTTCTTGGCTATTTGATCATTGGACCAATCGCCAACCGCTATAATCAGATTTTGCAGGAAGACGGACATTTCATGGCGCTGATCAAGATTGTTCTGGTGGCCCACTTGCAGGGTTCAGCGCCGCAGGTGGCCGTCGAGCTTGGCCGACGCGCCATTCCTAGCCACCTGATGCCGAGCTTTACGGACATGGAAGACGCGCTGAACGAGCTTCCAGCCACCGCTTAACGGTAATCGCTATGACAGACATGAAACGCGCCGCCGTACTGGGTGCAAGCGGCTATACCGGTGCCGATGTCATCCGCCTGTTGCTGGACCATCCCTTTGTCGAGATCAGCCTGTTGGGCGCGGCGCGCAAGGCCGGCTTGCCGGTTGATGCTGTGTTTCCGCATTTCGCGCCTTACGATCTGCCTGACTTTGTCAGCGTCGGCGATATTGACTGGGGCAGTGCCGACTTTGATGTGGTGTTTTGTTGTCTGCCGCATGCCACCACGCAAGAGGTCATCAAAGATATCCGCGACGTCTCTGATGTGTTGATCATCGATCTGTCGGCAGATTTTCGGCTGCGCGATCCGGATGTCTATGCCGAGTGGTATGGCGGCCCGCACAAGGCAGCCAGCTTACAAGCCAGCGCCGTTTACGGACTGACCGAGATTTACCGCAAAGAGATCGCAGAGGCGCGGCTTGTTGCCTGCCCAGGCTGCTATCCAACGGCGGCGCTGCTGGCGCTGTTGCCCCTTGTGCAGGCGGGCCTGATCGACCCCGCGCGGATCACCATTGATGCCAAGTCGGGCGTAAGTGGAACAGGGCGGTCGCTGAAGGAAAATCTGCTGTTTACCGAGGTGGCCGAGGCGATGCACCCCTATGCCCTTGGCGCGCACCGGCACATGCCCGAGATCGAGCAGGAATTATCGGTCGCAGCCGGGGGGCTGGATTTGAAAATCAGCTTCACCCCGCATCTCATTCCCATCAACCGCGGGGAATTGCTGACCATTTATGTCGAGCATATGGGCGATATAACAACCGAGGACATCACCGCATGCTGGCAAAAGGCTTACAATAAGGAAGCCTTTGTGCACCCGCTTGCTGGTGCGACTGTCCCTGCAACACGGATGGTGCGCGGCTCGAACCATGTGGTAATGAACGCTTTCTCTGACCGTATCGACGGCCGGTCGATCCTCTCCGTAGCGCTGGATAATCTCGTCAAAGGGTCAAGCGGGCAAGCGGTTCAGAATATGAACCTTGCGCTTGGCTTTGCAGAGTCAACGGGGCTGACCCAGGCGCCCCTGTTTCCGTAAAGGTGGCGGCCGTGGCATCAGAGTTTGAGGCCTGCACCGATACTCTGCGCAAACAGTCGCGGCCTTTTTACCGTCTGTGGTCGGTTGCACCGGCACTGGCCCAGCCAAAACTTGCCGCCTATTTGGCCCTGATCTGCGAACTTCAGCGCATCCCCGATTTGGTGAAAGAGCCGCTGATGGGCGATATTCGCTTTGCCTGGTGGCGCGAAGCCTTTGATGACCTGAAAGCAGGGACTATACGCCAGCATCCCGTCTTGCAGGCGATTGCCAAGGCAGGTTTTGATACAGACAGCATGTCATCGATTGAAGCCATCATCCATCACAGCGAGGAGATGTGGCAGCGCGACAGCACCGACGCCTTGGACTTAATCGATTCTATCGAAAAGTCGGCGGCTTTGCGTTTTGGTCCGCTTGCGACCCTGCTTGGGCACGGCGGCGATGACCACCCGACTGCAGCGGCGGCAATTGGCCGGTCTTTTATGCTGACAGCGTTGTTGGTCGCACTGCGCGCCGAGACGCCAGCCGAGGCCAGCACCAACAGCACACAACACCAGCTCATCGAGCGTATTCAATCAGCAAATGCACGCTTCAACGCATCCGAGGCGGCAACACGCCGCGCGCTCAGGCCGCTTTTGGTGGTGTTGGCAGGGCAGGGTGCAAAGCTGGCTGGTCGCATGCCCAGCCCATTGTTCGAGCCAGTTGACGCCTTTTGGCGTCTTGTCCGTGCACGGGCGTGACCGCACAAAAAAAAGCGCGCCACAAGGGCGCGCCTGATAATGAATATTCGCTATCGTTTAAACAGAAATGTCCAGCCGTTCGCCAACACCTTCACCCGTCGCAGCAGGCTCGGCCTCGGCACGCTCGTCAAAACTGTCGGCAGCGGCACGGCGTTCAAGCGCAGCCGATTCAAACGCGCCCGCAGTCCCGGGGGCGTCAGACGCAGCAACAGTGGCAGTTGCACTACCCTGAATATCCATAATCCGGCTCCAAATTTTGTGGCCTACACCCCTGCAGGCCGCACTTAGCACCTTGTTTATACCAAAGCGCGCCCTGCAGGTCAATTCACCCGCGAATCACATGACCGGGACCGCCTTGTTATTGCGCGCCGCGCGACAAGGCTTTCATGCCCGGTGCTCCCGAAACACAGCTTTTGGATTGACACATAGGGCCCACATTCTATGGATAGCTTATGCGAGTTATTGCCATCCTTTTCATTGCAGCCTTGGCGGGATGCAGCAATGCGCCCGAGCGGCGCAGCAACCAGTCGGCCGGTTTTTTGGAACCGACGGCCCGCAATACACTTGCGGTCAACCAACCCGACGCCCTTGTGCGCACAGCCGAAGGGTTTGAACGCGGCGGTGATTTGCGCAATGCCCGCCGTCTTTATGATCAGGTTGTCGCGGTTCATCCGGGCCATGTGGGTGCGATCAGGGGGCAGGCCCGTGTACTGATCGCCGCTGGCACGCCTGCGCAGGGCATCACCCTCTTAGAAGAGGTATATAGCACCCACCCCAATAACCCGCAGCTGCGCCGCGACCTTCTGAACGCCTATATTCAGGTGGGCGACCTGCAAAAAGCCCGCGATATTTTGGCGGCGCACGACCAGGCGGGCACAATCGCGCTGCATGAAATGGTGCAGCTTGGCGCACTTGAAGAAGTGCTTGGCAATGCATCCCGCGCGCGGGACCTTTGGGACAGGGTCCAAACCCTTGCCCCCAACAGCATTGAAGCGCGGGTCTTTTTGGCCCTGTCTTTCGCGCTCGATTCCGAGTTTGAAACCGGGATATCGCTGCTACAACCGGCACTACAGCGCACAGAAACCAAGCGCGACGCCACCTTGATGCTGGCCAATATTTATGCACTGTCCGGCCAATGGGAAACTGCGGTCGACATAACCAAGACGGTTTTGTCTGGCGAAGAGGCGCGCAATCGTCGTACGCTTTATCAACTTTTGCCCAGCCTTCGCCGCGCCGAACAGGCGCGCGCCCTGCTGTTGGGGCAAATTACACAATCTGCTTTGGATGCGCTGCGTCCAGAGCCCGACTAGGGTATTAAATGGACGACATGCAACGGACCGGTTTGAAAACCATGACCGACGTACGCGCCGCGATCGACGATGTGGACCGGCGGATTGTTCCGCTTTTGCTCGAACGCTTGAGCTATATCGAAGCCGCCGGGCATATCAAACAAGACCGCAGCCGCGTGCGCGACGAGGCTCGCATTCAGGATGTACTCGAGAAAGTCACGGCAACCGCCGAATCGCATTCTGGAAATTCCAAATATATAACAGAGGTTTATGAGTTTTTGATTGAGTACAGCATCACGCATGAATTTACCGTCTTTGACGCAAATTCTTGACGTGTAACCCCTCGGCTCAGCTTGCGCACCGCCCGCAATATACAGCCATAGGGTCCAAATCGAGCCGCCTTTCGGCAATCGGATCGCCGCAGTCCTGGCAATACCCAAACTCGCCGTCGTCAAGGCGCGCCAATGCCGCGTCAATTCGCCGCAAGTCCTGCGCGCGGCGGCCCGCAATGGCCTTATTCATGGCTTGGGCTTGCATCGCATCAATCCGCGACAGGCGCCCCACCTTGGTTTGGTCAAGGTCAACGGCCTTGCGGCCATCTTCAGCGCTTTCATGAAGCGATAAAAGCGTGCTGCGCAACTCTTCCAGCCGCTTGCGCCAGGCGTCAGTGTCGATCTTGATCATGCCTCATACCCTTATGCTGCTGCGGTGGTCACGCTTGCGTGATTGTCTTTACTCTTTCTAAGCCACAGATATAGTCATACGCCACGGACGGGGAAGGGCCAGCTTGAAAACACACGTCTTGTTTCGCAAGATCCACCACTGGGGATCAATCATCATTGCCTTGCCGCTTGTTGTCATGATCGGGGCAGGGATTTTGCTGATGCTCAAAAAAGAGATCAGCTGGATACAGCCACCAACACAAAAAGGTATCGAACGCGAGGCCGTGCCCACCAAATCCTTTGAAGACTTGTTTCTCGCGGCCCGGGCCGTGCCCGAGGCGGGCATCACCACTTGGGCGGATCTGGACCGGGTCGATGTCAAACCCGATAAAGGCGTGGTGAAATTTGTCAGCGCCACCAATTGGGAGGTGCAGGTTGACACCGAAACCGCCGAAATTTTGCAAACCGCCTTCCGTCGGTCTGACATTATCGAAGCCATCCATGACGGCAGCTTTTTTGCAGGCTGGACAAAGCTTTATGTATTTTTACCGGCCGGGGTTTTGCTTTTAATGCTGTGGATCACCGGCATGTATTTGTTCTTTTTAACCGAGCTTAAAAAGTGGCAAAAAACCAAACGTAATCGAGGGAAGCTGCACGCAAAACAGCTTTAGAGGAGAGGGACTATGAAAACATTACTGACCGGATTGTTGGCGGGCACTGCGCTTTTGGGCATGGCATCGATAGCAACATTTGCCGACGACAAAGACAATCCGCTGTTTGGTGCGCTTGAATACCGCAATATTGGCCCGTTCCGCGGCGGCCGGGCGACGGCCGTTGCCGGTGTAGCCGGCGACCCCAGCACCTATTATATCGGCGCAACCGGGGGTGTGTTCAAAACCACCGACGCCGGGACAAGCTGGCAGCCGGTCTCAGACGGCTTTATGAAAACCGGCAGCGTCGGGGCGATTGCGGTTGCCGCCTCCAACCCCAATGTCGTGGTTGTCGGTATGGGCGAAAGCCCGTTTCGCGGCGTCGCCTCCAGCCACGGCGACGGGGTGTACAAGTCGGTTGACGGCGGTAAGACCTGGGAACATTTGGGTCTGGACGGCGCGCGGCAAATCTCAACCGTGCACA
>JASBSO010000132.1 GCA_030148905.1 Kordiimonadaceae bacterium | reverse complement strand
GACCATCCCACCACAAAGCGGCTTTTGGCAGGTGCTACGCTGTATCTGGTCCCCAATATGAACCCCGACGGGTCGGCGCGTGGACATTTGCGCACCAATGCGGCAGGCGTCAACCTGAACCGTGTTTGGCATGCCCCCAATCCAGCGAGCGAGCCCGAGGTGGCGCTGGTCCGGCAAAAAATGATCGAAACCGGCGTGGACGCGCATCTGGATGTGCACGGCGACGAGGCATTGCCCTATAACTTCATTGCCGGGTTCGAGGGTATCCCCACGCTGCGCCCAGGCCAGATTGACCTCTTGCACCGCTATAAGGCACTGCTGGCGACGCTGAACGGCGACTTTCAGGTCGAACATGGGTATCCGGTGGACGCCCCGGCGAGTTCGGACCTGAAAAAATGCACCGATTGGACAGCCGAGCGCTTTGGCTGCCTGGCGATGACGCTTGAAATGCCCTTCAAGGACAATGCGAACGCCCCCAACCCCGTGACCGGATGGAGCCCTGTGCGCTGCAAACATCTGGCCGAAAGCTGCCTGCAGGCCTTTGCCATCATGCTCGACGAACTTTAGGTCGTTTCGTCGTCGGCCCAGACGATGCGTGCGGTCCCAAGCGCCAGCAAAGCCCCGACGATCTGGCACACAATGAAGGGCGCCACATCAACGGGCGCGATCCCCGCCGGGGTTTGCGAAAAGGCACGCCCGATGGCTACGGCCGGATTGGCAAAGCTGGTGGACGCGGTGAACCAGATGCCCGCCGTAATATAAAGGCCCACCAGCATCGGCACCGCCTCGGGCCGGGTGCGCAGGCCGCCCAGCACGGTCATCAACAGGCCGTAAGTTGCCACCACTTCGGACAGCATCATACCGGGCCCGGCGCGGCGCACATCGGCGGCGTGCATCGCGCCCAAGTCAAACATCAGATTGGCCACCACCGCGCCGAAAATCGCCGCCGCAATCTGCACCAGCACATAGATCAAGGCTTCGCGGGTGCTGATTTCACCCTTCAGGCGCATCACCAATGTCACCGCCGGGTTGAAATGCGCCCCCGAGACGGGACCAAAAATGGTGATCAGCACCACCAGTATTGCCCCAATCGCCAAGGTGCTGCCGATCAGCAGCGAGCCGCCATCCCCCGGCGCCAGGCGCAGGGCCATGATCCCGGCACCAATGATCGTTGCCAACAAAAATGCTGTGCCAATGGCCTCAGCCAAGAGTTTTCTAGTCAAAATTTTACCCCTTTTGGTGCCAATTCGGTTGCTCGCTCGACCAAGGCTTTTCCCCTTAGTCCGTTTGTAATGGCTGCGATTAAGGCGTCAAATGCTGGATGGAAAGCGGCGTAAACGGCTGCGAAGGCTGCACCGCGCCGGTCGACCGGAACGCCGGCCGGGTCGGGCACGCCCCAATGCACGCGGTTCGGCGCGCCGGGCAGCACCGGACATGCCTCGCCAGCCGCGCTGTCGCACACGGTAATGACAAGCCCAATGTCGGTATCGCCAGCGGCAATCTCGTCCCAGCTTTTGGAGGCTAGGCCGTCAACGCTGTGCCCTTTGCTGCGCAAAATGTCGACGGCGGCCGGATTGACCGCACCAACGGGCTTTGACCCGGCGCTGAGGCCGCGAACGGCACCGCGCCCCAGATCATTCAGCAACACTTCACCCACAATCGAACGGGCTGAATTGCCGGTACACAAAACCAAAACTGTAAATGCTGACGCCATCGCCACCCCTCTCTCGCATTTTGTCAACCATACGTCACAGTCTTGTCAATGGAGGGGGTTTTTTCGCCTTCTTGGGTGACAGTCTGCCCCCGCTCCGTTATGGATCGAACGGCAATCATGCTACCTGACCCTTGCTTACGGATACGACCAAGACGCCATGTCCCCTGAGGCCATTATCGACTATATCACCGCGTTCGCGCATGACCCGCTGATGCTGGGGGTTGCGCTTGCTGTGGCGACGCTTGTGTCAGAAGACGGCGCACTGATTGCTGGCAGCCTCTTGGTCAGCAACGATATGGCAACGGCCAGCAATGTGATTTTCTGGGTGACGTTCGGCATTCTTGGCGGCGACATTGGCCTGTACGGCCTTGGGGCCAGCGCCCGGCAAAACGCCTGGATCCGGCGACGCATCCCGGTTCGGCGCGCCGCCAGCGTGCGCCGCTGGCTTAAGGACCGCGAGGTGAGCGTGCTGTTTTTGTCGCGGCTGATGCCCGGCACCCGCCTGCCCACTTATGTCAGCTATGGCTTTTTGGGCATGTCGCTATTGCGCTTTTCGGTGGTGATGGGCCTGGCGGGGCTGAGCTGGGTGACCGCCATGGTGTTTTTTGTGCGCGAAATTCAGGAGCTTCTGAGCCAGGTTGACGGCACGTTGGGCATCATTGGCGCCATCATTGTTGCCTTTTTGGTGCTGTATCTGATCCCCCGGCTGATCCGCAAACGGCACCTGTTTCCCGATGTCCCGTCCGAGCCCGAGGACGGCGCCAAAGACGACGACCTTCCCCAAACGCGTTCCGAGGATCTATGACCACAAAGCCCCATGCGGGGATGCCGCCGCTTGATGCCAGCGCTGACAAAACATCGCTGTTCGAATTTTGGCCGATGGCGCTCTTTTATTTCCCTGTTGTTCTGTATATCGGCTGGTTGATCCTGCGCTTTCGCGGGCTGATGCTGCCCACGGCGTCCAACCCGGATCTGCCCTTTTCGGGGCTGGTCGGCGAAAGCAAAACCGAGGTGTTGAATCAGGTTGACGGAGACGCCCGCGACTGGGTTGCCGCATATGCACGGGTGCGCCGCACAGGCCGCGACGAAACCGTCGCAAAACTGGACGCCGCACGCGCCGAACTCGGACTGGACTATCCTGTCGTGCTCAAACCCGATATTGGCATGCGCGGGGCCGGGGTCCAGGTTGCAAAAACGCCGGACATGCTCAAGGCCTATGTCGATGCCTTTCCGGAAGGCGCGGACATCGTCCTGCAATATTTGATCCCCTATGAAGGCGAGGCGGGCCTGTTTTATGTGCGCGAGCCTGGGGCCAAACACGGGCGCATCACTAGCCTGACGCTGAAATATTTTCCAGTTGTCACCGGCGACGGCGAGAAAACCTTGCGCCAGCTCATTCTGGAAACACCGCGCGCAGGCAAGCTGTTCCACCTCTATGCCGAACGGTTTGCGGGTGCGCTTGATGCACCTGTTGAGGCCGGCAAAACCATGCGCCTGGCCTTTGCCGGTAATCACAGCAAGGGCACCATTTTTCGCAATGGCAATGCCTATATCAATGATGCGCTGACCGAGCGTTTTGATGCGCTTGCACGGTCGGTCGGGGAATTTTACATCGGCCGGTTTGATGTGCGCTTTCGCGACTGGGACAGCTTTTTGCGCGGGGAGAATTTTCAGATCTTGGAGATCAACGGCGCGGGCGGGGAAAGCACCCACATCTGGGACAGCCGGACGGGCCTGTTTGAAGCCTGGGGCGTGGTGATGCAGCAATACCGGTGGATATACCAGTTCGGTGCGATCAACCGCGCCCGTGGTTTTGCCTGCTCAAAGCCGGGTGAATTGTACAAAGCCTGGCGACACGAACTGGCAATCAGCAAGAATTACCCTACGACGCACTAAAGCGCGGGACGATCACTGTGATCGTGTTTTAACGGGTCGAATGCCGGTTACTGCTTGGCGTGATGCGCCTTAGCCAGCCCAAGATAGCGCGGGGCCTGATCCTTGGTCACGCCGGCTTTTTTCAACAGATCGACAAAAGCCTTTTTGTCGTCAAGCTTCAAAAGCTGCCGCACCTCGGCAATGGTGCGCCCGGCTTCCAGCGCCAACGCGCTTTCCATGGCCTGAACGACACCACGTTCCGCCAGTTCAAGGGCGAATTTATGGCTGAACCGCCGCGCACTGCGCAAATCGCGGATATAGGCATGCACCTGCGCGTCGCTGGCCTTGGAAAGCCGTTTGACCAGTGTTTCCATCTTTGTCGATGCGGTCAGCGCGTCCGCCGTTTTGGTGTTGACCTTGTAGGTTTTTACCAGGGTTTGGCGGCATTGATCCGACACTTTGTCGATAATGGTTTCGACAATCGCCAGCGGCAAATCGGTGCGCGCGCTCATCAGGTCCATCATATTGGTATCGCCGCCAAAACGGCTTACCAGCGCGGTCAGACCCTCGCTTGAGATTTCCTGCACCGTGTTTTGCATCAAATAGGTGATCGACTCGTCACCGCCGTGCTGCGCCAGCGCGGTTTGTGCCTCGCCAGCAAGCTCGCGGCGGCGGGCGATGGCCACACGCGCATATTCCTGCAAATCAGGGATAATCTGCGCCAGATGCTCGCCGCTCATGGCTTGTGTTTCCATCAGAAACGGAACCGAAACCTGCTCGATATCGCGCGCGATGCGGTCGGCCAACTCCCACGGGAGGGCCTTACACAGGCGCAATTCAAATGCGAGGGTGCTGCGGACATCGTCAGAAATGTCCTCGGCCAGAACCATGGCCACATTTTCAATGGCTTCACGGTCTGCGTCCTTGTGATCCGCACGCAAAAATGACCCAACTTGGCGTGCAAGCGCCATTTTCTTTAACCGCGTCGGGTTAACGAACTGGAGTCGCTGCGAATCAAACACGTCTACGCTCGATACTTTCATGTTTCAGGCCCATATAATTTCAAGGCCTGTACTCAATACAATATCACTCAAATTCGGGAAATAAACGCAGAAAATCTACATAAAATTGAATCTATCCCCCCGGCTACGAAGCCTTACGAAATATGCTAACCTCTTGATTCAAGATGTCAAGATGCGCATTCACCTGACCCTTGGCCGCCTTTACCAATCGGGGGGTCAACCCATCATAGATCTCGTCCACGATCTCTTCGGGGTTCACAAGCCCGTTATCTAGGCACGCCAGAATCTGTTCGTGGCGACTCCGGCGGTGTTCAAAAATCGACTCGATCCGCGCATGCGGGTCTTCCACCACCCCGCCGTGGCTGGGCAGCATTTTGGAGGCGCCAAGCCCCTGCAGTTTTTTCAAACTGTCCAAATAGTCGCCCAAATGCCCAAGCGGCGGCACCACCACCGTCGTGGACCAGTCCATCACATGGTCGCCGCTGAAAACGATTTTGCTCATCTCCAGCCGGTAGCACAGATGATTGGGGAAATGCCCAGGCGTGTGATGCGCCGTAAGCTGCAAGGCGCCATCACCGATGCGCGCACCATCCTCAAGCACAACATCCGGCGCGTAGCCAAGGTCGATATCTTCCTCGGTTTGCTCGGCCAGGGCAGGGTCCAAGGGCGAAAAGCCATAAACGGGCGCGGACGTGCTCATACTCAGCGGTCTGGCCGCCGGGCTGTGATCCAGGTGCGAATGCGTCACCAAAATACCCAGAACGCGGCGATGCTCCACTTCACGCATGACCGCATCAATGTGCGCGCTTTCATCGGGGCCCGGGTCAATGATCCACACCTGCTCGTCGTCACCGACAAGATAGGTGTTGGTACCGGGGCCGGTATAATCTTTCGGGTTGGGCGCAAGCACCACCCCGATATCGGGCCGCAGTGCATAACATTGCCCATAAGGGTATAAATCTGAATGATTTGAGACTTTATTAGTATTTTTTTCTACTTCAATATTCATATATAGCCTACACTATTACTATTGACACAATTCAAGCAAATCTCGCCTGGCAAAGGTCACATATCATCTGCGTCTTTGCAACCATGTGCGTGTGACCATCGCGTGAAGATTCTGTTATCGCCGCCCACAGGCCTTGCGCAGGACGCGCACGCACGCGCTCCAAGCTTGAGGCTTGATCTTGGCGCTGCACCGCCTTAGTCCAGATGCATATAGTCAACGGGGATGCCATCATGACACAGTCTCATCCGGGCCAAATAAGCGGCGGCGCAGCCATTGTTGAGGCGCTTGTCGCAAACGGGGCATCGCTGGCCTACGGCGTACCAGGGGAGAGTTACCTCGATGTACTGGATGCATTGGTTGGATCATCCCTTCGCTTTATCACCTGCCGTCATGAAGCAGGTGCCGCCAACATGGCCGAAGCCTACGGCAAACTGACCGGCACGCCCGGCATCTGTTTTGTCACCCGCGGCCCTGGCGCCAGCCACGCCGCCATCGGCCTGCACACGGCTTTTCAGGACAGCACACCGATGATCATGCTGGTCGGACAGGTCGCCAGCGATCAGGTGGAACGCGAAGCCTTTCAGGAGATTGATTATCGGCGCTATTTCTCCGAGGTGACAAAATGGTCGGCCGAGATCAACTCGGCAGACCGCGTATCTGAATATATAGGGCGCGCCTTTCGTGTGGCCACCAGCGGGCGGCCCGGCCCGGTGGTTTTGGCGCTGCCAGAGGATATGCTGACCGCGCACACAAGCCCGCAAGCCATGCGCCCCTACAGCCCAGTGCGGGCGCACCCCGGCCCGGGCGATATGGACGCCGTTGCCCAGCGCCTCAAAGACGCCAAACGCCCGATGATCATGGTTGGCGGGTCGGGCTGGACGGCCACCGCCATCAGTGAACTGGAGCGTTTTGCCACGCGCACGCACATCCCCGTCATGGCGGCCTTTCGCGCGCAGGACCGGTTCAACAATGACCATCCCTGTTATGTCGGCGATATGGGCATTGGTGCAAACCCCAAGCTTGTTGCGCACATGCAGTCAAGCGACCTGCTGATCGCGCTGGGCCCGCGACTTGGGGAGATGACCACCGGCGGCTACAGTCGGTTGAAACCGCCCGTGGCCAATATTCCGCTGGTGCATGTGCACCAGGGGGCCGAAGAATTGGGCCGCGTGTATCAGGCGGACCTGGAAATCAACGCCGCGCCCGGCACTTTTCTCTCTGCCTTGGCCAAAACGGACCTGAACGGTAACAGTTGGGCCGATTGGACCGCCGGCCTGCGCGCCGATTATGAAGCCTGGCAAACCGGTGGCCCGATCCCGGGCCCGGTGCAGCTGCACATGCTCTACAAGCATATGCGTGACGTGCTGCCCGATGATGCGATTTTCACCAATGGTGCGGGGAATTACACCGCCTGGCTGCACCGTTTCATGCGCTACCGCGATTTTCCGACCCAGCTTGCGCCGACATCGGGGGCGATGGGCTACGGCGTCCCGGCGGCGATTGGCGCCAAGGTCGCCTTTCCCGAGCGCGAGGTGATCTGCTGCGCCGGTGACGGGTGCTTTATGATGAGCGCCAATGAGCTGCCAACCGCCACCCAGTACGGCGCCAATATCATCATTTTGGTGTTCAATAACGGGATGTACGGCACCATTCGTATGCACCAAGAACGCACCTATCCCGGCCGCACATCGGGGACCGATCTTGTGAACCCGGACTTTGTCAAACTGGCTGAGGCGTGCGGATATTTCGCCCGGCGCGTCAACAGCACAGAGGCCTTTGCCGGCGCGTTTGACGACGCGCGCAAAGCCGGCAAACCCGCGCTGCTGGACATCACCGTCGACCCGGAGGCAATCACACCGGCGGCCACGCTCGCATCGCTTGGCCGGGCCTGACTAACACTTAAGTGATAGCGGCGCAAAAAGGCTTGCCCGGCTTGCCGCCCGCATGACAGGATGCCGCCGCTGCATATCCAGTGGGGAGACCTCGCATGCTAAAACCAATTGCCGCCGCCGCTACGCTTTTGATCGCGGCCGTCATGCCCGCCGCCGCGGGCTATCAAGACACCTCTATTGACGCTGTTTTGGCCGAACGGTCCGATGCCGCCAAAGCCCGCGATATCTACCGCCACCCCAAAGAAACGCTGACCTTTTTTGAGGTTGGCGAGGGGATGACCATCATCGACACTCTGCCGGGTGCCTGGTACGGGAAAATCATTGCCCCGCTCATCGGGCCCGAGGGGACCTATATCGGTGCGCGCTATAGCCGCGAACATTCGCTTGCTGTGTTTGGCGAAGGCCGGTTTAGCGACCCGGCCTCCTTCACCCGCTTTCAGGAAACCTTCCCCACCGATGTGGAAAGTTGGGCATTGGAAGCGCCGTCCGCCAACACCTTTTTCATCTTCGAGGCTCCGGAAGAGCTATACGGCACGGTTGACCGCTACTTCTTTTTCCGGTCGATTCACCACCTGAACCGCCGCGCGCCTGAATATCTGGACAAGGCGGCCGAGGAAGCCTTCAAGCTCGTCAAGCCGGGCGGCATTGTCGGCGTTGTCGCGCACCGCGCCCCCGAAGGCCATTCGGACGCATGGGCATCGGGTGACAATGGCTATGTCAAACAAAGCCGCGCCATCGATGCCTTTACCAAGGCCGGATTTGTGCTGGAAGCCACATCCGAGATCAATGCTAACCCCAAGGACAAGCCAAAGGACGCGGCCGACGGCGCGCGCGGTGATTTTGTGTGGCGCCTGCCGCCATCGGGAGACGCCACCGATATCGGCGAAAGCGACCGGATGACACTGAAATTCCGTCGCCCCTGATCAGAGGCGACACCTTGTCTATAAAAAGGCGCCTGCGGGCGCCTTTTTTCTTGTTCTCTTTTATTATCCGTATATATTTACGGGCATGAGAATTGCGCAGATCGCAAATCACAAGACATGAAAGACAATTCTCATGAGTAGGAAACTACCCAGATCAAGCCGAGAGATTATCGCTCAGCTTTTGAAAGAGGGGTGGGTTGAGCGCGACCGCAAAGCGACAAGCCACAGAATTTTTACACATAAAGATTTCAAAGACCCGGTGGTGGTGCCGCACCCCAAAAAGGACTTTCCAAAAGGAACCCTGCGGCAAATCTACAAATCAGCCGGTTGGGACAAGAACACATGACGGTTTATATTGGTATAGCCCATAAAGACGAGGACACTGATTACGGGATTTATTTTCCCGACCTGCCCGGCTGCTTTTCCGCAGGGTCGACCATGGACGAGCTGCTGGAGATGGCGCTTGAAGCCGTTGCAAGCTATGTGGAAACGTTGACCGACGACAGAAAAATGGTCCCACCCCCCAGCACGGCTGAAACATTACGCCAAGACGAGGGTATCGCCAACGACCTTAAAGACGGGGCCATGTTGGTCCAGATACCACTCTTGTCGAAATCGCACGCCAAACAGCGCATTGAATTTCAAATGGACAAAAATCTTGTCGACGCCTTTGACCGCCGCGCCAAAGCGCTCGGTGTGACGCGGAAAGCGCTCGCCGAGCAAGCCTTTGAGCACTATCTCCGTTCCGCTTAGCCGGGCAAGGGCCGGTTGCAGGGTGGGTCGAGCGCAGCGATCAAGTCTGCGGTGATCCGCGCGCGCATATCCGCGTCATCGCTTGCAAATGTGCACATATGCGTACTGCCCGATTTGTGCAGGCATTGCAGCTCAGCGTGATTGACAAAATCGGTGGTCAGCTCGCGTTCCAGATTGTCGGTATTGCCGATATAAGCGGCCTGCCACAGATCATTTGGCGCAGGCAGGCACACCACATACACCCCTGCAACGGGACGAAAATGGCTGCCGATCAGGTCGATCTGAAAAGGGTATTCTGTGCCGCTTTTGCCGCGCCAATGCGCGGTGCGGGTTTCTGCCGTCAGGGACGAACGGTCCGGCATGAACTTCCTCCTGATATGAAAAAAGCCCCGGACATCTCTGCCCGAGGCTTTCTTGAAATCTTCGCTTAAACTTAGCGCATCCGACCGGTCAAACCGTCGCGCTCAAGCCGTTTGCGCTCCAATTTGCGGGCGCGGCGGACAGCGGCGGCATGATCACGTGCGCGCTTTTCCGACGGCTTTTCATAGAAACGCCGCAGCTTCATTTCGCGGTACACGCCTTCGCGCTGCAGCTTTTTCTTCAGGGCACGAAGCGCCTGATCGACATTATTATCACGTACAACAACCTGCATGCGGTTGCTCACTCCTTTCTAAGGTTTAGATTTGCAAGGCGAATCCACGCCCCGCGAACCGTGAGGCGGCTGTCTAACAGAGGCGTGGACGCCTTACAAGCAAAAAAGCCGCACGCTACGCACTGGCGGGCCGCAACGCGCCATGATAAAACGCGCCTATGGCAAAGCTATCTGATGACGATCTGACCTCGGGCGAACTGGCACCCAAATTGGTGGCTGCGGCGCTGGCGCATGTGCCCTTTGACGGCTGGTCGGACCGGGCGCTGAACCAGGCGGCCCGCGATATCGGTATTGACCCGGTGCGCGCGCAGCTTGTGTTTCCGGGCGGCGGGCATGAGATGCTGTTTTCCTGGCTTGACGCCGAGCAGGCATGGCTAAAACGCGCTTTGGCAGACGCCGACCTTGGCAATATGAAAATTCGCGACCGGGTCAAAACCGCCATTCTGACCAAAATCGAGCGCGAGGCTGACCATAAAGAAGCCGCCCGCCGGGCACTGACGGTGTTGATGCAGCCCGCGCATGCTGGCAAAAGCGCAAAGCATCTATGGCAAACAGCGGACATCATGTGGCGCGCTGCGGGCGATACCGCCACCGATTTTAACCATTATTCCAAACGCACCATATTGTCGGGCATTCTGTCAGCCACAATGCTGTATTGGCTGAACGACGACAGCGACAATTTTGCGAGCACCCGGGCCTTTGTCGACCGGCGGATTGCCGGTGTGATGCGCTTTGAAAAATTCAAAGCCCAAATGCGCAAGGCCGATATTTACCGCCCATCGCTTGCCCGATTTCTGGGACGGCTGCGCTATCCCAGCCGCTAGGGTGCAGGCGGCGCTGTGACCACCGACCCCACCCCCCTTACCCAAGGCGACACCAGCCCGGACGTGCTCGCGCTCATGGAGCGCTGGCAGCAACATCTGCGGTCGGAAAAACGGGTAAGTGCCAACACCTTTGCCGCCTATATGCGCGATGTTGGCCGGTTTATCGGCTTTCTGCGCGACTACCGCGGCGATCTTTCGGTGGCGGATTTTTCTACGCTCAGCCTGCGCGATTTTCGCGCCTTCATGGCCGCGCTTGCCCGCGGCGGCATGGGCAAGGCCTCGGCAGCGCGCACGCTGTCGGGCGTGAAGAATTTTTTTCGCTATCTGGCGCGGGTGGAAGGCATCGACAATGTCGCCATCAGCGCGGTGAGCGCCCCCAAACGCCCGCACAAGGTGCCGCGCCCGATCAACGCAGATGACGCCGCGCGAGTGCTCGACGCCGCCGACCTTGACGCTGGCAGCCCTTGGGTGGCGGCGCGGGATACGGCCGTCTTAACGCTGCTATACGGTGCGGGGCTAAGGATCGGCGAGGCGCTGGCGCTCAACGCCGGGGACTGGCCGCAAAGCCCAGATACCCCTTTGCGCGTGATCGGCAAGCGCAACAAGGAACGCATGGTACCGCTCTTGCCTGCCGTCTGCGACGCCGTGGCGGCGTACCGCGGCGAATGCCCTTATGACCTCAGCGGCGACAGCGCGCTGTTTCGCGGAGTGCGCGGCGGCCGGTTGAATGCCCGCACGGTCCAGGCCCTGATGCACCGCCTGCGCGCGGCGCTTGGCCTTGCCGAAACGGCAACCCCGCACGCGCTCAGGCACAGCTTTGCCACGCACCTGCTGTCGGCGGGCGGCGATTTGCGCACCATCCAGGAATTGATGGGTCACGCCGACCTGGCGTCAACGCAGGTCTATACCGAAGTGGACAGCGCGCGCATCAAAGCGGCCTACGTGGCTGCCCATCGGCGTTAGGCCCAGCGTATGAATGACCGCTCCCCCCTTGATATTGTGCGCGCCTGGTCGCTGGCGGGCCTGTTTGCGGCGCTGTCGCTGTTCATGGTGATGCTGGCTGGCGGCACATATAGCCTGATGCCCGCCCTGTTGGACGCGGGGCACAGGGCGATATGGATTTATGTGCTGATCGCCATAGCGGTGCCCGCGTCGCTATTGTGCGCAAACGCCGCGCGCAAAGGCTTTGTTGCCGCTTATAAAGGCATGGCTATCCCGCATCCGCCGTGGATCGCCATAGCGCTGGTCGCCGCCGTTATGGTGATCGCCACCGCGCTTTATGACGGGTTTTAAGGGCCAAGGTCCCGACGGACATAAGCCCGCACAGCGCTCAGACGACCGCGCGCAATCGGTATGTCCATCCCGTCCACCAGACGCAGTCGGTGGTCACGGCCAGTTTTCACGATGTCGACAATTTCCTCGCCTGCGACCCACCAACATCTGTGCGTCTGGATACCCTCTTTGCCCGACAATCGCGCAATCGCATCGCTCATACGGGCACGGATAAGATGCGCGCCCGAAGGAGGCGGTGAAACTGCCCGTGATCGCCAATGGCGACATCTGCTCGATCGAGGATGCCGATA
>JASBSO010000127.1 GCA_030148905.1 Kordiimonadaceae bacterium | reverse complement strand
GACATTGCCCCCCATGGTGAAGTGTCAAAGCAAATTGCTGCACTGCAGGCTGATGGTTGTGAGGTTGTTTTGTGTGTTGAGGCCAGTGACAGAGATGTCGACCTTCTGCGGATTTTGGCGGGGATACGAGACACTATCACGGATTGCTTAGCTGTTTATGTAGGTAAGAATATCGATGCAGGCACGACCTATTTAGGTTTTGAGACCGATTTGCAAATCGATCTGGTTGGTGCAGACCAAATTCTTGCTCTTGCCAAAACATGCGATAGTCTCGTGTGTCATCCTGAATGCAAATCAATTGCTGTTCTGGGGGCCATAAAATCTGCAGGTGTTGCGTGTTATGTTGCTCTGCCTAACAATATTACAACAGGGCATAGCATGACCATGCCTTGGCTGGGTAATTTGTTGGCGCATGAACATGCGGTACAAGGGTATTGGGGAAAATCTGAAATGTGGGGGCCCGTTCTGGCCGCATATGGTATTCCAGCAGAAAAAATAATTTCAAAGCCCAATTTTGGCGCATAGCGGCAAGCATAGCACATAAGCGGAAAATTTTAGTAAATCTTTGAAAAATATAGATAATTATTTTTTGTGCGTTACATTGTTCCCACAGATAGTTTATTAAAGCGCATTTCTGCCATAAAATGCGTCAGAATTAATATGGCATTTTGAGGCGCTTTGATTCAGAGTGCACATATTTGTGAAGCTTGCGCCAAGGGACTGAGGCGCAAAAGAGTTTTGCCTGTTTAAAGGGGGAAATAATGTCGCTGTTGTTTTCATTGAACGGATCTGTGCTTGAAGTAACGGGTACATTTCCAGCTGGCACCAGCCTGACGGTCGATTTGGCATCGGGCGCGCTAAGCGGCACAGCTTCTGGTGGTTTTGGCCCGTTCGGCGCGCTGACCGGTGTTGACTTTTCTGGGGTTACGCAAGTTGGCTCAGGGGCAACCGCGGTTGTGCAGCTGGATAATGCACCTCCGGCAGAAATCACAGGGCAAACGGGGATCGCGCTCACATTGGAGGCAAGCGCAAGCATCAATTTGTCGGCCGTTACAACATTCTCTGGTGTTTCGGCCTATGATTTGAATAATTTCACCCTCACACTTGATCAGGACAACTTGACCGGTGTGACCAGCATCACGGGTACCGCGGGTAGCGCAATTACACTGGTCAGCAATGCAAATTTAACCGGTGTTACCTTCGGTAGTGCTGTCGCCATCAATACGGCGGGTTTTGATGCGCAGTTCAACATTGCGACCGCTACCAGCGCAACGAACACAATTTCGTCTTCTGGTGGTGACGTTACGGTTGTCATTAACGGTGCGGGCAGTAATCTTTCCGGGTCAACGCTTCAGGGTGCGATCAACCAACTTGATCTGAACGGTCAGTCGGTCACGCTCAATGCCACCCAGGCCAACCTGTTCAACACGACAGGTAGCTTTGCCGGCACGGGGGTTTTCAATGTTGTCGATACCGTTGCCGCGCTGACAGGTGCAACGAACGACATTTCAAGCTCTGGTGGCGCAACATTGGGTACGGCAACAGCTGTTCTGAATGTCGGAAGCACCGATCTGACAGCCGTGACCCTAAACACAGATCTAACGGGCCTCAATCTCAACGGTCAGGATGCGAATCTGACGGCGGTTCAGGCCACGAATTTGACGCTTGACGTCAATGGCGGCACATACACGCTCACGGGCACCGAAGCAGAAACGCTCGCTGTTGCAACGGCGGTTCTGGACGGTGCAACCACCATTTCTGTCACGGGCGGTGTTACGGTTGACGACGATGTCGTTGCGCCAACCTTGCCAAGCGCAATTGCAATTTTAAACGCTGCAAACACCACGAACACTGTCGATACCGACGTGAATTTTGACCAGCTTAATGCGTCTTTTGACGACATTATCGCATTGACAGATGCCAATCTTGCCTTGGTCGCAGAAGCGTCAACAGCGATTGTTCTTTCGCAAGGCGGTGAAACTGCCACCGCCTTGGGGGCAGTGGATGCCGCTACCATTTTGAACAATTTTGATGCTGCTGCGGGCAATATCACCGGGCTGGCGATCACAGACTCGATAACAAATGTGGTGGCGCAGCTGTCTAATCTGACCGTTGATCAGGCGAGTGAAATCTCTAGCCTGACGGTAACCGGCGGGAATTTGAACGCATCGCAGGCGGTTGCAATTTCGCGTGCGGCTGCGGGGGCAACCACTTTTACCGGCACAGTGCAAGATACGGCCACGGCCCTGCAGGACCGGGTTGGCGGCCTGGATGCCTTTGACAGTGTCACGATCAATGTACCGGCCAGTGCGAATGTTGGCGGTCTGTCGGTCAGCGCCGATGTCGACACAATTTTGGTTGGGGCAAATGCCACTGTTAGTGCGGCGCATTTAGGTGTTGCGACCTTTACTGCTGCGGGAATGTTCAATGTCTCCGATACGGCTGCGAATATTGCGGCTTTGTCGGGTGGCGCTCTTACGGAAGCGCTGAATGCCACCACAGTTACGGTTACTGGCCAGGCAACCTTGGCACAGGCAAACACCATTACAAATGCGTTGAATTCGGCTCCTTTTTCACCGATTGCAGATGCTGATCTTGTTCTCAATGTCACCGATACGCTGGCAAATATTGCAGATGTTGCTGGTGTTGTTGCGGGGACAATCGACAGCATCACATTGACTGACACAACGCTTGTGATGGGGGTCAGCACGACGGTTACGGCGACATTGGATGCAACCCAAGCGGCGAGCTTGGGCTTGGCGATCGATGCGGGTGTTACCTCTTCGAACTCCAGCTTCAATGTCAGTTTATCGAACACGGACTTTCTGGCAGCGGCCGGCACGCCCGGGTTGATCGCAGCGCTGAATGCGGCCGATCAGATCACCGTCACAGGTGGGTTGGCGCTGAACGCCACACTGCCTGCAGGCTTCACCGCGCTTAGCCGCACAGAATATGACATTGTTGATGATATCAATAATCTTGAGACCACAGACACGGTGTCAGGCACTCTTGTGTCATCAGCCAATGACATTGTGGCTTTCTTGCCTGGGGCGACTGACTTCACGGTCGCATCGCCGCTTCAGCTGAACAACGCGGTGGATACACTTGATCTGCAAGGGAACAATGTAACCATATCGCAGACGGTCGCCAACAATGTGACATCAATCATCGATACGGTCGGTAACGGCGATATTTTGACGTCTGCGTCATCGCCGAACCTCAGTCTTGTCAACACGACGATTGGCACAGGCGTCAGCGACATTCGTCTTGGTGTTTCGCCCTCAGCGACGTCAACACTCACGGTCAACGCATCGACCGTTTTCAACGGAGTCAATCTTTTTGGTGGGGCCGGTGCCGGTGACACGCTTACAGTCCAGGGCAATGTTGACCTGACGGCGGCAGGGATCATCATTGACTTTGAGACTCTTAGCGTTTCGGGCGGTACGGCGACAATAAGCGTTGCCGATTTCAATAATTTCAGTTCCATCACTGGCAATTATGCCCTGTCGGACACGCTGGCTAATTTGCTCACCTTGTCTGAGAGTGCACTTGATGGTGCGGCATCGGTTAATGTGACCGATGTAAGTGTCACGGTAAGTGCGGTTGATGATTTGATCGCGCTTGTTGACGCCACATCCAACAATTCTGTCGATTTTGACCTAACAGATTTGGGGGCCAATATCTTGGCAGATACGGCCCTTGCGAACGATGCCGACGATATTGTCGCCAATCAGGTGCTTGCGGGCGATGTGGTGGCGCTGAATGCCCTGACCAACAGCGGCGATACAACGCTGAATGTTGTCGATACGGTCAGCAATATTGAAGCACTGATTTCCAACGATAATGACGCATTAAACGGTGTGAATTCGATCGGCTTCACCAGCAACCCTGCAACCGTTGACCTCGGTTTTGCCGTCATTGATAATTCGTCAATTACACTGTCGTCTTCCGACGATATTCTCTCGGTCAACCTGCTGACGTCTCTTGATGGGACGACAATTAACGGCGGTGCCGGTACCGACACACTTTCTTCGTCAGGGAGTTTGGATCTATCTGGTGCAACAATCACGGCCGGGACCATTTCCACCATTTCCTTTGGTGCGTCTGGCGATGCCGTGTTGCGCGTTAATGATGACACGCGATTGAATGGCACAGCGATCAACCCAAATATTTCGTCTGCTGCGATCGAATTTTCAGGAGAGATCACCGTTGATACGCTGAATCCCGGCGCAGGTTTAACCACCTTCCAGGGACAAAGCTCGGCAGATACTTTTGTCGGCAGTACAATTAGCCCTGTTGCTGAACGCGTTTCGGGCTTTGGTGGCAGCGACAGCCTGTCTGGCGGTGGCGGTGATGATACCCTCATCGGTGGTGATGGTAACGATACCCTCATTGGCGGAACCGGTGCCGATACACTTACGGGCGGCACCGGTGCAGATGACTTTGTTGGCTCGCTTGCTGATCTCGACGCGGACGTTTTAACCGACGTCACCGCAGGCGACCAGATTGTATTGACGGGTGTGGCCCTCTCTCTGCCTGAAGTGATTTTCTCGTCAACGACGAATATGTCGACCAATGTGACAACGGGTACATTGTCCTTCTCGCCGATTGCAACCGGGGCTGGGGCAATTACAGAAACGATCACATTGTCGAACGCATCGGCGGCGACATTCACCGTCACCAATGACGGAACCGATACAACGATTACCTTTTCGTCTGTCACTGGGACAACAGCGGCCGTGTCAACACCGCCTGCGCCTCCTCCGACGCCCTCGCCCAATGCAACGCCTGCACCAACGCCGGTTGGCAGTGGCGGCGGCGGTGGCGGCGGCTCACCAAGCCCAACACCCACTCCAACACCTACACCCACGCCGGGTGGAACGGCGACAGATGGCCCAGACCTTATCACTGTCCCTGACGAAGGCGGGTTTGTTAGTGGCGGTGGTGGCAACGATACGATTGTCGGCGGTGCGGGTAATGACTCGCTTGCGGGAGAGTCAGGCAATGACAACATCCAAGGCAATGGTGGTGATGATCTGATTTTTGGCGGTGAGGACAATGACTTCCTCAATGGTGGTGCCGGTTTGGATACCATTAACGGTGAAGGCGGTAACGACCAGATTTTCGCTGGACCTGGTGACGAGGCAAATGACCAGTTTATCGGCGGTGATGGCGCCGACATCATCGGCGGTGGTGCTGGTAATGACTTGTTGATCGGTGGATTGTTTGTCATAGGAACCGTAACCGGTGCTGGCGATTTGCCCGATGGGGATACGCTTTTTGGCGGCACCGGCGAGGATGTTTTGATCCTCGGCAACTATGAAGACAGTGATAATGACGGCGCTGTTGACCCTAATGAAGCTATTTTTGTCGGGTCAGCCGGTGACGCTGGCGGGACGGCTTTTGCCGGATCTGGCGGCGATACAGTTTTTGGTACTGGTGGCGCAGATGTAACGGGCGGTGGCCTTGGCAATGATGTCATCACGACTGGAACCGGCAATGATACGATCTTTGGCGGTCAGGGCACAGGCATAGACATTATCGACGCTGGTGGCGGTGCTGATGATATCTTCGCCGGCGGTGGCAATGATGTCATCAATGCTGGCAATGGCGGTGATAGCGTCTTTGGTGGTGCCGGTAATGACAGCATCAATGCCTCTGGCGGCAATGACAGCGTCTTTGGCGGCACAGGCAATGATACCATAACTTCAGGTGATGGACTGGATGTCCTGTTCTTTGCGGCGGGTCACGGTGACGATCGGGTTGAGGATTTTGACGCAACCTTTGACATTCTCTTCCTGGCCAATACGACAACGAACTTTGCATCTTTGGCTGACGTGACCAATGCGGCCACAGAAACAACCATTGGCGGTGAAGCGGGCCTTTTGATCGACACTGGTGGTGGTGACAGTATTTTCCTCGTTGGAGTCAGTGCAGATGGCTTATCGTCAGTAAATTTCGACTTTGGCTAAGCCCAGCGCGGTTGCAGTCTTACGCAGGGGGCGGTCTCTTATGGGGCCGCCCTTTTGTCAGGCGGATAGAAGGTGATGGGTAAAACGTGATGTTTTTTCGGCGCACGAAAGCCTATGACCCCAGCTGCGGTCACGTCTTCATTGTGACCTATGGGCGGTCGGGCTCAACACTGCTGATGCGCTTTTTGCAAAGCATCGACGGGGCGCATATCCGCGGTGAAAACCTCAATGCGCTTTATGATGTGTTTCGCGCCTGCAGCACGGTTGCACGGCTTCGGGGCGAGTTTGGCGACGCCCCGCGCGCGGTGGATCATCCCTTTTACGGTGCCGATCAGGTCGACAGCGACGGCTTTCGCCGCGATCTGGTGCAAAGCTTTGTGCGTCGGGTTCTGAGGCCGCCCAAACATCCGCGCTGGCTCGGCTTCAAGGAAATTCGCGCCTATGAGGCGGTCGACCAGTTGGAGGCATATCTCGATTTTCTGCAAGAGCATTTCCACAATGCCAAAATCATCTTCAACCGGCGCGCCGTTGCCGATGTGCAAAAATCCAGCTGGTGGGCTACTATGGACCCCGCCGAAGTGTCTGCCCGGCTGGAGCGCCTGCACGGTATTTTTGCGGCTTATGCAAGCGCACATCCGGATGCGGCACTGGTCATGGACTATGAAGACTATAAGCAGGATATATCAGCGCTAAAGCCGCTGTTCGCACTGCTGGATGAACCCTTTCAAGCGGGCAGATTGTCTGAGATTTTAGGCACCCGCCTGCATCACGGCTAGGCCGCATGCGGGCCCACCCTGCGGCGCTTAGGGGGCTGACCCTAAAACATCCCGTCGGTGTCGGCCTGCGTGCCCGACAGCAACCCCTTCAGCCGCGCGGCGTTCAAGGATTTTTGCTCGGCTAATAGCCTGTCCGGGATATGATGGGTGCGCGCCCAGGCGTCATCCTTGCGGTTCAGCGCCTCCAGCGTATCGTGCATTTGCTCTTCGCTTTCCATCAACGCATAGCCGAAAAAATGCTTGAAGAATGCAGCCTCGATATGGTTGCGCGCCTCGGTCTCTGCGGTGTCATAGTTATGGCTGTGATACACGCTGGCATTGGGCAGATATAATTTGCTGTGTCCGGCGTCTATAATGTCCATCGCCCACAGCTGGTCTTCGCCAAAGGCGGTCCGCCGATATGGCAGGTCCTCCCATACCGAGCGGCGCATGATGCTGTTGTTATCGCTGTAAAAGTGCAGCACCTGCATCCAGCGCGGGTCGCGCATGGCATAGCGGCGGCGATTGGTCTCGGCGTTGATCAGCAATCCGGCCTCCGCAAGGCCGTCAAAATGCGCATTGAGATCGCGCTTGGTAAAGGGCGAGGCCTCGGGCCAGGGCAAGTGGCGGCCAAAGGCGCCTGCGGCCTCGGGGTAGTGTTCCAGCCCCTCCACCATCATCGCCAACCACAGTTTGGACGCTGGCTGTGCGTCATGGGTTAAAAACGCGATATAGTCCGCGTCGGTTTCCGCCACACCCAGATTGCGGGTGTCGCCGTGGTTGAAGTCCGATTTATCGATCTCGATCAGCCGCGCGCCAGACGCCCGCACCAGGTCAACCGTACCGTCGGTCGATCCGCTGTCGATCACCAGCACTTCAAAATCAAAGGCTGTTTGCTGCGCCTGCGTGCGCGCCAGGACGTCCGCAAACACCGGCCCGGGGTTGAGGGTTGGAATGACAATGGCGGCCTTATGGCTGGCCTTGAGGCGCGGTGTGTGGTGATGGGTGGTGGCCTGTTCCGTCAGCCGCTCGGCGAGCGCTGCCTCAACCGCATCAGCGGCCCCCTGCCAGCTGAAGCTGCTCACCCATGCGCGCGCGGCTTCGGCCTGTGTGCGCCGGGCGTCCGGGTCGCGCAACAGCACCTCCAGCGCATCCGCAACGGCGTGCGGGTTCGGTTTGGCGAATTGGACAACGCCGTCTGGGAAAATGGCGCGGGTGTTTGGGCCGTCGCATTCCACAACAGGAAGATCGCAGGCCATCATTTCCTGCGGAACAAGCGAATAATTGGTCGCGGAAAAGACCACCCCAATATCCGCATGGCGAAAGATCGCCCCCAATTCGCTGGGTGCGCACACACCGTGATCGGTAAACCGGTAAGGGGCGCTGGCAAAGGGGCAATCGGCACCGAAAAAGTCGACATGAAAGGCGATGCCGCGTTCGGCCAAAATCTCCAACCCCAAGAGCGCAAACTCTACCAGGCGACGCTCGGTAAACATCCGCGCATAGACCGCAATGCGCGGGATATCATTGTCGCGTTTGCGCTGCGGCGGGTAATACATGGCCGGGTCCGCCGCCAGGGAAAACGGCCGAGCCCAGCGGCCATGGTCGTTTTGCATGACCGAGGCAAGCCAGGGACTGGCGCAGATACAGTCGATATCTTCGCCGTATGTGGCCTCGGCGGCCAGCGCACGCGCGCCCAGTGGGTGAAAGCGGGCTTCCAGGTCCTGCACAAAATAAAACCGGCGCCGCACCCCGGACACGGCGAGCGCTGGCCAGACGCTAAAACAATCGGTTGCGATCACGGCGTCGGCGGTCACGTCCCGCAGGCTGTCGTCGACAAATCGCACATCAACATATAGCTGCTGGAAATGGCGCTGGATGGTGTCAAAGGCCTCGCCTGGGGTGGTGTGGATTTTCGGGCTATGGATCCAAAGCGTCTGCCGGTGCCCCTTGTGCGCCAGAAAATGCATCATACGAAAAATGGTCATATGCCCACCGGCACCGGGGGCAAAATCGGGCACAATCCAGTGCAGGCTCATCGCCGCCGTGTTCAAGGGTGTCTCGGGCGGGGCGAGGTCAGTTTTCTGCCATTCCAGCATTAATCTCAGCGGATCCCCGCTTAAAGGCTGACCTTCCCCCTTGCCGTGCACGATATGCGCACCGTCAAGCGCGGTGGCCTGGCGGCCTTCGTGCCGACCACGGGTCAAGAAATGCTGCAGGGGTTCAACACCGCTGTTGGCGAGGTCGGGGTTGGCGGCCAGATAGGCCGCCGTGGAAAATTCGGGTGAGGGCGCGCAGCCCGTCAACCAGCCTTCAATGGCATAATGCACAAGCGGCGGTCGGCCTTGAAGCCGGTCGCCATAAGTTTGGCGGTACCATTCGGGGTCGAAATAGGGGTTGGGCCGCCAGCCCTGATCCTCACCGTACAGGACATAATGCACCAGCGGGTCGGTCTCGGTGCCGTACAGGGTAAAATGTTCGGATTTATACCAGTCGCGCAGCATCAAGCCCGATTGGTGCACCGCAAGCATCTGTGCGCCAACACGACGGGTTTCCTCCGTGTCACCGAGGCGCGGAAAGGCGATGCGGCCTTCGTGCTGGCCGAATTTTAAAAAATGCTGCAGCGGCTCAAGTCCCGCAGCACCAACATCGGGGTAAAAATGTGCGTAACAGGCGCTTGAAAAACTGGGCGACGGGTCAAGGCCGTCTGCCGCGCCGGCCACAATATAATGCAGCAAGGCACTCATCCCATAAGGCAGCGGCGGGGCCATGTCGTCCAGATACCATTTGGGGTCGAACCAGGCGTTGGGGGTTATCCCTTGTGCTTCGCCGGCCTTTAGGTAGTGATCAAGCGGTGTCAGGCCGCTCTCGGCAAGACCCGGGGCTATGCGCTGATACCGAAAGGGGTCGAACAGTGCTGACGCTTCGATGCGCGCTTTCACTGCGCCAAAAGATAAACCAAAATTTTTCTCGATACGGGTCACGCTGTGCCTCGGTCCAATGTACGCGGTACGACGCTGAGCGTGGAAAAAGCCTTGCCCGACCGGGTGAACAATTTGGGATAATAGACATCACCCGCCAGGGTTTTGGCCCATTTGCGCTCCATATACAAGCGTTCCCCTTCGGCGCGCTTGGCCTTTGCCGGATCCAAATAGTCATAGCCGCGGGTTTTGGATTCAAAATGAAAAAAGCTGATGTCCGGCGTGTAGACGATATCCCCAAAGCGCGCGCGCAGGCGCAGGCAAAAGTCGATATCGTTGAACGAGACACTCAGATCGGTTTCGTTAAAGCCGTCCAGCGCCAGAAAATCATCGCGCCCGCAGGCCAGAAAGGCACCGGTGACCGCCATATTATGATGCGGCAGGCGCGAGCGGTCCCGGTACAGCCCCTGATCGCAGGTCTCGCCAGCGGCCTCGTGGATGGCAACACCGACATCATACAGCACCACACCCGCGTGCTGGATGGTGCCGTCTTCATAAAGCAGCCGCGCTCCCACACCGGCAATATCAGGCCGGGCGATATAGCCCAGCAGCGTTTCATCCCATCCCGCAGCGGTGGCGAGCATGTCATTGTTGAGAAACAGCAGATAGTCGGTCTCGGCGCGCCTGGCGGCGGCATTGTTGAGCGCCGACCAGTTGAACGGCCGGTCGTCGCGGGTGACCGTTATGCGCGGATGCGTGCCGATCTCATTGAACCAACTGAGCGTTTCTGCGTCCGTACTGCCATTATCGACAAGGGCGATATCGAAACGGTCCGGCGCTTTGAATGTGGACAGCAGGCTCTCCACACAGGGTTTGACCAGGTCCAAAGCGTCGCGAGTGGGGATGATCACTGTGCACCGACCTTCTTGCGGGACGGGCCACCGGACGCGGCAGGCACCGGCCACCGCACCGCCGCGCAGGTCGGCGTGCGGCTCTGTTGCTGCGCCGCTTGGTCCATGCGCCGAAAAAAAGGCACTCAGGGCCGCCATGTGCGCGCGCTGACGGTCGCGCGTTGGGGCATCTGCTTTGGCAAAGCGCGCCAGAATCTCCCCGCAGTGGGCAAAGCCCGCATGGCCCCGCATGCCAAACACATGCAGCAAAAGCCCGGTAAAGGGTGCGGCGGGGGCGAAGGGCCAGCCTGTGTCAAGCGCCGCCGCCAGTGCCGTGCGCCGCACCACAAAGGCGCGGCCGATCTGATCGCGCGCGAAAAAGGCATCCTGATCGAAACGCACCGCGTTCAGGACCGGCACGCGCCCGTCGATGTCATAGTCAAAGCTGATGATATCGGCGTCGGGGTTGGCGGCGGCAACCGCGCCGAGATGGTGTTGCCATCCCTTCATGCGCTGATCTTCCGGGGCGGTAAAGATCACCCACGGTGCGGGTGCCTCAGTTTGTGCAAGGGCGGCTTTCAGGTCATCGAGCCCGGCGATGTCCGAGGCAGATATGGCCTCAACCTCAAGCGGGCTGGCACCCGGCGGCGGTGTCCGGCTTGCGACCGGCATCAGGCGGTAGTTCTGCACCGGAAAGGATAACATCCGGTCGATGGTTGGCATATTGGCGGTCAGATCATCGATGGCTTTGGCCAATTTGCCCGCGTCTTCGAAAGTGCCCGCGTCCAGTTTTTGGCGAATGTGAAAAAGGTCGTGCGCGATCGCCTGCAGGGGGGCCAGCGCATCGCTGCGCGCCAACAAGACATCAACAGGCCGGGTCACCAGGCCGCCGGTTTCGGCGTCGCGCAGCATCAAGGCCAGCGCATTATGCGCTTGCGCCTGAATGGGGATATGCAGGTCAAAATCAAACCCGACCGGGCCTCTGAGACCGAGCATGTCTTCAAGGTCGCGGCGAATAAGCGCGGGGCGGATTTGCCCGAT
>JASBSO010000120.1 GCA_030148905.1 Kordiimonadaceae bacterium | reverse complement strand
GACCTGCCCATTGCCGCAAACGACATCCGCCGCATTGTGCTGGTCGCGTGCGGCACCGCCGCCTATGCCGGGATGGTCGCCAAATACTGGCTGGAGGCATGGACCCGCCTGCCGGTTGAGGTGGATATCGCATCGGAGTTTCGCTACCGCCGGGCACCGGTGGACGCGCACACACTTGCCGTGGTGATTTCCCAGTCGGGAGAGACCGCCGACACGTTGGCGGCGCTGCGCTATATTCAGGACGAAGGCGGCCGCGTCGCCGCCATTGTCAATGTGCCACATTCGACCATCGCGCGCGAAGCCGATGTGGTGCTGCCCACCCATGCCGGGCCCGAAATCGGCGTGGCCTCCACCAAGGCCTTCACCTGCCAGATGGCGGTGCTGGCGGCGCTGGCCGCTGGGCTGGGCGCGGCGCGCGGCACGCTGGATGCGGGTGCAGTGCAGGAAATCAGCATGGCGCTCAGCACCTTGCCGCGGCGCGTGAGCCAACTGCTCGCCGATATGGAAACGCTCCAGCCGATCGCCCGCGCGCTGGCCGGGGCGCGCGACGTGCTGTTTGTCGGCCGGGGGCTGTATTTCCCGATCGCGCTGGAAGGGGCGCTCAAGCTCAAGGAACTCAGCTATATCCACGCCGAGGGCTATGCCGCAGGCGAGTTGAAGCACGGACCGATCGCACTGATTGACGAAGACGTGCCGGTGATTGGCCTTGCCCCCACCGGGCCGTTGTTTGACAAAACCCTGCCCAATCTGGAGCAGATCAAAGCCCGACGCGGGCAGGTCTATCTGATCTCTGACGGGCAGGCGAGCGTGGCGCTCAGCGGCCATTTCATCATGCCCGCCGTTGACGATGTCACCGGCCCGTTTCTCTATACCCTGCCCGCGCAGATGATCGCCTATGCCACCGCCGTGGAAAAAGGCACCGACGTTGACCAGCCGCGCAACCTCGCCAAAAGCGTCACGGTGGAATGAGCGCAAACGACCTTATTTTGTCACGCGCCTGTCATCCGTGCTAGGTAAGCGTGCGGAGGGGATATCTGTCATATCAAGGGAGCCTTTATGGCACAGGATTTTGCTGTCGATTTTGGAGATGAACCGCTTGAAGGCCTGCTGGCGCGCGAAGGGTTGAGTGCAACCTTCGCCGCCATGACCAAGCAGTTGGACGCCTTTGCCAGCGCCTTTCAGACGCGCCTGCCCGGTTTTGCCGTGCGTGCTAACGAACAGGCCGACATGGCCGACATGACCAAGGCTGCCGACCATATTCGCGCAGGCTTTGATGATCTGCTGGTGTTCGGCACTGGCGGGTCGAGCCTCGGCGCGCAGGCAGCGATCCAACTGGCGCGCTACAGGGCAGATGCGGGCATCACCATCCATTTCCCTGACAGCCTCGACCCCTTTGAAATGGACCGGCTGTTTGCCGCGCTTAACCCGGCGCGCACGCATGTGCTGGCGATTTCCAAATCGGGCACCACGGCAGAAACGCTGATCCAGGTGGTCACCGCACGCGCCTGGCTGGAGGCGGCGGTGGGCGGCGATCTGGGCCGACATTTTACCTTTATCACCGAGCCGGGCGAGCGGCATTTGCGCACCTACGGCGAGGCGCTTGGGAGCCCCATTCTCGACCATCCGACCGATGTGGGCGGCCGGTTCTCGGTGCTCACCTGCGTTGGTATGCTGCCGGTGATGGTGGCGGGGCTTGATGTGGCGGCCTTTCGCGCCGGGGCCACCGCTGTGCGCGACGCGACGCTTGCCGACATCGCCGCGAGCGAGCCGGGGCGCGGTGCGGCGCTGATGCACACGCTGACGGTTGAGCGCGGGGTCAACCAAACGCTGGTGATGCCTTACGCCGATGCCATGCGCGAATTTACCCGCTGGCACGGTCAGTTGTGGGCTGAAAGCCTGGGCAAGGAGGGCAAAGGCTCCACCCCGCTGCGCGCGGTTGGCCCAGTGGATCAGCACAGCCAGTTGCAGCTGTTTCTCGACGGCCCCAACGACAAGCTGATGACGCTGATGTCGATCCCGAGCTACGGCAAAGGCCCGCGCGTGGACGCAGATGAAGCCCGGCGGTACGGCCTGGACTATATGGCCGGGCGCACCATTGGCGACACGGTCAGCTGTCAGGCGCGCGCCACCGCCGAGGCCCTGCGTAACAAAGGCCGCATTGTGCGGCATTTTTCGCTGCCAAAACTTAACGAGCGTACGCTCGGCGGCCTTTTCATGCAGTTCATGCTGGAAACCGTGCTGACCGCGCATTTGATGGGCGTCAATGCCTATGACCAGCCTGCGGTGGAAGACGGTAAAATCCTCACCCGCCAATATCTGAACGAACTGGGCCACTAGAAAGACCTGTTTATGACCGCGCCGACACCGATCAAAAAAATTGTGTTGCCTGTTGCCGGGCTGGGCACACGCTTTTTGCCCGCCACCAAGGCGATTCCGAAGGAAATGCTGCCGGTTGTTGACCGGCCGCTGATTCAATATGCGGTCGAAGAAGCGCTGGAAGCCGGCATCGAAGATGTGATTTTGGTCACCGGGCGCAACAAGCAGGTGATGGAAGACCATTTTGACCACGCCTATGAGCTGGAGCGCATTTTGCAGGAACGCGGCAAAACCACGGCGCTGGAAATCGCCCGGCATATGCTGTTGGAAGAGGGGCGGATTTCCTATGTGCGGCAAATGCGCCCGCGCGGGCTTGGTCATGCCATTTGGTGCGCGCGCGGCATGATCGGCAATGCCCCCTTTGCCGTGGCCCTGCCCGATGACCTGATCCAGGGCGAACCCGGCGCACTGAAGCAGATGGTTGATCTGTATAACCAGGTGGGCGGCAATATTGTCGCCACCATGCAGGTCCCGCGCGAAGACACCTCGAAATACGGCGTAATCACGCCGGGCAAAACCAAGGGCAAGGTGATCGCGGTCGAAGGCCTGGTGGAAAAACCCCACCCCGAAGATGCCCCCTCGACCCAGGCGGTGGTGGGCCGGTACATCCTGCAACCCGAGGTGATGACCTATCTGGCCTCCAAAACCATTGGCGCGGGCGGCGAAATTCAGCTGACCGACGCGATGGCGCAGCAGATCGGTAAACAGCCCTTCCACGCGCTGGAATTTGACGGCACACGCTTTGACTGCGGCGACAAGTCGGGCTGGCTGCTGGCCAATATCTCGATCGCCATGGACGACCCGAAGCTGCGGGCACTGCTGCGCGACCGAATCACGCTGAGCTGAGGGCGGCTTCCAGCGCTGCAAAAAACCGGGCGGAGATAAGACCTGGAGCGTGATCGTCGGCCCAGGCGAGCCGGCTTGGGTCTTCGGCGCGCCGCGCCAGCGCGCGCACAAGGGCATCCACCAGGTCGGCGTCGCTGTTTGCATCAAAGTGTTCTGCTGCAACGCGTGCATCAAACACCGGGGCAAGCTGGCGCGGAATGACGATCGGGCGCCCGAGGCTGGCGCCCGCCACCGCCACACCCGAATTCAGTGCATGCCTGTAGGGGCACACGACCACGTCGCTTGCGGTGATCAGCGCCCCCAGATCCGCGTCGGACAGATAGCGTTGCTGCCAGTCAATGCGGGGGTCGCTGTCGGTCAGCACCGCGAGTGTATGGCGAAACTTCTTTTGCGCGCACTGCCCTGCGATGATCAGTCTGACCGGCTGCGGCACCCGTGCCGACAGCGCATCTATCTGGTGCACCAGACGGTGAATACCCTTGCGGCGCTGCACCGCACCGAAGGTTAGCAGCAATTTCTCGTCCGGTGCCACGCCCAAAGACCGGCGCAGGGCCGCCCGGTTTTCTGATGCCGGATACACGCCGGCATATGCGGGATGCGGGCAGTAAAACACCCGCCGGGGGGCGAAGGGATAAAGACCCGACACCGCATCAGCGGTATCGGGGTTGAGGATATGGACAGCATCCACAAGCGCCGCGAGCTCGGCGCGCAGCTTGACCTCCTGGCCTTCAAAGCGGGCGTCGTGCGACAGGCGGTTATGGACAGTCCACACAAGGCGCACGCCCTGGCCTTGCAGCGCTTTCAGGTGCCTTATAAAGACCTTGCGCCTGCGCCGTGCGCCCAATCGTGTTTTGGCACCCGCCAGCGCGTGGTGGACCCAGTGCAGGTGCAGAATATCGCCATGCGATAGGTTCGCGCCGTAAAGCCCGTCTGCCGCCAGCGGCATCAGGTCATAGCCTGCGCCTTCCGCCTGCATATAAAGAAGCGACAGCACCGGGTTGCGCCGAACCGAGGGCCAATAGGCGTATCGGGGCCTCACCGGCGGCGGGCTGGTATTGCGGTCGGTCACGAATTCCCCCACGGCCCACGGCAAACCTTGTTTTGGTGCGTTGGGCGGTTATAACTAGGCGCTTAATTAAGCGGGCTTTCCCGCTTGTGGCAAGAGGTCTCCCTTTTCATGCATGTGCGCGCGCTCGACCTGCCCGGCGTGTTTCTTTTTGAGCCGGTCAAACACGGTGACCACCGTGGTTTTTTCTCTGAAACCTTTCGGCATTCGGTATTTGCCGAGCATGTCCCCGGCGTGGACCTGGTGCAGGATAATCACAGCCTGAGCGCCGAGGCGGGCACGCTGAGGGGCCTGCATTTTCAAACCCCACCGCATGTGCAGGGCAAGCTGGTGCGCTGTCCGCGCGGACGCATTGTGGATGTGATTGTCGATATCCGCCGCGGCAGTCCAACCTACGGCCAGCATCTGGCGGTAGAACTGTCGGCCGAAAACTGGCTGCAGCTTTGGGTGCCTGCCGGTTTTGCGCACGGCTTTTGCACGCTCGAAGCAAATTCGGAGGTCAGCTACAAGGTCAGCGATTATTACTGCGCCAATTGCGACGGCGGCATCGCATTTGCCGACCCGGCGCTGGGGATTGACTGGCCTTACCCCATCAGCGATTTGCGCGTCTCCGACAAGGACAAAAGCCTGCCCAAGCTTGCCGATCTCGACAACCCTTTCACCTTTGACACCAAGGGAGCCGCCGCATGAAGCGCATCATGGTGACCGGAGGGGCGGGCTTTATCGGGTCCGCCGTGTGCCGCTATCTGGTTGGGGATTTGGGGCTTGAGGTCCTCAATGTCGACAAATTGACCTATGCCGGGGTGACAGAGTCGCTGCGCCCCATCGCCAACCGGCCCGACTATCAGTTTGCGCAAATCGACATTTGCGATTTTGATGCGCTATACGCCGCTTTTCTGGATTTTCAGCCCGACGGGGTGATGCATCTGGCGGCAGAAAGCCATGTTGACCGGTCCATCACCGGGGCGGCGGCGTTTATCGAAACCAATATTGTCGGTACCTTCCGCCTGTTGGAGGCCGCACGCCGCTACTGGACCGATGAGCGCGGCAGCAACCCCGACGCCTTTCGCATGCTGCATGTCTCAACCGACGAAGTGTATGGCTCGCTGGGGGCCGAGGGGCTGTTTCATGAAACCACGCCCTATGACCCTTCGTCGCCCTATTCGGCGTCCAAGGCGAGCGCAGACCATCTGGCAAGTGCCTGGGTCGAGACCTACGGCCTGCCGGTGGTGATTTCCAACTGTTCGAACAATTACGGGCCGTTCCATTACCCCGAAAAACTGGTGCCGGTGATTATTCTGAACGCGCTCGATGGCCGCGACCTGCCCGTATACGGCGACGGCAGCAATGTGCGCGACTGGCTGTATGTGGATGATCACGCCCGCGCGCTCTATACCATTTTGACCAAGGGCGAGGTGGGGCGGAAATATAATGTGGGTGGCCGGAACGAGCGCACCAACCTTGAGGTGGTCGAGACGATTTGCGGCCTGCTGGAT
>JASBSO010000109.1 GCA_030148905.1 Kordiimonadaceae bacterium | reverse complement strand
GCTGATGGGCTCCATAAAGTCATTGACGGACTGCGAAAAACTTTGACTTTGCGCCAGGGCGGCCTGACTTGCGACCATCGCGAAAAGGGCGGTGGTGATTACGCGAAACATAGACACTCCCAATAAAGCATCGCCGCCTTTGCGGCGGCGGATTGTTTACCTAGTTGTAATACCTTTTTTGCATGCTAGCGGCGTTGACGGCTGGCGACAACTGAAACCTCGGGAAAGAAAAATTCAAATTTCGCCAATTTTTTGGTGCTGGCGTTTTTTCTGGCATATGATGGGTCAGCGTTTTGAAAAGGGATCACAGAGTGAGCAACGATATCCGTCTCAGCAAAGATGATGTACAGCGCCTGCTTGCCGAGCCGAGCGAGGACAACAGGGCACAAACTGCGGCCAAAGTGGCGGCCAGCTTTGACGCCGAGAACCTGTCTGAAGGCGAGCGCGAGCTGGCCGAGGGTATTTTTCGGCTGTTGTTGAAAGACGCCGCCACACGGGTGCGGCAGGCCCTGTCGCTCAGCCTCAGCGAAAACCCCAACATCCCGCATGATGTGGCCGTAGCCCTTGCCAATGACGTGGAAGACGTGGCCCTGCCCATGGTGGAAAAATCCGCTGTGCTGTCGGACGCGGATCTGGTTGAGATCATCCAGGGCGCCAAGCACGGTGCCGTTCAGGAAGCGGTGGCCGCGCGGGCGTCGGTGTCCGAACAGGTCTCAGATGCGATTGCGCATTCGGGCAATGCCGCCGCCGTGGCCCGGCTGGTGTCCAATGAAAATGCCCAAATCGGCGAGGGCACCTTTGACCTGGTGGTGCGGACATATGGCGACAGCGATGCCGTGCAAGCGCCACTATCAGCGCGTCAGGATTTGCCGCTGGGGATTGCCGAGCGGTTGGTGAGCCTGGTGTCGGACAATTTGCGCCAGCATCTGCAGGACCAATATGACATCGAGATTCCGATCTCGGAGCAGGTGCTGGAAGAAAGCCGTGAACGCGCAACGATCTCCCTGCTGTCCTCGGGGCGCAGCACCCAGTCGGTGCATGATCTGGTCGGGCAAATTCACGACAATGGCCGCCTGACGCCGACGCTGTTGATCCGGGCGTTGTGCACCGGCGACCTGACCTTTTTCGAGGCGGGGTTGGCGCAGCTTGTCGGCATCCCGACGGCCAATGCCTTTAAACTGGTGCGCGACAAGGGCGATTTGGGCCTGAAGCGCCTGTTCGAAGCCGCGAACATGCCGCACGAGTATTTGCCTATTGCGCGGGCGGCGATTCACATTGCCGATGAAACGGTCGGCACGTCGGGCGACGACCGGCAGGCGTTTCGCAATGTGATGATCGAGCGGGTGCTGACCCGGATGGAAGACGAGGTCGACGGCGAAAATCTCGCCTATCTGATCAACAAATTGTCCCGCACGGCAGAGGCTTAGCCGAGCACACGCGGCAGCCACAGCGCGATTTCGGGCCACAGCGCCAGCGCGAACAGCACCAAAAGCTGCAGCCCGACAAAGGGAATGACCCCACGGTAAATGTGGGTCAGGCTGATGCGCGCATCGGCAGCCCCCTTTAGATAAAACAGGGCAAATCCAAAAGGCGGGGTCAAAAAGCTGGTTTGCAGATTGACCGCCATCATCACCGCAAACCAGGTGATGATATCCGCCCCGCCGACATGGCCGCCAAAATCAAGCGCCGCCACCACCGGCCCGAAAACCGGCAGGATAATGAGGGTAATTTCGATCCAGTCGAAAAAGAAGCCGAGCGCAAAGATCACCGCCATCAGCACGGCGAGCACCAACCAGGGGTGCGCGCCCGATGCGTCCAGCGCCTCGAGGATCAGGTCGTGTCCGCCAAGCAAGGTAAACACAAAGCTGAACGCGGTTGCCCCCAGAAACAGACCAAAAATCATCGTTGTGGTCAGGGCGGTTTGCTCGCCCGCGCTGCGCAAAACACGCAGCGACAGTCGCCCGTGCAGCGCTGCGACAAGGATTGCTCCAAACGCACCGATGGCACTGGCTTCGGTCGGGGTGGCATATCCCGCAAAGATCGACCCCAGCACGGCGGTGATCAGGGCAACGGGCGGAACAATGGCGCGCACCGCTTGCCACAGGCCGACGGTGTCTGGGGCTGGTGCATTGAGGGTGGGAGCGTTGTCGGGGCGGATCAGGACAAAGCCAAAAATCGCCACACAGTACAGCAGGGCCAAAAGCAAGGCGGGTATGGTTGCGGCCAAAAAGAGCGTCCCCGCCGATGTGGCCAGCAGGTCCGCCATCACCACCAGCATGATCGATGGCGGCAACAGGATGCCCAGCGTTCCTGACGCGGCGATAGTGCCCGAGGCCAGGCTGGGCTTATACCCGGCATCCAACATGGCGGGCATCGCCAAAAGCGTCATCATCACCACCGATGCCCCGATGATGCCGGTGGTCGCCGCCAGAATTACCCCCAAAAGCGTCACCGAAATCGCCAATCCGCCGGGTACCCGGCGGGTCAGCTGATTGAGCATCGCCAAGAGGTCGCGGGCCACCCCGCTTTTCTCCAGAATGGTGCCCATAAGAATGAACATCGGAATGGCGACCAGCAGCGGCTTTTGGATGACGCCGCCAAAGATGCGCGAGATCACCAGATAAAAACTCTCTGGCGTAACCAGACCCAGCCCGGCGGCAATCAGCCAGAACACCAGCCCGACACCGCCCAAAACAAAGGCAACGGGAAACCCCGAAAACAACAGCGGCATCAGGGCCGCAAACATCAAAAAGGGAAGGGCGTCGATCATGACAGCGCAGCGCCCGGCAGTGTAAAGCGGTGCTCAACCGCTTTGCGGTTATCGTGGGGCCCAAACAGATAGACGGTGCATTCACCAATACGCGCCAGCCCCGCCAGCCCGAGCGTGGCAAAGCCAAAGACGATACTGGCTTTGATCAACCAGCGTGCGCCAAGCCCGCTGGGGGACGCCGAGGTTTCGCCTTCGGCAAAACTGACGGCAACATAATCAAAGGCATAAAGCTGAACGGCAACCACATAGGGCAGCAGCAAAAGCGCAACGCCCAACAGCTCCAGCACCGCCCGCGTTCGAGGGGTGTAGCGTTGGCTGATCACCTCAATACGCACATGCGTGCCCGACACATAGGCCCAGCCCAGCGCTGCCATAAACAGGCCGCCGTTGAAGTGCCAAGCCAGTTCCTGCAGTTTGATGGAATTCAGCGGGCCAAGTCCCCGAAACACCACATCCAGCAGGATGACCGTCATAATCGCGAACAGCAGCATTGCCGCCAGCTGGCCAAGCCGGGTCACCGCCATATTCAGCGCCTGCGATAGGGTGAGGACAGCCTGCATCAGTTTTTCAAATATCCGCGCTCGGACCAGCGTTTATAGTCGGTGCGAAAGCTTTGGATCGACGCCCACACGCGGGCAAAGTCTGCGTCGCTGGCCGACAGGTCGGCTGCGACCGCGTGCCATGCGTCCTCCAGCGCCCTGAGCGTGTCCGCATCGAAGGTGCGAATGGTGACGCCCTCTTGTTCAATGCGCTTCAAAAATTCGGCCTGCTGGGCCTCCCCTTGCGACAAGCCAAAGCGAATATTGCTTTCGCACACGGCTTCCAGTTGGGCTTGTTGTCCGGGGCTGAGACGCGTCCAGGCTTTGTCATTGATCAGCAGTTCAAACAGTGACGCCTGCTGGTGCCAGCCGGGGAAATAATAATTTTTTGCGACCGCATAAAATCCCAGGCCGTAATCCACAGCGGGCATGGAATATTCGGTTGCATCAATGGTGCCCAATTCCAAAGCCTGGAAAATCTCTCCGCCCGCGATCAGTTGCGGCGATGCACCCACTTTTTCCAACACCTTGCTGCCAAGGCCGAAAAACCGGATTTTCAGGCCTTTGAAGTCGTCAATGCTGGTGATCGGTTCGCGGAACCATCCGGCAGCCTCGGGCGGGCTGATGCCGCATATCAGGCCGTGAATGCCGTGCCGGTGATACAGCTCTTCATACATGGCGCGGCCGCCAGCCTCGTAAAACCAGGCCAGATATTCTGCGGCTCCAGGGCCGAAAGGCATGCTGGAAAACAATTGCAGCGCGGGGACCTTGCCCGCCCAATAGCCCGAGGTGGACCAGCCCGCCTCCACAGCGCCGTAAGCGACGGCATCAAAGGTTTCAAACGCCGGGGCCAGGATGCCGGGGTCGTGAAACTTGATTTGAAAGTGCCCGTCCGACACGCGGTTGATTTCTGTCTCTACTCGTTTGCCCATCGTGCCCAACAGCGCCAGCGCACCGCTGAAGGTGCTGGTCATGCGCCAGCGCACCGGCTCGGTGGTGGGCTGCGTTTCGGCCTCGTCAGCTTGCTGGCTACAGGCGGCGGTCAGCAGCGCTGCACCCAACACGGCCAGTTTGCCAAAGGATGGAAAGGTCACGGTGCCCCCAATCTGTTTTCTGTGCGCGCTAATTAAAGCGCTTCACGCTTTGACCCAGCATGACATACAGCTTGCCCATGTCACTAGAAATCAGTGTGACAGACAATTCGCCTGCCGTATCGCCGTGCATGCTTTGCTGCATCAAGCCTTCAAAATCGCGCAAATAACGCTCGACGATGTCCTTGAAGTCCAGGTCGTCGGTGTATTTTTCAGCGATTTTTGCTTTGGTTTTTTTGTCGGCAATTTGCAGGGTTTTGCGCATGAACAGCGACTTGTCGCCGTTCAGATAGGCGCTCCATTGATCGTCGGGAATATCCACCTCTAGCGCGCGGTTAATATCGATCGATGCCGCCTGCAGGCTTTGCACCAAAAGCTTTGAGGTTTTGGAAAACTCTTTGCGCGCGGTGTCCGCAAGGCGTTTTTTCAGGGTGTCGGATATGTCCAGCAAATCCTTGGCCTTGCGCTCGATCTCGGCGGCGTCTTTGCCAAGGCGGGTGCTGAGGCTTGCGCTCTCGCGTTCGGCAAAGGCGGTGCTTTTGTGATAATCGTCCAAAAGCCGGGTCATGGTTGTGTCCAAATCGGCCTGCAAGGCCTTCACCCGGTAATGCGCCGCATCGGTCAGGCTATCCAGCCCGGTCGACAGCTTGATTTGCGTTTTTTCAATGGTTTCGGTGATGGCCGAATGGGTGGCCGCGGCCATGGCTTTGGTGGTTTCGGTGGCGCGTTCCAGCTCGTCAGCGGTGCTTTGCGATTGGGCGCTGAATTTTTCCACCTCGCGCGACATTGCCGACGACGCCGAATGAATGCGTCCAAGCACCTGATCGGTATCAAGTTGGATGCGCATGCGTTCATTGGCGAAGGCATCGGCCGCCGAGCCGAGCGCAGTACGCGACTGTGCCATTTCCTGCCGCAGATCGCTGGCCGCCTGTTTGAGCGACATAGACGACAGATCCAGCGATGTGTGGGCGTCTTTTCCGGCATGTTCCAGCGCGTCGATCTTGCCGGCCAGCGCGTTGGCCTGCTGGGTGAGCAGCTGGTCCGCCATGGTGGCGGCTTCGGTCATCGACTGCGCCTGCAGGGCAAAGCTTTGCGCCGCCGCGTCGATCAGGCTGGCGGACTCTGACCCCAGCGATGCCAGCGCGTCGCGCTGGCTTTGCATCTCTGCTTCCATCGCGTCCAAACGGCTTTGGGCGTCTTGCAAGGCCTCGATCATGGCGCGGGTTTGGTCGTCGATATGGGTGCGTGTCGTGCCCAAATTCTGATCCAGATGATTGGCGCGCTGGGCCAGATGTTCGGCGGCTTGGACGATATCGCCGCTTTGCATGGTGATTTGCGTGCTGATATCCGCCGCGCGGTCACCCAGGCTTTCAATCTCAAATTCAATATTGCCGCGCACCTGCCGCAGGCGGGCCAGCGTTTGCTCGGCAGCGGTCTCGGCTTCCTGCACGGCGGTTCGGCTGTGTTCGGACAGCTGATCGGCGGCGCGCTGTAGCATCGACTCGCTTTGCGCCAGCGCTTGTGTCAGGCGCACGTCGATGCTGTCGGCGTGGACGCTGGTGGCCTGGGCGATGCGGGCGATGCCGTGTTCGGCGGCGGCAATGGCCTGCTGAACCTCGTCGCCGACCCCTTGCAGCCGCTCGACAATATCGTCTGACCGCGTCTGCGCAGAATCGGCAATGGCCTCCATGGCGGAATTTTGCGCGTGCAGCGAGGCTTCGATTTTCGCCGCCTGCAGCGCTGCAGAGGCCGACATTTCACCAAGGGTTTTGGCCTGGGTTTCGAGCCGCGCTGTCAGTGTTTGGGTATGGCCTTCGACCTGGCTCATTTCCTCGCGTACGTGTTGGCTTTCTTCGCGCATCCGGTCCGACACATCGGTCAGGCGGGCGGCAATGTCCGTTGATGCCGCGTCAATGGCGGCATGCCGGTCTTCCATGTGGTTGAGCGCGGCGGCCAGGCGCTCGTCAACGGTTTCGGTGGTGCCAATCAGGGCGGAAATACTGTCTGCGACCGATTTTTCCAGGCTGCCGGTGATGTCTTCAACCGCGTGGTTTGCGGTTTGAACCTCGCCGCCAATATCGCCGATTTTGGCCCTCAGGGTTTCAAGCTGGTCGACAAGGTCATGGCCCAGTTTTGCCAGTGCGCTGCGCTCAGACTGCAGCGTATTCGCAATGGCGGCGGCGCGGGCCTCGGTTTCCTGGGTCGCGGTAAACAGCGACGAGATTTCCGATTGGAACCGCGTTTCCAGATGCTCGATCCGCTCGGCAGCCAGATCGGTGACACCGTTCAGAGTGTGCAGCTCGGTTTGCAGCCGCTTTTGCAGGTGGACCAAACGCTGTTCGGCGCGCGCCATTGGGGCCAGTGCGTCGGCGAATTGTCCGCCCGGCATGGTTATGACAGAGCGCAGCTGCAGCAACAGCGCGGTCAGCACCAGGCCGAAAAACGGCACCGTTAGCATGCCAACATCCCCGATGACGGTCATCGGCGATGCTGTATCCAGCGGTAAATAACCAAGCCCGAACAGCAGCGCAGTCCCAAAAGCCCACAGGCCAGCCAGGACGTATAAGAATTTGGCAAGGACCGTGTGCAGTGTGTTCGGGCGCGGGGTTTCATGCGGCTGCGCATCGACCGCTGCATCCGCTATGGGCGCAGTATCATCAAGAGAAATATTTGCGGTGTCCTCATCCTCTGCCAAGGCCGAGTGCGCGGATATGTGGTCTGTGTCAGTCATGATGGCCCATCATGTATCGAATTCCCCTCAAAACGCATGCAAAGCTTATGCAAATCCACATAAAGACCATGTCAAACCATGCCCACCCCCAACGGCTCTCTTGTTATAGGGGTGTCAATGCGGCAAAAGAAAGAGCGAAACAATGCAGGAGACTGCAAAAATGAGCGATGTCAAATCCCGTAAACGTTTGAGTGCTGCTCAGCGCGGTTATTTGGCGCGCGGCCTGGGGCAGCCCGGGGGGAAGCTGCCCTTATTTGATGACAAGGGGCAGCGGATCAAAGCGGCCACCATCAAAAGCTGTATCAAGGCCGGATTTTGCCAGCCCTGGTACCGAAACCCGATCAAAGAGGATTGGCTTGTGTGCAAATTGACCGATGCGGGCAAAGCCGCGCTGGGTAACAAAGCTTAAGGATATGTATGTGTACCCTGTTCCCCGGTACTCTAAGCTGTTGTCGTACTTGCCTATTTGATTGACCGACGTCCCGTCTATTGGCTAATCTCACGCCTGTTCCTTGCGCTAGAGTATATTTATGTCGGACTATGATTTTGAACGGATCAATGTGCTGCTTGCAGAAGACAGCCTTTTTATCCGGTCGTTGATTGTCACATCACTGAAGGTGCTGGGCGTCGGGAATGTCTTCGCGGTGGAGCATGGCGGCGACGCCATCCATTTTTTGCAGCGGGTGAAAAATGAACCAATGAAGGTGGGCGTGCAGCAAATCGACATCATTATCTCGAATTGGGAAATGAGCCCGATCGACGGCATGATGTTGCTGCG
>JASBSO010000114.1 GCA_030148905.1 Kordiimonadaceae bacterium | reverse complement strand
CAGGGTATCCAACTCGCGCTGGTCTTTATAGCTGAGCTTTTTTTGCGCTGCTTTCGGGGCGTTGCTGGTGCGTGCCTCGGGCTTGGCTTTGGGCTTGCGCTTTACGCCGGACAGCGGGGCGACAAACCGCTCGCGAAACCCGCCAACATGACATTCGGTACCGCCCTTGCCGTCCAGATACAGCGTAGTTGTGGCGACCTGGTCGATAAAATCGCGGTCGTGGCTGACCAAGATCAGCGTGCCTGTATACTCCGAAATCAGCTCGACAAGCAGGTCAAGCGTATCGATGTCGAGATCATTGGTGGGTTCGTCCAACACAATCAGATTGGTTGGGTTGGTTAGCCCGCGCGCCAACAGTAAACGGTTGCGTTCCCCGCCCGACAGCGCACTGACCGGCGTGTGCATGTGCCCCGGGTCAAACAGGAAGTCGCGCATCAGGCTGCTGACATGGCGTTTTTCGCCGGTTGCGGAGACCACCCAGTCGCCCGCACCTCCGGTCAGGATTTCTGCAACGGTTTTGTCGCCGTCCAAAGCCGAGCGGCGCTGGTCGATAACCATCGGCTGCAGATTGGTGCCGCGTTTGATATGCCCGTCATCGGGCGTAACTGACCCCAGCAGGCAGCCGATCAAGGTTGATTTTCCGGCGCCGTTGGGCCCGACAATCGCCAGTCTGTCGCCGCGCTCGATAATCATATCAAGGCCGGAGAACAGCGTGCGCCCCGCATAGGATTTGGCAATGCCTGCGGCCTCGATGACCTTGCGCCCGCTGCGCACGTCCTGTTTGACGTCCATCTTGACCGATGCCTGCGCTTTGGTTGCAGCGGCGCGTTCGGCGCGCAGGTCCTGCAAGCGCCGGACCCGGCCCATATTGCGTTTGCGGCGGGCTGAAATCCCTTCCACCGCCCAGCGGGCCTCGGCTTTGATCAGCCGGTCCATTTTATGCTGCCGCGATGCCTCGGCAGCGAACCAATCCTCCTGCCACTTTGGGAAATCATCAAAGCGGCCGTCGAAGCGCATAACCTGCCCCTGTTCAAGCCACAGGCACCCCTCGGCGGTTTTCGAGAGGAAACGGCGGTCATGGCTAATGAGAACGAGCGCAGACCTGAGGTCAGCCAGATACGATTCGAGCCACACGATGGTGGCGATATCGAGGTGGTTTGTCGGCTCGTCCAGAAGCAGGATGTCGGGCGCACTGGCCAGCACGCGGGCAAGGGCGGCCCTGCGGATCTCGCCGCCAGAGGCTTGGCTGCAAGGGGTACTGGTCTCAATCTCCAGTGCATCCACAAGCGGGGCGATTTTATGGTTTTGATCTGCTTCGGTGCTGTTCAACCCGCTATAGATATACGCACCGAGGTCGGCAAAGCCATCAAGGGCTGGCTCCTGTTCGAGAAGCGCGATGCGCGTCCCAGGCACCACAAAACGCTCCCCCGAATCAAGCGCGATATTCCCCGACAGCACTTTCAAAAGGCACGACTTGCCGGCACCGTTGCGGCCAAGCAATGTCAGCCGGTCGCCTGCACTGATATGCAAAGATAAGTCCTCAAACAGGGTTTTGTCACCGATCCTCAGATGGGCATCGCGCAGCGACAACAGGGGTGGTGCCATGGCCTAAGCATGCTTTCTTACTGTCACGGGAGCGGGGCCCGTCGTCTATTTGCTCTGAAGTGTAAGCCCGCAGGCGAGGGCTGCCAACCGCTATGAGACCGGTTCCAGAATCGCAGTAATCGCACCCTCTGCGCGCAGTTCGGCGATGGCTTTGTTGATCGCCGCCAGCACCTCGGGGCGGTCGCGGTGCACGCGAATGCTGAGGTCATATTCATGGACAACATGAATAACCGCAAGCTGGTTGGAAAACGTACGTTGCAGGCGCAGATATTCGGGATAACCGATAAAGGCAACGTCGGCGCGCCTGCGCTTTAACAAGGTGAACAGAGCATCAAAATCGTCAGCGTCGAGGCGGGTGCCATAGTCATCCAAATCGGTATAGACATACCCGCGAATAACCGCGGTGCGCAGGGCGCTACGGGGCATGGAACGAATCTCATCCGCCCGGGTTTTGAGCGCCACCGTCACGCCTTTTTCCATATAGATCGGGTCAGAGAAAACCTGCACGGCCATTTCATCGGGTCGCGTGCGCCATGCCGGGATCAGGCAGCATTCTGCGGTAATGTCACCTTCTACAAACATACGCCGTTCGCGCATAAGCGGCATATGCACAGGAACGGCTTTGACATTGGCCCTGGCGAGAACCAGTTCAAAAGCCTGCCGGTACGGCCCCGACAGCGTTTGTGAATATTTGACAACGGGCAGGTCCTGCGGCTGGTCAAGCGCAGCCGTGACCTGGGCCTGCATGTCTGCCGCCATGCTGTGGCCGGCGGTGCAGACCAGCAGCACACACACAGACCACAACCAGCGGGGTATCCAGCACAGGAGGGACCCTCTGGACACAAACACAAAACCAACAGACCCCAGGTCAGGAAAACGCATCAAACTCAAACTCAAAATAAACACCCCTGTGCGAGCCAAAAACTCGCACAGAAAAGTAACCAGAGTCTTACTGGTCTTAAAATACTGGCCTTTAAATCATGTCGGCAATGGGCAGCCTGCGGACACGCTGGCCGGTAGCCTGGCTGACCGCTTGCGCGATGGCCGCCACCACGGGCGGAACACCCGGCTCGCCCACGCCGCCGGGCGGAGCGTCCACATCCATGATATGCACCTCGGTCACCGGGGTTTCATCAATCCGCGCAACGGGGTAGCGGTCATAATTGCTTTCCACAATCCGGCCATCTTCGGCCGTCACCTTGCCGTGCATGGCGATCGAGATGCCAAAGATCACCGCGCCCTCCATTTGCGCCTTAACGCGGTCGGGGTTGACCGCCAGCCCACAGTCAATCGCAATCCAGGCTTTGTCCACTTTGGGCATGCCGCTATCGGTCACCGACACCTCAACCGCACAGGCGACATAGCTGACAAAGCTACGGTGCACGGCAATGCCCATGCCTTTGCCTTTGGGCATGGTGCGTCCATATTGCGACATATCCTTGACCTGCGACAGCACCGCCTTCAGGCGTGCGGTTTCAATCGGGAAGCGGTCAGCAGATTCGCCGTAATTCGGGTAGACCCCGCCTTCGGCAATATCATCGGCCGGGTTGATGACCCGGTCATCGCCGATCAATTGCATCCAATATTCATAGGTGTCTTCATTTTGCGCCTTGGCGATTTCATCCACCATCGACCCAACGGCAAAAAACTGCTGGATATTGGCAACGGACCTGAGCCACCCGATACGCACATGACTGGGTGCGTCGCAGGCCTCAACCTGCAGATGTTCGCACTGCCAGGGCATATCAGTGAGCCCGAGGCTCAGCTCAAAATCGCTTGGCCCCGTGGCGGCGGCGTCAAAGGTTTCCCCGATCGAGGGATAGGCCGCCCGGTGATGCCACGCATTGACCATGCCCATATCATCAACACCAACGCGCACGCGCTGCGCGGCGATGGTGTGATAATAGCTGTGCCGGACATCGTCTTCGCGGGTCCACACCATTTTCACCGGCTTGCCTGCCACTTTGGCAAGGATCGCCGCCTCGGCAGCAAAGTCAGGTTTGGATTTGCGTCCAAACGCCCCGCCCAAAAGCTGCGAATGCACGCGGATTTGGTCGGGTTTGGGTTCCAGCCCAACATAGGGTGCAACGGTTTGCTGGACCGTTTGCGGATCTTGCCCGTGGGTGTAGATGTCCAGCGTGCCGTCCTCGGCGAAGGCCGCAGTGGCCGCAGGGGGTTCCATCGGCGCGTGCACAAGGTGCGGGACAAAATAGTCGGCCTCAAACACCTTTGCCGACTGCTCCAACCCGTCGGCGCCAGCGCCGCGTTTTAAGGCCACACGACCACCTGCGCTGACACTGTCCCACAGCTGTTGTTCAAAGGCCGTGGTGTCATAGGCGGCGCTGTTGCCATTCTCGAACGCAATGTTCAAGGCATCGCGGCCCTTCATCGCCGCCCAGGTGTTGGTCGCCAGCACCGCAACACCGCCAAGCGGCTTAAAGAGATAAGGCTTTTCGGCGTTGGCGGGCAGTTCAACAACGTCCACAACGCCGCTAACGGCCATGGCCGCGTCTTTGTCGTAGCTTTTCACGGTCCCACCAACCACGGGCGGACGCGCCGCGACGGCAAACAGCATGCCGTCCAGCATCACATCCTGCCCGAAATTGGCCGTGCCGGTGATGATGCCGTCCATGTCGATGATCTTGCGGCCAACGCCGACATATTTGCGCTCGTCGGCGGTTTTGAACGACAGTATTTCGGGTGCCGGCACCGGCAGCTTGGCGGCAGCCGCAACAAAGGCGCCCATATCCTTGGCCTCGCCCGAGACAAGGTTGGTCACCTTGTGGTCGGCCAGTTTGACCTCGCTGCGCGCCACCCCCCATTCCTGGGCGGCGGCCTCTTCCAGCATGGCACGCGCGGTGGCACCGGCAATGCGGAAGGGTTCATAAAATTTGCGAATGCTGGTCGACCCGTCGGTGTTCTGGTCGCCGTATTTGGGGTCACCATTGCCTTGAATGAAATTGACCCGGTCCCAGTCGGCATCCAGCTCGTCGGCGATGATCATCGGCAGCCCGGTGCGCGAGCCCTGGCCCATTTCCACCCGGTGGATGAACACATGGACCGTGCCCTCTTCATCGATTTGCAGATATACTGATGGGTCCAGCTTGGCATCGCCAGCAGACGTCTCGGCGGTTTGACCTTTCAGACCGTCGGATGTTTTTTGACCGCAGCCAACCAGTGGCGCAGACAGGATCAACCCGCCGGTGATGCCCAACCCGCGCACAACGGCGCGGCGCGAAACCTGTGCGGCGTTCAGTGTTGGAGGGACAGCGTTCATCGTCTTATCCTCCTTTATGCGTTCGAGACAGCGCGAATGGCTGCCTTGATCCGCTGATAGGTCCCACAGCGACAGATATTGCCCCACATGGCGTTTTCAATCTCTTCGTCGCTGGGATTGGGGTTGTCGGCGAGCAGCGAAGCGGCCTGCATCAATTGGCCCGCCTGGCAATATCCGCATTGCGGCACATCATGATCCGACCAGGCTTGTTGCAGGGCATGCAGCGTGTCGCCGTCGGCCAGCGCTTCAATCGTTTTCACAGCGTCACCGTCCTGCATGTCGGCAATCCGCGTCTGGCAAGACCGCACGGCCGATCCGTTCACATGCACGGTGCACGCACCACACAGCCCGGCACCGCAGCCATATTTGGTGCCTGTCATGCCCTTGATATCGCGCAAATACCACAGCAGCGGCATGTCATCATCGCCCGAAAGGCTGACCTCCGCCCCGTTGATTGTAATGTCTGTCATGGATATGTCCCTGATCTGCAGGCCCCGTCGATAAAGACAGAGACCCGATCTTCCCGAAGCGGAAGTATAGGCGAGTTGATGGCGAGAGTCGAATATCTTGACGCTACCAGAAGCGCACAATCGGTTTGGACACGTAGAACGAAATCATGTGGCTCATCGGGTCGCTGTCTGACGGTGCAAGCGGCATGTCGATCACCACAACCTTGCGGTCTTCGCCGCTCGCCAGCTTCACCACGCCGGTGTTCACCGCGATGCAAAAGTCATCAACAATCTTCGATAGATGGGCGGCCTGCGCCTCGTCGGTTGTTTTGACCAGCGAACGGAACCACACGCCTTTTTTGGCATAGCCGTGATACACCTCGCGCGCAGTTTCGCCAGCGATCCTGATTTCCATATCGGTGCGGTCGTCTTTGATCCGGCACAAAACGAGCAGGTCGTGCAGGCCGCTCAGGTCGGCAAATTTGATATCATCGCGGGTCGGGCGCGGGGTGCGTTGGCGCAAGCTTTGCCACCAGGTGATCGGTTCCTCGAAACCGGGAAATTCAAAGCGCTTCACATCCGCCGAACAATAAATGGGGTCAAAGGCGTGAATATCCGCCTTGTCATAAATCAGATTGGCGTGTTCGCTCATAGCATCTGCCGCGCCCCCAGGTGCGCTCTTGGTATCCATCTTATGGTCTGCGCGGGCGGGAAGGCAAGCAGAACGCCGTGTCCCCCTTTTCAAAGCGGAGAATTCTGTTAAAACAGCCCGCAAATCACCGCATTTCGATCACTTGCGCACAGAGGACGCCATGGCAGGCCATAGTAAATTTAAAAACATCATGTATCGCAAAGGCGCGCAGGACAAAAAACGCTCGTCGCTTTTTTCCAAGCTGTCCAAAGAGATCACCGTCGCCGCCAAAATGGGGGGCAGCGATCCGGATTCCAATCCGCGCCTGCGCCTTGCTATTCAAACCGCGCGCGGTCAGTCCATGCCAAAGGACAATATCAACCGCGCCATCCTGAAAGCCGAAGGCGGCGACGCCGAAAATTACGAAGAAATGCGCTATGAAGGCTTTGGCCCTGGCGGCATTGGCCTGATCGTCGAAGCGCTGACCGATAACCGCAATCGCACCGCTTCGGATGTGCGCACCATTTTTTCGAAAAACGGCGGCAATATGGGCGAAAGCGGCTCGGTTGGATATATGTTTGACCGGGTGGGCGAAATCACCTTTGCCGCAGATGTCGGCGACGCCGACAGTGTGTTTGAAGCCGCGCTGGAAGCCGGGGCCGACGAGGTGGAATCGGACGAAGACGGTCACGTTATCTACACTGCCGCCGAAGACCTGCACGCGGTGAATACGGCGCTTGAGGATGACCTCGGCGAGGCCAAGTCGGTCAAGCTGATTTTCAAGGCGCAGGAACCCATCGAGGTCGACGCCGAGGGCGCTGAAAAACTGATGAAGTTGCTGGATGCGCTGGATGACAATGACGACGTGCAAAATGTGTGGGGGAATTACGATATCTCCGACGATGTTCTGGCGTCTCTGGGCTAGACTTGCTGGTGCGTGTGCGACGCCTTTTGGGCCTTGATCCGGGCTTGCAGCGCACCGGTTGGGGTGTGATCGAAAGCGAGGGCACGCGCATTCGCCATATTGCCAATGGGGTGATCGCCACCGACGCCAAAAAACCGCTCGCGCAGCGTCTGGTGGAATTGCACGACGGCCTGAGCGCGGTGCTGGCCCAGTATAGCCCAGCGTCCGTGGCGGTGGAAGAAACCTTCGTGAACAAAAACCCCACCTCAACGCTGAAATTGGGGCAAGCGCGAGGGGTTGTGCTGCTGGCGGGGGCGCTTGCCGGGCTCAGTGTGGCGGAATATACGCCCAATCATGTCAAAAAATCTGTGGTGGGTGCTGGGCACGCCGCCAAGGAACAGGTGGACGCCATGGTGCGCATTTTGCTGCCGGGGGTGAAAATTCACGGTGCCGATGCTGCCGACGCCCTTGCAGTTGCGATCTGCCATGCGCATCATGGCCCGCATGCAAGCGGATAAGGCACAGAGTATCACACCATGATCGCGCAGCTACGTGGGCATATTGCAAAACTTGGCGAGACGACGCTGATTGTCGATGTCGGCGGTGTGGGTTATCTGGTGCATGCTTCGGCGCGGACCTTGTCACGCCTGCCGGCTGTTGGCGGCGAGGTCAGCCTGATGGTCGAAACGCAGGTGCGCGAAGACGCGATCACGCTTTATGGGTTTCTGTCAGCGGAAGAGCAGGACATGTTCTCGCTGCTGACCAGCGTGCAGGGTGTTGGGGCCAAGGTGGCGCTTGCCATTCAGTCGGTGATGGACGCGCAGGCGCTCAGCCTGGCGATCGCTGCGCTTGATAAAGCCGCCATCGCCCAGGCCAATGGCGTGGGGCCCAAGCTGGCGGCGCGGATCGCCAATGAACTCAAAGACAAGGTTGCCGGGCTCAGCATGCCCGCGCGTAGCGGCGCGGCGGGAACGCCTGCCACACCGGTGGATGTCGGGCCGCTGAGTGATGTGGTCTCGGCCCTGACCAATTTGGGCTACCGTCCCGCCGAGGCGCATCAGGCGGCGGCAAAAGCCATTGCAGATGCGGGTGAGGGGGCTGATCTCGGCGCGCTGATTCCAGCGGCGCTGAAGGAGCTGAGCCGGTGAGCGACGAGCGTATCCTGTCACCCGAAACCGATGCTGATATGGGCGGCGAGCTGAGCCTCAGGCCGCAAAAACTGTCGGAATTTATCGGCCAGTCGGGGGCGAAGGACAATCTGAGCGTTTTTATCGAGGCTGCCCGTAGCCGCGGCGAAGCCATGGACCATGTGCTGTTTTACGGCCCGCCGGGGCTGGGCAAAACGACGCTGGCACAAATTGTCGCGCGTGAACTGGGGGTCAATTTTCGCTCCACCTCGGGCCCGGTGATCGCCAAAGCCGGTGATTTGGCTGCGCTGCTGACCAATCTGGAAGCCCGCGATGTGCTGTTCATCGACGAGATCCACCGGCTCAGCCCGGCGGTTGAAGAGGTGCTGTATCCCGCGATGGAGGATTTCCAGCTTGACCTGATCATCGGCGAGGGGCCGGCCGCGCGCAGCGTCAAAATCGACCTGCCACCTTTTACGCTGGTGGCGGCAACCACGCGGTCGGGCCTGATCACCAAGCCACTGCGCGACCGGTTTGGCATTCCGACCCGGCTTGATTTTTACAGCACCGACGAATTGACCGAGGTGGTGCGGCGCGGGGCCGACCTGCTGGCATTGGCGATGACCGACGACGGCGCGCGCGAAGTGGCGGCGCGGTCGCGTGGCACACCGCGCGTTGCGGGGCGTTTGCTGCGCCGGGTGCGCGACTTTGCTGTGGTGGCCGAGCGCGATGTAGTGGATGCGGTGGCTGCTGATGCGGCGCTTGGCCGGTTGCAGGTCGACAAGCTGGGCCTCGATCAGATGGACCGCCGCTATCTGCGCTGCATCGGCGAGACTTACGGTGGCGGCCCCGTCGGCATTGAAACACTGTCGGCGGCGCTGTCGGAGCCGCGCGACGCGATTGAAGACATTATCGAACCCTATTTGATGCAGGTGGCGCTGGTGCAGCGGACACCGCGCGGGCGGATGTTGAGCCCACGCGCCTGGGCGCATCTGGGCCTGGTGCCGCCGCCGAGCGCCGACGGGCCGCAAAACGATCTGTTTGGAGGAGACACATGAGCGAAACGCTCGCGCCGCCAAGCGGCGACTGGCAGGACGGCATCTTTCGGTTGCCGATCCGCGTCTATTACGAAGACACCGATATGGGCGGCATGGTCTATCACGGCCGCTATGTCAGCTTTTTTGAACGCGTGCGCACCGAAAGTATTCGCGGCACCTGCCTTGATGTTGACACGCTTATGTCGCGAAGTGACGCCGACGGCGGGCCGCTTGTCTATGTGGTGCGGTCGATCCAGGTGACCTATCACCGTCAGGCGCTGGTGGGCGATGTGTTGATCGGGCATTCGATGGCGGCGCGGGTCCGTGCGGCGGGTGTCGAAGCCCGGCAGTGGATCACCCGCGACGGCGAATTGGTGGCCGATGCCGCGGTGACGGTGGCGATTGTCGACCGCACCGGCATGCCCCGGCGCTGGCCAGCGGACGCCCGCGCGCTGTGGCAAAACTGGGCGGATGCAGCCAAGGGGTCACCTCTGGTGCCGAAACAATTGACCCTTTAGGGTCAGGCCGCAAAGATCGCGGCAAAATGAAGTCATGATGAGGGAGAGAAATCCGACGTGATGGTATGGAGTCTTCAGGATGCGGCCCCGGCCGCCGAGCTTGTGCAAGACCAGCTGGCCGGGCACGACGCCAGCTATGATTTTTCGGTTGTCGGCATGTTTTTGCAGGCCGACTTCATTGTGCAATCGGTGATGCTGATGCTGATTGTGTCCAGCATCTGGGGCTGGTCGATCATTTTCAACACCCACAACCGGCTGAAAGCCGCGCGCGAGCGCAGCAACGCGTTTGAGGACCGCTTCTGGTCGGGCGAGCCACTGGATACGCTTTATGGTCAGGTCGAGGCCTCGCCCGATCATCCGATCGCGGCAGTGTTTGTGGCCGCCATGCGCGAATGGAAGCGCAGTTTCAGCGGGCGTGCGCGCACATCAGACGTCACCAAGGTGCACGACCGGATCGCCAAGGTGATGCACGTGACCACCAGCCGCGAGATGGACCGGCTCGAGGGGCAGGTGAGCTATCTGGCCACCATTGGCTCGGCTGCGCCCTTTGTTGGCCTGTTTGGCACCGTATGGGGGATCATGAACAGCTTTCAGTCGATCGCGCGGGCATCCGACACGTCGCTGGCGACGGTAGCCCCGGGCATCGCCGAGGCGCTTTTGGCCACCGCGCTTGGTCTGGTGGCCGCTATCCCGGCGGTGATCGCCTATAACAAACTCGCCACCGATCTTGGCCGTTATGCCAGCCGGGTCGAGGGCTTTGCCGACGAATTTTCGGCGATTCTCTCGCGCCAGCTTGACGAGCAGGAGCGCTAGGCATGGGCGCGTCGGTTGGCCCGCAAAAGGGCGGGCGAGGGCGATACCGCCCATTGGCGGAAATCAATGTTACACCCTTTGTGGACGTGATGTTGGTGCTGTTGATTGTGTTCATGGTCACAGCGCCCCTGCTGACGGCGGGTGTGCCGGTTGACCTGCCGAAGGCCAGCGCGCAAAACCTGCCGCAAGACAGCAAGCCGCTGGAGATCGCGGTCGATCAAAATGGTGCCATATTTATTGCCGACACTGAGATTGAGTTTGCACAGCTTGTGCCGCGCCTCAGTGCGATTGCAGGCGGGCGGTTTGATACCCGCATTTATGTACGGGGAGACCGGCGGCTGGATTATGGCCGTGTGATGTCGGTGATCGGTGCGATCAATGCTGCGGGCTTTACCAAGGTCGCGCTTGTGACCGATCAGCCTTGACGATATGTGAGCTGAAACGAGACGGACACCCATGGATGACGCCTCCAACAGACTGAGTCTGATCTTATCGGTTGGCTTACATGTCGCGGTCGGCAGTGTGATCGTATTTGGCTTGCCCAGCTTTCAGATCGAGCGCCCGCGTCCACCCGCGCCGATTGCGGTGGAATTTGTGAAAATTGCCGATGTCAGCCGGGTTGAGGCCGCAGCCGCCGAAGACGAACCGGAGCCAGAGGCCGTGGCTGACAGCAAGCCACTGGTTGCGCGCTCGGAAGTGTTGGAGGAGGCAAGCGTCGATGCAGTGCCATTGCCCACCCCCAAACCCGAGGCTGTCACCGCCCCCAAACCAAAACCCAAGCCCGAGATCGACCCTGCCGTCGAAGCGCGACGCGAGTTGGTGTCGCGCGCGCGCCCACGGCCCAAGCCCAAGGCCCCGTCGCGGTTTAAGTCCAAGGTGATTTCCAGCGTCATCGACCGCTCGATCAAAGAAGAGGCCGAGCGCACCCCCGTGCGCCGCGAAGACGAGGCCAAGGCCGCCGAGGCCGAACCGGCCAAAGACCCGTTCGCGGGGATTCGCGGGCGTTTTGCCACGGCGACACTGGTGGATGCGCTCAGCCAAAAGCTCAAAGGCTGCTGGCGCTTTCCGGTCGGGGCGAAGAATATTGAAACCATGCAGGTCACGGTGCGCATTCACCTGCGCCCCGACGGCGAACTGGCGCGCGAGCCGCAATATGTCAATGCGGGCGACCTGTCGGACGGGTTTTACCGTGTCTTTGCCGAAAGCGCCCTGCGCGCGGTGCGCAGTTGCGCCCCCTTTGACGAAGCCGATACGCTCTATAAACAAGGGCAGTCGTCGGTCGATTTTACATTTTATGGGTCTGAATTCAGTGGCGGCTAGGCGCTGAAAGAAAGAGGAGTTGGCCTGTGCGGATTATTGCCGGTCTTGTTGCGTTTCAAATGATGATGGTGGTGCTGGCGGTGCCTGCGGCGGCCCAGCTTCAGGTGGATATTCTGGAGGGGCAGCGCGACCCGATCCCCATCGCCATTCCGGATTTCCCGGCGGATATGGATGTGGAAACATCCGAGGGGATGCTCTCCGAAATCGGCGAGAGCATCACCGGGGTAATCGTCAATAATCTCGAATCCACCGGCCTGTTTCGCGCCCTGAATCAGGACGCCTTTATCGAACAAATCACCGCCGACACGCAGCGCCCGCGCTTCAACGCCTGGAAGCCCATCGGCACCGAAGCGCTGGTGACCGGGCGTATCCGCCGTCTTGCAGACGGCAATTTGCGGCTGGAATTTCGGCTGTGGGACGCCATTACCGAGCAGCGCATGCTGGGCGTTGGCTATACCACGCCGGTTGGCAACTGGCGGCGGATTGCGCATGTGATTTCCGACCGCATCTATGAACGCTTGATCGGCGACGAGGGCTATTTTGATACCCGGATCGTCTATATCGCCGAATCCGGTGATCCGCTGGACCGGAAAAAACGCCTGGCCATCATGGACCAGGACGGTGCCAACCAGCAGTTTTTGACCGATGGCAGCTATTTGGTGCTGACCCCGCGCTTTTCGCCCAACCGGCAGGAAATTACCTATCTCAGCTATTTCAACGATCAGCCGCGGGTGTATCTCTATAATGTGCTGACCAACCGGTTTGAGGTGCTGGGTGATTTCCCCAACATGACCTTTGCGCCGCGCTTTTCGCCCGACGGCAATAGCGTGGTGATGAGCTTGGCCGAAGACGGCAATTCCGATATTTATATCATGGATTTGCGCACCCGGCAGGTACGCCAGCTCACCAGCCATCCGGGCATTGACACATCGCCAAGCTTTGCACCATCGGGTGATTTTATCGTCTTCAACTCGGACCGCGGCGGCTCGCAGCAGCTTTATGTCATGAAGCCGGATGGCTCGGATGTGCGGCGCATTTCCTTTGGCCGCGGGCGGTACGCAACACCGGTGTGGTCGCCGCGCGGGGATTTGATCGCGTTCACCAAAATTGGCGAGGAAAAATTCCGCATCGGGGTGATGCGACCCGACGGCAAGGGCGAACGAATTTTGACCGACGCTTATCAAGACGAAGGCCCGACCTGGTCGCCCAACGGCCGGGTGCTGATGTTTTTCCGCACCGAACCTTATGACAGCGCGGGGCGGGGCGGCAGCACATCGCTTTGGTCGGTGGACCTAACCGGCTTTAATGAACGTCAGGTGCGCACACCTTTTGATGCGTCAGACCCGGCGTGGTCACCGCCGCAGCCGATCACCCGCCGATAGCAATATGGCTCTTTAGGCCTTGATATTGGGAACGGCGAAGGTCGGGTCGGCCTTTGCCAAAAACCACGGATTGAGGAATTTGACCGGGTCTTTGCCGTATTCAAGCGGCGCACCTTCCGGGGTCAGCACCGTGCCGCCCGCAGCCCGCAGCACCGCGTGCGCGGCGGCAGTGTCCCACTCGCAGGTGGGGCCCAGGCGCGGGTAAAGGTCGGCCTTGCCCTCGGCCAGCAGGCAGAGTTTCAGCGATGAGCCGATCGACAGCGTTTCGGCACCCGGAAAGCGCGCGATATAGTCTTCCAGCTCGGGCGACCGGTGCGACCGGCTGGCAACGATCATTGGCGGTTGGGTCGGGATGGCGCGGCGTGCTTGAATGCGGCGTCTGTTGGTCACGGCTTTGCCGTCAACGTCACCGACCCAGGCGCCTTTGCCAACCAGGCCGCAATAGAACGTGTTTTGTGCGGGCGCCAGTACCAGCCCCATCACCGCGCGGCCGTTTTCGATCAGGCCAATATTGACGGTAAAATCCCCGCCGCGCTTGATAAATTCCTTGGTGCCGTCAAGGGGATCAACAAGCCAAAATCGATTTTCAAGCGTGGTTGGGGCCCCGTCATCCGATACCGATTCTTCGCCGATGAATTGAATATCAGGCGCAATATCGGCAAGCCCGGCCTTAATAATCTCTTCGCCGCGTTGATCGGCCACCGTGACCGGCGACGCATCCGATTTTTCCATGACGTCAAAATCTTCGCGGTAGACATCCATGACCGCCGCGCCCGCCCGAATG
>JASBSO010000105.1 GCA_030148905.1 Kordiimonadaceae bacterium | reverse complement strand
CAGCGTATTGTCTTTGCTGGTATCCGTGAGGTCCTGCATTTCTTCGCCGAAAACAAGCTCGTTTTCAGCCGACAAACGAATGAAGTCGGTAAAGGGCTGCACTTGGCTTGGGCCAAAATCCCAACCCTTGGCACCCGCCGTCAACTCAAAGCTTTGGTCGACAACAACCGGCGCCATAAAGGCGGACCAATAGCTGCGCGCACCAGCCTCGATGATCACATTGGCGGCGTCTGACAGCGTTGCGCCGTCAACATCCGATGTCAGCGTGCCCAGCTCGTCCAAGAGGGCGGTCATCCGAGTTTCCAGTTGCTCGCTGTTGCCGATGGACTGGTTCAGATAGGACTGAACAACCTGAAACCCCCATTCGTCGACCGACAGCGCACCTTCCAGTGCCTGCTGAAAGGACACCGTCGGGAAGACCTCAAGCCGTGCCTGGACCGGTTCGCGGATCAGGCGTGCGCTTTGTGTGCCGGTCAAATAATAGTCGGGCGTCGCCGAGCCCTGACCTTCGGATGAAGCAATGGGCGGGCGAATGATTTTCAATTGCCGAATGCCGGGGATATTGGTTGGCGGGGCCTCTTGCATCAGAAATGTCGCAGGCGGGGGCAGGATATCGCTTGCATAGGCGGGGGGCAGTTCGTCAATGCCCAGGTCAAAAAGCTGCTCGGACCCTTTTTCTTCCGGTCCGAACGCCCAATAGCCTGCCGCAAGCGCCGTCCCCGACAGCAAGGCACCCAGTAAAACCGATTTTGCACCGCTCGACATCATCATGGTTACCGTCGCATTATTCAAAAAGCCGCACTATAACAGCATATCAATACACCAGCCTGCATGGGCATGCACGAAAAATCACAGTGTCGACAATTGGTAAATATGCTGTAAACCAACAGAAATTTCGCCAGAAAGGGGCCGTCATTGTCCGACCATCATGACCCGATCGGGGATATTCTGAAAACCCTGGACAGCCTGCCAGACTACAGCGAGGAGCAGGCGCATACCCTGCTGTCGGCCATGGCCGCACGCGGGGTGGACCCCAGCGGTGCGCTGGCGCAACTTTATGCGTGGTTGGGTGCGGCCCAAAAGGCTGATGCGCCCAATATATCGGACACGCATATTGTGATTTTTCTGGCCGCCTATGCGGACATTTCGCCGCTATCAGCAATCGCCAATTTTCAGGAAGCCCTGCGCAAGGGGGCAACGGCCACCAATCTTCTGTGCGTAGATGGCGGGCTGGGCTTGCGTGTCCTCGACTTGGCCAGCCAGCATCCATACACGCTCGGCGATTTTGACGCAGCACGGTTCGCAGCCACCATTGCGTTCGGCACAGAAGCCGCCGCCGCTGGTGGGTCGGTTTTGTGCATATCTGACGGGGCTTTTGGCAATGAAGCCTTTGCACTGTCCGTGGTCGCGGCCTTGCACCCGAAAGCTTACAGCGCGGCGGAAGCAAAGGTGCCCGAGCCTTTGCAAAACGCGGTGGCGCAACTGCGCGACACGGTTGAAGACGATGCCGCGCCGCTCGACTATGCGTCGGCGCTTGCAGGCCCCGATGTGGCCGGCGCCATCGGTGCGGTCATGGGCGCGCGGGCAACGGGACAAGCGCTGGTTTTTGACGGCATGGCGGCCCTGGCGGCCTATGCGGTTTTGCGGGCGATATCCCCAAGTCATGTGCAGCATTGCCGTTTTGCCGGGGCCAACACCGACTTGGAACAGGTGGTCGCAGAGATTCTGGACCTGATGCCCATTCTGTCAGGGGCATCGGGCACTGGTCCCGGGTCTTCCTCGGCGCTGGCGTGGCGGCAGATGAAAGCCGCCTGTGACCTTGCAGGCCTCAGAGCACCAAAGCCCAGCGTAGCATGACCGAAGGCGACACACTCTTCGATCGCATCCGCAGGTGCACTTTGTGTTCCGACATTTTGCCGCTTGAACCCCGACCGATTTTCGAGCCCGGCGCCAACGCCCCGATCATGATCGTCGGGCAGGCTCCGGGCAGGCTGGCGCACGAACGCGGCACGCCCTTTGACGACCCGTCGGGGGACCGGTTGCGGGCCTGGCTCGGTGTGTCGCGGGATATATTTTATGACCCGCGTTGTTTTGCCATGGTGCCGATGGCGTTTTGCTTTCCGGGCACGGCGGCGTCTGGGCGCGGTGACAATCCCCCGCCAAAACGATGCGCCGAAAACTGGCGCACGGCGCTGCTGGACAGCATCGGCCCACCGAAATTGACGGTCATGGTCGGGGCCTATGCCCAAGCCTGGCATTTGGGCGCGCGGCGGTCAAAATCCCTCACCGAAACGGTTCGGCGATACCGCGATTTCATGCCCTCGGCCATGCCGCTGCCGCACCCGAGCCCGCGCAACAATATCTGGTTGGCAAAAAACCCATGGTTTGAACGGGAAACCATCCCGGTTTTGCAAAGTAGAGTGTCCGACCTTCTGGGTGGATAGCGCTTGATCGCACGCGGTCATTCCGCATACCGTCGCGTTGGGGGGAGGAGAGTTTCGTCTTTCATGATTCGTGTATTTCGCCACTATATCGCACCCTTAAAACTTGCCCTCATCAGTGCGGACTTTGTTGTGCTGGTACTGGCGATGCTGGTGGGAGAGGCGATCCGCCTGTCCTTTATCGGGGGAACACCTGCCCTTGATGCCTTGTCGTTTTTTGTTCGCATCGTTTATGCCCTGATCACTGCGACGATGTTTTTGTCCTTGGGGGTCTACGATTCAGAGGCCCTGGAAAACGCCCCCAAAACATGGCTGCGGGTGATCATTGGTCTTGCGCTATCGGGTATACTGACGGCGGCCTTGCTGTTTGTGTTTCCTGTTTTGCCGTTGTGGCGGTCGAATTTACTGGCGGCGCTGGGCGTAAGCCTGGTCGCTGTTATTGCCTCCAACAGTGCCATTAAGGCGCTGTCACGGGTCACGGCGTGGCAGCGCCGATTATTGATCCTTGGTTCGGGCGAAGCGGCTTCGGCTCTGGTCGACAGCCTGGGCAAGGCGTCTGCCAATTCGTTCTGCATATCCGGCATTATCCCAGACGGCCCGGTCGATAAGGCATTGTCGGCACAGCGCATTCTCAGCCCCGAGACATCCATCAGCCAGTTTGCTGCTGACAACAGAATTGATGTGGTGGTTGTCGCCAGCAGTGGCGGTCGCGACACACTGCCGTCCGAAGAGCTGGTCGCCTGTCGCCTAATGGGCTGTGATGTGGTGGAGCGCCGCGTCTTTCTGGAGCGGGTGCGGGGCATTATTTCCCTGTACGACCTGGATTATCAATGGATTTTGTTCGCCCCTGGATTTAATGGCGGGCGTGAGATCGAACGGGCGCTGAAGCGCTTGGTGGACCTGATCCTGGCGTCCGTCGTGCTGGTGCTCACACTGCCTTTCATGCTGCTCATCGCGGCGCTTGTTTGGGTATCAAGCCCCGGACCGATTATCTTTCGGCAAAAGCGGGTCGGGCGAAACGGCCATATTTTTGAGTTGTTGAAATTTCGCTCGATGCGTCAAAGCAAAACCAGCGAGGCGCGCTGGGCCGAAGAAAACGACCCGCGTGTCACCTGGATTGGGCGTATTCTGCGGCCGACACGGCTGGATGAGCTGCCGCAGCTTGTCAATGTTCTTCGCGGCGAAATGAGCTTTGTCGGTCCACGGCCCGAACAGCCTGAATTTGTGGAAAGCCTGCGCAAAGCCCTGCCATTTTATGACGTCCGACACGCGGTCAAACCCGGCATTACCGGCTGGGCGCAAATTCATCTGGCTTATGCGGCATCGGCAGAAGACAGCCGCTACAAGCTGGAACGAGACCTGTATTACGTTAAGAATTTTTCCATTTTCCTGGATATGCTCATTGCGATTCAGACCGTGCGTGTCATTCTGTTTCGCCAAGGTGCCCGGTAACGGTAGGAGCGGTAGGTCACGTGTTACGGTTTTGTTTGACGTTTATCGCCCTGTGGATCGGCAGCCACGCCGTCTATGCCCTGCAGGCCGAACCACAGGATGACCGCATCGAAGCCCTCAGCGCCAAATTGGCGCAAAATATGGCCACGGCTGACGAGCTGCTTGAACTGGGCGAGTTGTATCTTGCCCGTGGTGCGGTGTCGTCCGCCGAGGCAGCCCTTGTCCGGGCGCAGCGGCTTGGGGCGGATTTTGCCCGCACAGCACCGTTGTCTGCCCGCATATCGCTGGTTCAGCAAAACTATGTCGGTGCGATTGAGGCATTTCGCGGTTTGTCCTTAACTGGCCCTGCGCGGATTGAACGCGATATCATCGTCGGCGATGCGCACATCGGTCTTGGTCAGTTGGAGGCAGCCGAAGCCGCGTACAGGCGTGCGATTGTATCGGATTCGACCGACCACCGGGGCTTTTTGGGATTGGCACGCATTGCCCTTAATCGGGGTGACCTGGACGCAGCCGCAAGCAGCAGCGCGATGGCGCGCGAGCGGTCGCCAAATGATACCATGGCCGTCTACACGTCCGGACTGATCGAACGCTATCGGGGGAATTTGGACGCGGCAAAAGCCAATTTTCAAATGTCCGTCGCCGCCGATCCGCGCAATATCCTGGCTTTGAACGAGCTTGCCAGCCTGGCTTTGGTTGACGGCGACCTCAACGGTGCAGAAGGCTTTTTGGATAGGATTTTTCAGACCACACCCAGCAATCCGCGGGCGCTGTATCTTTCGGCAGTTATTGCAGCCAGGCGCGGTGAATTCCAGGATGCAAACCGTATTTTGGGGCGCGTAGAGCCCTTCGTGCAACGGTTTGTCCCGGCATTGCTGGTGCGTGGCCTGGTGGCCTATGAAGTCGAAGACTACGATGTTGCCCGCACAGCGTTCGAGCGGTATGTCCAACTACAGCCCAATGTGCGTCAGGCCCAGCTCGGTTTGGCGGCAACTTACCTAAAACTCAACACGCCTGCGCTTGCGGCCCGAATTCTCGACCCCATTGTTGCTGCGGGCAAGGATTTGGACAGCCGGATACTGGCGCTTGCGGCAACGGCAGCAACAAATCTCGGCGATGTGGAAAAAGGGCGAACCCTGCTTGAACGTGCCCAGGCTCTGGAGGGCGAGGAGGGCGAGGAGGGCGCTGACGGCGTCGACCTGCCACTGAGGCTGGGGATCGCCCAATATGTATCGGGCCGGGCGGATGACGCGCAGCAAACCCTGCAACGGGCTCTGCAAAGCCGCGCGCAGGATGTGCGGTATTTGGGCCTGTTGGCACAGATGCAAATGTCATCGGGGAATCTGGATGCGGCGCTGGCAACAGCGCAGTCCTTGATCGAGGTCGCCCCGGCGCGCGGGCTGGGATATAATATTCGCGGCACGGTATATCATACGCGCCAGCAATATGCGGACGCCGTTGCGGCCTACAGCGAAGCGCTGCGCCGCAACAGTGACTATGTCACCGCCCGTCGGAACCGCGCGCTTGCCTCGCTTGCGCTTGGTCAATATGCCCGCGCCCAATCCGACCTTGAGACGGTCTTGAGCCAAAACCCCGGTGATGCCAGGGCGCGTGCGATTTTGGGGCGTACGCTGTATCAGCGCGGTCGTTATGCGCAGGCTGCCGAGGCGTTGACAACCGCTAGCCTGCAATTGGACGCACCGCCTGAGGTTCTGGTGGACCTCGCCCGAGCCTTGGCGGCCGACGGCAAAACTGCGCGCGCCATTCGCGTCGGCAGGCAGG
>JASBSO010000096.1 GCA_030148905.1 Kordiimonadaceae bacterium | reverse complement strand
CCTGCGACCGAACCCACGCCAACAATTGTGCCGCCGCCGCGCGCTTCCATCTCGGGGGCGAGGGCCTGAAGAAAGCTTGCCGGTCCCGTAAAGCTGTCGGTTACGGTGCCTTCGATCAGCTCGGGCGATTTATCGATCTGCAGAGCCGCCACAGCCGCGCAAGGGATGAACAGAGGCGGACCAAGTGAAAATTTTTTGACAGCGTCGTTGACAGCCGCCGCCCAAGCCAGTATCCCCGCCGACGGAGACGTGGCTGAGTGGTCGAAAGCGCTCCCCTGCTAAGGGAGTATACGGGCAACTGTATCGAGGGTTCGAATCCCTTCGTCTCCGCCACCCACCTCTGGCACTTGCCTCTGTTTTGAATTGATCGTCCTTGAGGCGGCTCGGCGGACAATCAACACGTTTATGCTGAAGTGACTGCGTCACCCCGGACTTGATCCGGGGTCCATAAGCTGATTGCCGCTTTCGGTGGTCGTTGCCAGAAAAGTTCGAACTTCGCTTCTCACTCCCCGCCGCTCACCCCCAAGCTCAGGTCTCAGGCCTTGACGCTTAAAGAGTGTGTCTGTTCTAATATAGGGGGCGCAGATGGGGGAGCCTTTGACTCTTTTCCGAATTGTAAACATGCTTGGTTTGCTGCTGGTTCAGAGCGCGTGTAGTGGTTATCTGCCGCCCAGCGTGTTTGATGTTGGCGGTGGTGTCTCCGATCCATCTGTCCACGCCCTTGCGGCCAAGGCCCGTGGCGGTGATCGCGAGGCGCTGTTCGACCTCGCCGTCGCCTATGAGTCCGGGTCTGGCCTTGCGCCAAATGCCCGCAAGGCGCGTGCCATTTACGGCCATCTTGCCATCCCCGACGACGGTCGGCGCGGCATTTATATTCCTCCCATTGGCGACAGCGTCCCCGCCCAAGTGGACTATATCCAGGTCGACCGCAACCGGCGCAAAGGCCGACCGCAATGCATCCAGCGACAATTCATGGCCCGCGGCCGCCTGAAAGCTAAAGCGCAAAAAGGCCTGCTGCGAGGCGGAATCGGTATGATGATGCGCTTCCAAAATAAACGCGCCGTGTTCCGTCAAAAAGTTTGAGACCTGAGCAACGAGACCCAAGCGGTCCATTGTTGCCAGTTTCAGGACATATGTATCATTCTGTTGTGGCATGTTTGCCCCTGATCGTTCGTGCGCATCGCACTGCAGTAAAGACGCCGTCAAAGAACCGGGCACGTGATCGCATTGGTCTCACGTTTAGGTTCAGTGCTGCTGAAGTCCGCCATATGGCGCTGAGGGTGTGTGTTGTGCGGTCATCGGTTCGGGGGCGGGTCAACACTTAGGCACTGTGCAGGCGCCCTTTGTGGTCTTTTTCGCCGCACTCTGCGCGCCCAAGGAGTTGCCGTGTCATCTGCATCACTTCTTCGAATGCCTCTTCGGTTCGCAGTGACTGATAATAGACAGCGGTATAGACCGCCCCTGAATGCAGATAGGTCAGGTGCCGCGCAACCGTCTCGGCGGAGCTGGAGAGCCGGATATCTCCGTTTTTTTCAAGCCTATTGAGGGTTTCCCGCCACCAGTCATGGTTGAGTTTCATGACATAGTCTGCGGACTTCCAATGGTCCTGTGGCCGGGACAGCATCAAGGCCACCGTCTCATAGCCGAGCCGCTGAAAATTGACGGCCTCATCATCATCCCAGCGGTGGCGCTGCGTGTAAAATAATGCCTCTAGCTGGTCCCAACTCTCGGGAATCGGTGGGGTTTCGCCCCCTTGCATATAGTGGAAGATCGCGGCGTCGATGGCATCTTCCTTGCTGTCGAAGTAGATGTAGAATGTCCCCATCGAAATGCCAGCGCGCGTGCAGATTTTCCTGAGCGTGACCGCGTGCAGGCTGTTTTCCTTCAGCAATTCAAACACGGCCGACGCGATGTCATCGCGCTGTTCGTCCATATATGCGGGGGCGCGTTTGGGCATGGGGGCAACTCCGATCTTTGCTGGAGGGACATTAGCGGAACTATGGCCTCTTGCACAATTTAAAAAAAGAGCATATGATCTTTTTTAAAGACGGGCATATGCCCGGTTTGGCTGGGGGCAAAGGGGAGAATCACATGACAACCACATTTCGGCCTGTTCGGGCAGGTTTGTTGGCGGGTGCGGCGGTTGTCGCACTGACATCTGCTGCGGCATATGCGCAGGCAGACCAACAGCAGGGGGCACAGTCCGACGATGAAATTGAACTCATCATTGTGACCGCCGGGCGCCGCGCGCAAAACCTGCGCGAGGCAGCGACCAGTGTGGATGTGATCCAGGGCAATACGCTCGAAGACATCTCAGCTGCCGGGTTTGAAGACTATCTGCGGCAAGCGCCGAGTGTGCAGTTTAACGATGCCGGTGCGTCGCAAACCGCCAGCATTTCGATCCGCGGTGTGTCAACCTCGACCGCCACCGGCATTACCCAGCAAACGGTTGGCATCTATATCGACGAGACGCCCTTTACCGATGTGTTCAGCTTTCTCAGCTCTCCTGACCTGACACCATTTGACCTTGAACGGGTTGAGATATTGCGCGGTCCGCAGGGTGCGCTTTACGGCTCGGGCTCGATGGGCGGTGCGATCCGCTACATCACCGCCAAGCCCGATTTTGAAGAGGTGTACGGCAAATATAACGGCCTGGTCTCGTTCACCGAGGGCGGCGGCATCAACACTTTGAATCAGGGCATGATCAACCTGCCGATCAGCGACACGCTGGCGGTGCGCGCTGTGGTGAGCTACCGCACCGACGACGGCTTTGTCGATAATCTGCTGGTGAATGAAAATGATGTAGATGATCTCAATCAGATTCATGCACGCGGGTCTATCCTATGGCAACCGACCGAGCGGCTGAGCCTGTTGGGACGCTATATCTACCAAAACTCGGATATCGACGGGCTCAGTCTCATTGAAGACCCTGAGGGCGAGGAGCTGACGCAATCCGTGGCAGCTTTTGCCGAACTGGAACTGGAATATCAGATTGCCAATGTGGAAATCGGCTACGAGTTTGACTTCGCCGACCTGCTGCTGTCGGGGTCTTATGCGGCCAAGAACCGCGATACCAATGGCGATTCTGGTCCCATGTCGACCAACACAACCTTGCTAGGCTTCGAGGCAGGCCTTTCGGCGACATTGGGGACGATCGGTGCATTCACGCCGGGTGACCTTTTGGCCTTCGGTCTCGATCAGAATATTTTGCAATCGCAGCCAACGTCGGATGCGTATTATGTTGAGGCGCGCCTGACCTCGAAATCGGACCAGCGCCTGCGCTGGCTGATCGGCGGCCTTTTCACCAATGTCGACAATTTCAACCCGATTCAGCAATTTGTGCCAGGGTTGAACAATGCGCTATCCAGTTTCACGATCCCGGCGCCGTTTGATGGTATCTTTGGCGCGCCCAATGCGGCGGTTCTGTTCGGGGTGCCTGAAAGCGACCAGTTGCTTGATTTTTTCCAGGCGTCTGAGGCCACCGAATATGCGATTTACGGTGAACTGCAATTTGACATCACTGACAAGCTGGAATTGACCGCTGGTGGGCGATATTTCGATTTCGACGTCGAGACCCAGATCGCGCTTGCGGGTGCAATTCTAGCCGATGTCGACAATGATGTGTCCGAGTTTCAGCCGCGGGTCACGCTTGGGTATCAAGCGGATGACGATATTTTGCTGTATGCGGTTTTCTCGCGCGGCTACCGTGTGGGCGGGGTCAATGACACCATCGCCTTTACGCTCGCGCCTGGCGAAAACATTGAGGACTCGCCCGCCCCGCTGACTTATGACACCGACGATTTGTTCAACTATGAAGCCGGTATCAAATCCACCTGGCTCGATGGTCGGCTGACAGCTGATGTTGGGGTGTATTTCATTGACTGGTCGGATATTCAGCTCTCTTCATTCTTCCCGGCGCCACTGTCGCCAGCAGGGGGCATCGCCGCGATCTCGAATGTCGGCGACGCCTCGATCGTCGGTGTGGAAGCGCAGTTTGTTTTCCAGGCCAATGATTTTGTCACCTTCTCCAGCTCGGTGTCCTTCAACGATGCCGAACTTGACGAAGCCACCCCGGCGGTGCCGGATCTGGAAACCGGTGCGCTGGTGTCTGCCCCGGCGGGCACGCAGTTGCCGGGCTCGCGGCGCTGGCAGCTGGCGAACAGCATCACGTTTAATTATAATGTGGGCGAAGTGCCGGTCACATTGACCGCGTCGCATCAATTTGCCAGCAGCACGATCAACGACTTTGTCGTTCAGGCCCCGCTTGGGAGCTACAACCTCTTCGACTTGCGCCTTGACGCGCAAATCACCTCGAGCATCCGGGCAGGCATTTTTGCCCGCAACCTGTTCGACGAGCGCGAAGCGGTCCAGCTCACTCCGGCTAATCCTGGCTTCTCGCCGCGCGCCTTTGCAATCACCCGCCCGCGCACCATCGGGGCCAATCTGTCGCTCGATTTCTGAGCCGAACAGTCGCGTTACGACAGGAGATCGTGATAATGAAACTATTGGAATTGGTGCGGTTTGCACTGTTGGCCGTCTGTGTCGCGTCAACGCCTGGCGCGGCGGTGCAGTCTGGCGAGGCCCTCCAAGAGGCCTATGAACGCGCCGCCTTTATTGAGAACAATGCGGTAAACCGGTATCACCGAAACGCGCTGGTAACCCCAGCGTGGATCGGGGACACCAATGACTTCTGGTTTCGGCATGAAACCGCTGACGGTTTTCAGTTCATCCGCGTTGACGCGACAGACGGGTCGAAAGCGCCGCTGTTTGACCATACGCGCTTGGCGGAACTGCTTCAGGACAATACCGGCCGCAAGATCAACCCTGAAAAGCTGCCGCTGCGCGGGCTGGCTGTTGACCCAGATGGCAGCATGAGTTTTGCCGTCTTTGAAAAAGGGTTCGCCTACAGCGCCGATGGTGGTTTGAGCGACAATGGCACAGCGGACTCGATTGCCGGTCTGGTGATGTCGCCCGACGGCACCATGGGGATATTTCTGCGCGATCATAATCTGTGGGTGAAGGATATTGCCTCCGGGGCCGAGCGGGCCCTGACGACCGACGGCAGTGCTTATTACGCTTACGCAATGGCACCCGACGCCAATCGCGATTTTTCAGCTGGGGCCCATGTTATCTGGTCACCCGACTCGTCGCGGTTGCTGACCATCCAGACCGATGACCGGCAGGTTGCCGAACTTCCGGTTGTTCAGTTCGCCCCCACTGTCGGTGTGCGTCCCAGCGTTATTAGCAAACGTGTGGCCCTGCCGGGTGATGCGCATCTTCCGACCTTCGCAGTGCTGACAATTGATGTTGCCACCGGCAAACAGACACGGATGCACTATCCGGACATTCCGGCGGTGCGGATGCTCGACACCCCGATTGCCGGCAACCGCGCATGGTGGGCGGCTGACAACGAAACCGTATATTTTGTCGACATAACCCGCGGCGAGCAGCGTGCTATTGTCGTCGAAGGCAATGCTGTAACAGGCCGGGCGCGTGCCGTCTTCGAAGAAACCAGCGAGACCTATCTTGAACTTGGTCAAAATGTTTATCTGCCAGCAGCGCTGGCTTATCTTGACCGCACGAACCAGCTTGTCTGGTATTCGGAAAAATCAGGCTGGGCGCATCTTTATCTTTATGACCTCGAGACCGGTGAAGAGATCCGCGCGCTGACCAGCGGCGATTGGGTGGTGCGCGACATCCTTCATGTTGATCAGAACCGCCGCGATATGCTGATCAGCATCGCCGGACGCGACCCTGACAAAAACCCCTATTATCAAGAGGTCGCCCGTGTCGATTTGGACACCGGTAGAATGGATATTGTCAGCGCAGGTGACGACAACAGAACCGTTGTTGGCAACGCCACCTTCGAAGCCTTTGGTGAAACCGTCATTTACAAAACGCGGAACCGGGTGAACGGTGTGTCCAAGGACGGCGACTATTTTGTTGAAACCCGCACTCGTCCCGACAGGCTGTCTGCGACCTATATCAAACGCCGCGACGGTACAAACGTAGCACCGGTCATTGAGGCGACGCTGTCGGGCATGCCCGAAGGCTTTACCTTGCCTGAGCCCGTCCAGCTGACCGCTGCTGACGGGGAGACGAGGATCGAAGGGCTGGTTTTTCGGCCGAGCGACTTCTCGCCTGATAAAACTTACCCGATCATAGATCATATCTACGGTGGCCCGCAGATTGCCCACATCCCGACAACCTTTACTGGCCCCGCTATGGTCGCACAGGCTGTATCAGAACTGGGCTTTATTGTCGTCATTATCGATGGCCGCGGCACAACCGGGCGCAGCAAGGCGTTCCACGAAACCTCGCGCGGTGCCGCTGAGCGGGCCAGCGACCTGCGCGATCATGTCGCCGGAATTCGCCAGCTTGCTGAGCGCTATCCTTATATTGACGGTGACCGTGTTGGAATTTTCGGCTTTTCCGGGGGCGGTTATATGACCGCGCGCGCAATGCTCGATTTCGGTGACGTTTTCGATGTTGGCGTCTCGGGTGCAGGCAATCACGACCAGCGCCTGTTCTGGCACGGCTGGGGGGAGCGCTATCAAGGCCTTGTCGACGGGGACAATTACCTGGCCCAAGCCAATCTCAGTGCAGCCGGTGGCCTGCAGGGCAAATTGCTTTTCATCCACGGCATGCTCGATATCGGTGTCCATCCCGGCGGTCTGTTCCAGCTGACGCAGGCGCTGATGGATGCCAATAAGGATTTCGATATGCTGTTGCTGCCGCGCGCCGGGCACGTGCTTCCGGGCTATGGGCTGGTCAAACAGTGGGACTATTTCGTCGAACATCTTGCGGGCAAAACCCCGCCGGCGGATTTCAAAACCCTCAGCAGCAGCGACTCCTTGCTCATGGAAGTTGGGGGATTGTTTGCCGGAGAGCCTGTCGATGATGAGACGGGTGAAGACCAATGATCGCCCATCTCAGATCGCTGCCCCGCCTTATGGGGAGCGTTATCGCGGTGCTGTCTATTGCATTGGCAGCTGTATCCGAGGACCCGCAGGCACCGCGCGTGCTGCTCTCCACCGATATGGGCGATATCGTTGTTGAGGTCTATCCAGACCGGGCGCCGCACACGGCAGGCAGCTTTCTGCGCTATGTCGATGAAGGGCTTTATGAGGGTGCCGGTTTCTACCGCGTTGTGCGCCCCGATAATGACCGCAGCGAACACAGCATAACGGTGGTGCAGGGCGGGGTGCTGACCGCATCCGGCCCACCCGCTGGCATCCCGCACGAAAGCACAAAGGACACAGGGCTGCGGCATGTCGACGGCGCTGTCTCGATCGCCCGCTTAGAGCCGGGCACGGGGTCAGCGGCGGCCTTTTTCATCAGTATCGGGGCGCAGCCGGCGCTTGATCATGGCGGCCTGCGCAATCCGGACGGGCAGGGCTTTGCCGTCTTCGGCCGTGTGATTGACGGCATGGATGTGGTGAAGGCGATCAATGCCCTCGACGCCGATGCGCCGATCCCGGTTGAGGCCATGCAAGGTCAGATATTGAACGCGCCTGTCGAATTTACGGCCAAACGGATCGGATCAGAGTCCTAAAGGCGCAAAGCTTCTCGCCCGGGCGGCACAGCGCTTTGTAGGGCAATCATCTGTGTCTTCTCGGATGTGTTCCATATAGCCGGTTCATGCTGGACAACACGGCTATAGCTTATGAAGTGCCCGCGCAAAGATGCGGCAATTTCCAACGCTAGGGCGCGCTCGCACCATATTGGCCATCCACCATATAGCTGTGACTTAAAAGCCATAGGGCAGTCATAAAATCGTCATGCGCAATATGACAGCGATATCATATTGGCTGGACGGATGCTGTTTGCTCTGATAAATCCCGAAAAATGACAGCGCTGTCATTTGTGTTTTGCAAATCCAACGCTTTGAAGATGTGCATGATGTTTCGGGAAGATGGCAGCATGCATGTATGACCAAGAGGGAAGGGGAGTCCATGCGGAGGTTCCAAATTCGCGGCGGTTATGTTGCCGCTATTATGCCGTTCATTCTGACAGCGGTCGCTGGTGGGCCGGTTTATGCACAAGACCGGACATCAGACGATGACGAGACAATCGAAGAGGTGGTTGTGCTCGGTATCCGGAAGTCGTTGCAGGATGCCGCAGACATCCGGCGGAACGAGTCCGGGGTTGTTGACGCGATCACCGCGGAAGATATTGGTAAATTCCCCGATGCGAACCTCGCTGAATCGCTGCAACGGATCACTGGTGTTTCGATTGACCGGCAGGACAATGAGGGCAATCAGGTCTCTGTTCGCGGTTTGGGGCCCAGCTTCAACCTTGTCACCTTGAACGGTCGTCAGTTACCCGTCGCTTCGTCCCCAGACGTTGAAACGCTGAATAGCGCCACGCAAAGCCGCGCGTTCAATTTTGCCGAGATCGCGTCCACATCGGTTTCGGCTGTCAATGTCTATAAAACCTCGCGGGCGGATTTGTCGTCCGGCGGGATCGGTGCCACGGTCGATATTCGCACGGCGCGACCCTTCGACTATGACAAAACCACCTTCCAGTTCAGCGCTGCGGGTATTCATGACTTTTCTACCGAGGTCGGTAGCGAGGTGACGCCCGAGCTTGCCGGACTGTTTGCGCATAATTTCAGTAAGAAATTCGGTATTGCGCTGACAGGGTCGTATTCGCGGCGGAACTTCCGCAACGAGTTGAACACCACCGAAAGCTTTGATGTCAATGTGCCCGAATTTCCGGGCGATGCGCCGTCGGCGCTGACCCAGGCCATTGCCTCAGGCCTTGTGCCAGAGGGTACTGAAGTATTGTTTACGCCGCGTACCTTCATCGCCGAAGTTGGCGACAACCAGCGCGAGCGGATCAATTTTCAGGGTGTGTTCCAGTTCCGGCCGGTCGACAGTGTGACCATCACGGGGGATTATACCGGCTCCCGTTTTGAATTGGACGAGCAGCGCCAGGAAACTGCGCTGTTTAATCTGTTCCCGGCAACCTTTGGCAGTTTTTCAAATCTTGTCGTCTCGGAAAACGGGACGGCGCTGTCCTTTGACCGTACAGGCGTGGCCTTTGACGCGATCGCGACCGATAACGAATTGCGCGTTGAAAACGACTCCTTTGGTCTGAATGCCAAATGGGAGTCGGATCGTCTGACACTGGAATTGGACGGCCATTTCTCGCAGGCGCTCAGCCAGCCCAGCGGCCAAAGTAATGACCTTGTCGCCATTTTCCAGGGGGCGCTGGGGATCAATACCAGCATCTCGCTCGACCCGGATGGCGGCGCCCCCACCATTGTCATTGACGACAGCGGTGCGTTCCGCGGCGAAGAGCAATTTGGTGGCGGTGCGCCCTTGCCGGGGATCGACAATGCCTTTGATCCGGACGCCTTCAGCCCGCTTGGGTCGATCGGACGGGTCCTGCAGATTGAAAATGAAGTCACTCAGTTTCAGGCGCGAGGCACCTGGCACGGTGACGGCGAAGACGGCCTGAAAGCCATTCATTTCGGTGCGAGTTATATCGAATACGACGTTGACACCAACTTCACCGACTTTCCGTTCCTGTTCCAGGGGCTGGTACCCTGTGCGGGGATTTGCGAGGCCGATTTCTTCGAACAGATCGACACCTCGTCCTTTGGCGGAATTTTCCCGACCATCAACGCCTTTGATGCCGCCGATGCGCTTGAAAATGTGTTTGCGGCCCCGTCTCTGTTCCCCGAGCTTGGCAATATCAACACGGTTGAGGAGTCGTTCTCCTTCCATCTGACCGCCGACTGGGAAGGCGAGTTTAACGGCTGGGGCGCGCGGTTGAATGCGGGCCTGCGGTTCGAGACCACCGATGTGTCGTCATCGTCCGAGATTTCCTTCCCCGAAGCCATTGTGGTCAATAGCGACAGCGAAGCCAATGTGATCTTCAGCCCCGAAGATGTGGCCTTTGTTGAAGAAACGGGTGGGTACAGCAACTTCCTGCCGTCCATCGACTTGCAACTGCTTCCAACCGACGATGTGGTGTTGCGGTTCTCTTATGGTCGCACACTGGCGCGGCCTGACTTGAACTCGCTGCGCCCGGGTTTGCAGATCGCCGATGTGCGTCCCTTTGGCCCGTTTAACGCCAATATCGGCAATACCGACCTTGACCCGTTCATTTCCGACAATGTCGATATTGCAGCTGAGTGGTATTATGCCGAGGGCAGCTTTGCGGCGGTAACCTATTTCCACAAAAGCGTATCGAACTTCATCGGCACCGTTACCACGCAGCAACCTGTGCTAGATGTGAACGGCAATCCTTTGACCGATCCCAGCGCGCGTCTTGTTATTCTTGACGAGGTAACCGGCGAAGCGATTCCGGCAACAAGCTTGCCAACCGACCCGGTGGCGCTTTTTGACGTGACCCAGACCGAGAATTTGAACAACGCAAATATCAACGGCGTCGAGATCGCAGTGCAGCATCTTTTCGGCAAGACCGGCTTTGGTGTTCAGGCGAACTACACCTTTGTCGAGGCCGATGCCGAGTTTGATCCCTTTGCGCTGGATCAGGTTGAACAGGCCCTGATTGGCCTCTCCGACACGGCAAATCTGGTGCTATTCTACGAGAATGAGAAATTCCAAATCCGGATTGCGGCGAACTGGCGCGATGAGTTTTTGTTTGCAACCAACCAGTTACGCGTCCCGAACGAGCCGGTGTTCTTTGACGACTTCATCCAGGTTGATGCCAGTGCGAGTTATAATATCGATGAAAATTTTGCGATTTTCCTCGATGCGCTGAACATCACTGGCGAAGATCAACGTCAAAGGGGGCGTTTCCGGGACCAGTTCCTCTTTGAAAATGACCAACAGCCACGCATTACTTTCGGTATTCGCGGCAAGTTCTAAGCGCGGACGCGCACAGACCAAGCCTGGATTGTCTGAACGGCCAGATGATCCAGGCTTTTCTATGCACGCTGTTTTTGTGTGCGCTGCATCAAATCGCCTTTGCAAATCGGCATTATGCCGGTAGCATTCTGACACCATTGTCAGATATTATGGCTCGGATGCCGGGTCTGTCAGAGCGGCGCATTGGCCTTTGGGCGAGACCGGAAATATGACCAAATCTCTTAAAAAACCAGCAACCATGAGCGATGTGGCAAAAGAGGCCGGCGTGTCGCTGAAAACGGTGTCGCGGGTTTTCAATAATGAAAAATACGTCACTGAGGACAAAAAGGCCCGCATCCTTGAAGCCGCAAAAACTTTGAATTTTCAACCCGCCGTGGCGGCGCGCGGGCTTGCTGGCGGGCGCAGTTTCATGATCGGTTTGTTCGTCGACGATGCCAGCGGCGACTATGTTGCCAAAATGATGCGCGGCCTCGTCAACGCCTGCGACGCGACCGGCACGCATCTGGTTGTCGAGGTCATCCGCGATCTTGATGATGTCAGCAAGGTGCAACGCGCGGTAGCCAGTGTCCGGTTTGACGGGGTTATCCTGCCACCGCCGCTGTGCGATGCGCCGGCGCTTTTGGCATTTTTGCGTGAAAACGGCGTTCCTGTGGCCCGCATTGGTGCCGGGCAAGCGCTGGAAGACTTTGCCAGTGTTTATATCGACGAGGAACTGGCGGCGTATAAAATGACCGATTATCTCATCGCCAAGGGCCACAAAAAGATCGGCTTTATTATCGGCGACCCCGAACATGCCTGCAGTGCCTTGCGCGAGACGGGCTACCGCCGTGCAATGGCGGCTGCGGGCCTGACGGTCGAGGACAGGTTTTTAGCGCAAGGCTATTTCAACTTCCCCTCGGGGCGAGACGCGGCGCAAACGCTGATGCAGGGGGCGCCGGATTTGACGGCTGTTTTCGCGTCGAATGACGAAATGGCCGCCGGAGCGGTTGATTATTTGAGCAATGCCGGCGTTCGTGTGCCCGATGATTTGTCGGTCGTTGGCTTTGATGATGACATCGCCGCGTCGATGATGTCGCCGACCCTAACGACGGTGCGCCAGCCTATCGAGGATATGGCTCGCCAGGCGCATGCCTTGATCTGCAATCCTGGTGATTATCAAAAGATACAACATCGGTTTTCGGTCGACATCGTCGAACGGCAATCGGTTCGAGCGGTTTGATATTTTTTTATAAAAACATGACAGCGCTATCATAAAAATTATAGACCTGATTGGCCAACTTTGGCATGGTCTTGTTTCAAGGGATGTGACGCCGATGCATCGGCGGTAAGGGGAATCAGTCATGATCAGAATTTCGCTCCCCATCGGGTTTGTTGGTGCGGCAGTTGTCGCGGGGCTTGTGATATTTGGCACCTCGGGGGCGGGGCAAAAGCAATCGGTCGAGCCCGAGGCGAGCGGATTGGCCCTGTGGCCCGAAATCCAAAGCGCGGTGCCGCACGACCCCAGTATTGAAGCCCGGATTGCCAACATGTTGGCGGCGATGACGCTCGAAGAAAAAATTGGCCAGATGATGCAGGTGGAAATCCAGCAGATCACCCCGCAGGACATCCGCGATTATCATCTTGGCTCGGTGCTCAACGGCGGCGGGTCGCTGCCGGGACGCAACAAATATGCGACGCCGGCGGACTGGCTGGCACTTGCTGACCAGTTTTATGATGCATCGATGGATACTCGCGATGGCAAGGTCGCCATTCCCATCATCTGGGGCAGTGATGCGGTCCACGGCCATAATAATGTGATCGGGGCAACCATTTTCCCGCACAATATTGGGCTTGGTGCCGCGAACAATCCGGACTTGATCCGTGAAATAGGCACCGTCACCGCGCGCGAAATGCGCGTGACCGGAATCGATTGGACCTTTGCCCCTACCCTTGCGGTTGCGCAAAATGACCGCTGGGGGCGCACCTATGAAAGCTATTCGGAAAATCCGGATATTGTGCGCGCCTACGGCGGGGCTATGGTGCGCGGCCTCCAGGGCGACGCCTCGGCTGCGTCCTTTTTACGCGGTGATCATGTGGTCGCCACGGCAAAGCATTTTGTCGGCGACGGCGGGACCTTTGGCGGCGACGATCAGGGCAATGCTATTCTTAGCGAGGCGGAGCTGGCCCGCATCCACGCTGCCGGTTATGCCACGGCGCTGGGTGCCGGAGCACAGGCCGTTATGGTGTCTTTCTCATCGTGGAACGGCGAGAAAGTCCACGGCAGCCGCTATCTGCTGACCGACGTGCTGAAAGGCAGAATGGGCTTTGACGGATTGGTTCTCAGCGACTGGAACGGGCACGGGCAGATTCCCGGCTGCACAAACGCCAACTGCCCGATTGCCGTGAATGCGGGCCTTGACCTCTATATGGTGATCGAGGACTGGAAGGCGCTTTATACCAATACGCTCAATCAGGTGCGCAAAGGGGTCATTCCACTTGCACGGATTGACGATGCGGTCGCGCGGATTTTACGGGTAAAATTGCGCGCTGGCTTGTTTGAAAAGGGGCGGCCGTCAAGCCGTGGCATTGCCGGCGAGAACGGCATCATCGGCAGCGCCGCGCACCGCGATGTTGCACGTCGGGCCGTGCGCCAAAGCCTTGTTCTGCTGAAGAACACCGACGGCGTCCTGCCACTGAACCCAAAGGCCCATATCCTAGTTACCGGAGACGGCGCCGACAATATCGGCAAACAAACCGGGGGGTGGACGATCAGTTGGCAAGGCACCGGAAACAGCAAGGCGGATTTCCCCGGCGGGACCTCGATCTTTGACGGGGTGAAAGATGCGGTCGAGCGGGCGGGCGGATCGGTTGAGCTTTCGGCAGACGGAAGTTTCGAGAAAAAGCCCGACGTGGCGATCGTTGTTTTTGGGGAAGAGCCCTATGCCGAAGGGCAGGGCGACCTGGACACGCTGGAGTTTCAACCCGGCGACAAGCGGGCCCTGGCGTTGCTGACATCCTTGAAACAGCAGGACATCCCTGTGGTCAGTGTATTTCTGTCGGGACGGCCTCTGTGGGTCAATCCCGAGATCAACCAGTCCGATGCTTTTGTTGCGGCCTGGCTGCCAGGCAGCGAAGGCATTGGCGTCGCCGATATTTTGGTTGCCGGACCGGACGGTAAACCCCGCTATGATTTTCAGGGAACATTGCCGTTTTCCTGGCCCAAAACCCCGCTTCAGGACAAGTTGAACCCGCATCACAGCGGTTATGACCCATTGTTTAAGCTTGGTTACGGTCTGCGATATACCAGCACCGAGACGGGCCCGTCGGCACCCCTTGAGGAAGATGTCGAAGGCGTTGCCTCGGCCACACAGACATCGCTTGATCTTTACCAAGGACGCCCCCGCGCGCCCTGGTTGGTGCTACTGGTCGACGACGGTGGGCAAGCGCAATTGAGCGGCGCTTATGCGGCCCTTGCCAGTGGCAGCGCAACGCTCGAGGTCAGCGACAAGGACGTGCAAGGCGATGCGATGCGCCTGTCGGTTCAGGATGGGCACGAAGTTCTGTTGCAATTGGGTTCAGGTCCTGTGATGGATTGGCGTTGGGCGATTGCGGCGGGTGCCGCCTTCAGCTTTGATGTGCGTGTTGATGCCCTGCAAGACGCCGCATGGCTCGAGATTGGCTGCGGCGAAGGTTGCACTTACCGGCAGGATCTCAGCGCGGTGCTCAAAGGGCATGCCGGGTCGGGTTGGGCGCGGATATCGGTGCCTCTGGCTGTACTAACTGCGACAAATCCATCGGCCGTTGCGACCATCGCCACACCGTTTCAACTGAGAGTGCGCGGCGGTGCGACCATCGACATTGCCAATATCGGGCTTGCGCCGGCGCTGTCAGAACAAGATTAACGGCTGGTGATATCGGCCTGAGACCGCAGTTTGGCCACCAAGGCGTCATGCTGGTTGTGGTCAAGTCGGTACAGCATCATCACAGATCCGGCGATGAGTGCCGCCACAGCAGGGATAAGACTGCCAACACCCAAAAGGCCGTCCAGCGTCTCCGGGCTTTGCACCGCACCGGCCTGATAGCCAATCGCATCGAGCAGAAAGCCTAACACCAACGCTGATAGCGCCAGCGCAGCCTTTTGAAAGGATGACGCCAGCCCAAACAAAATGGCTTCGTTGCGCACGCCCGACTGAACCAGACCATATTCAATGGTGTCTGGAAGCATGCTCCAAAACAACAGGCCAAAGGCGCTCAGGCCGAAAGTGGCCCATCCATAGCCGAGCCAGAAACTGAGAACACTGCTGGACGGGCTGACATACAGCCAGGCGAGCCCGCTTGCGGTGATGACCGCCGCCAATTGCCAGGATCGGGCCTTGCCAATTTTTAAGGCCAGAAATGACCACAGAGGAATGGTCGCAAGCGGCATAGCGGTGAAAATAAAGAGCGCGCTGTTGCCCGCCTCCGCATTGTTCAACCGATATGCAAAAATATATAAGACCGTCTTGACCGTAAGCGTTGTCGCGACGGTGACAAAGATGATCCCAAGCAGCAGCACCAACAGCGGCTGATTGACTTTCACCGCCTTGAAAAGGACTGGCAAGGTTGTTGCGGGTTGGCCAACATTGGCGACCTGGCTGCGCTCGTCGGTCATAGTAAAGCACAGCGTCAGCGCGGCGCAGGCTACCACAGCGCTCACCGCGGCCATGCTGACAAAGGCATCGCTGTCGGCCATATTTTGCCGCAGCCACCCTGCGATCGCCACCACACTGATCCCGCCGAGAAAGCCGCAATACAGGCGCACGCCAGCCAAGCGTGTGCGCTCTGCGCTGTTAGAGGCCAGCCGGGCGCTCAGCGATGAATAGGGAATCGCAACAAGGGTATAGGCCGTCCGAAATGCGAGCAAGGTCAGCAGAACCTGCAGACCTTGCAGTGCTGGCTGTGTTGACACCAGCGGTGCAAAAGCCAGCACAAAGCTGAGGCTTAGCAGCGGTGCACCCCATAGAAGATAAGGCCTGTAGCGGCCATGCCGACTGCGCGTGCGTTCGGCGATATAGCCGACAACCGGATCAGAGGCAGCATCCCAAAGTCCGCCAATGGCAAAGAAAAGCCCCGCTGTGCTGTTCGAAAGATGCAGCACGTCGGTGTAAAAGAAAAACAGATAAAAGCTTGCGCCTTGCCAAAAGAAGTTGAGCCCGTAATCGCCAATCCCATAGCCGATGCGGTCCCGCCAGCGTAATCGCTGCCCGTCTTGTCCCGTTTCTGATGTGGGCGCGGAATGACCCGCCCCGGCGTCATGCATTGTGTCCGTCCTTTTGGCCTTGATCCATGGTTTCGAAAAGATATGGGCGGCGCAAGTGTTGTGTGCGATCTGGCGCAACAAAGACATTGATTACGGCCCATTGTTCTTTTATCGATAGAGTATGTGATAGCGCTGTCATATTGCCAATGCAGATGAAAGAACATTGACGCTGTTGGTGAAAGATGCGTGTCTTGCTGGTGGACCGTGATACGGGCATGTACGAGGGGAGAGGCCATGTTTTTGAATGCGCTCGATATTGCCGTTGTGGTGATGTATGCGCTTGTGCTGCTGGTTGTGGCGCAGCTTGTGTCGCGCGAAAAGACAGGGCACAGCAAAGACACCGCCGATTATTTTCTGGCCGGTAAGTCGCTGCCCTGGTGGGCGATCGGGTCGTCGCTGATTGCTGCCAATATTTCGGCCGAACAGATCATCGGCATGTCGGGGCAAGGCTTTGCCGTTGGGCTGGCGATTGCCGCCTATGAGTGGCAGGCGGCGGTCGTGCTTTTGGTGGTGGCGGCGTTTTTCCTGCCTATCTTTATCAAGCGCAACATCTACACCATGCCCCAATTCCTCGAGACGCGCTTTGGCGATGGGGTCAAGGTGATCATGGCGGTGTTCTGGATCATCCTCTACACGGCCGTGAACCTCACGGCCGTTCTCTGGCTGGGCGCTCTG
>JASBSO010000094.1 GCA_030148905.1 Kordiimonadaceae bacterium | reverse complement strand
CGACAAAATCGACGGGACCGAGCAATATCTTGACGATGGCAGTGTCATCTATCGATCTGAAAGCAATATCGAGTATCACGTGGCAGGCAAACGCACCGCTATCTTGTGTGCGACATTTTTAAATGACCGCTCCCGTTATAGCTGGTTTCGGTACAATACCCACTCAGACACCCTGGCTGATGAAGTGCGCCGCCCAGAGCTTGATTTTCGCAAAGGACGAAATTGCTATCAGACATCGCTGGATAATCATGGTCAGGTCAAAAAGTTTACGCTCTTAGACGCAGGCCAAAACCCACCGCCAAAAGATTAGGGTCCAGGCCCTAAGCCCCTACTTGTTTTGCATGTGCCGTTCGATTGGGGCGCATCTATGTGCGGTTGATCCACGCGGCCAGGTCGACCGTCGCCATGCGGAAAAACGCGCCCATCAGACAAAACACGCCCACGGTTTCGGCGCTTTGCTCGTAACTATAGGTCGTGCCCGATAGGGTAAACAGCCCTTCATGCGCGCTGCTGCTGTCACCCAGAATCGCGGCCGATGCGAGAAGACCAAAGGCAAACAGCAAGCCAAAGCTCCAGCGGTCCAAGGTGAAGAGATACGGCAATATCAGCACAGCCAACAGCGCGGCTTCCACCAGAAAAAAGCTGAACTCAGGCAGGTCCAAAACCCACATATATTCATGAATGCCGAAGGCCGCATCGTAAAACAAAAGGGTAAACAGCAACGACCCCAACACCCAAAATTGCGTGGTGCGACCGCTGTGCGGTTGCAGCTGCAGGCGCACATATTGCATGAGAAAACACGTCACGGCCCCGGTCGCCAAAAACACCGCGCCGAGCACCGCGCTCATCCCCTCGAGGTCGACCGGCCAGTCGATGTTGAACAGCTTGACCCACACAAAAACCGCCGCCACCAACCCCGGCAGATATGCGACAGACAGATATTTACGCAGTGGGGTCATGCCGGTCCTTTCGTCGCATCGCTGGAAACCGGACCCTACCGCATGATCCATCCGCCTTCCAAATGGAAGTTTGGCGGTGACTTCTCCTTGCCCCCGTGCGGCGGCGGGTATAGTCTTGCCGCCTATCCCGAGGGGAGCCCGCTGCCATAATTGCGCCGGGCTGAGAGTGCCGCTTTTGGGCAGACCCTTAGAACCTGTTGGTTAAGACCAGCGTAGGAACGGAGACCCGTCATGCCCGATACCGCCCGCCCCGATTTCACCGTCACCACCGGCCCCATTCCGGGCTCAAAGAAAATTTATGTCGAAAGCGTCCGCGCGCCCGAGATCAAGGTGCCGATGCGTCAGATCGACCTGCACCCTACGGCGAACGAAGCGCCGCAGGTGGTCTATGACACTTCGGGCCCTTACAGCGACCCCGACGCCGAGATCGACATCTACAAAGGCCTTGCCCCCTTGCGCCGCGACTGGATCCTCGCGCGCGGCGATGTGGAGGACTATGACGGCCGCGCGGTCAAACCCGAAGACAACGGCAATGTCGAGGAGGCCTATCTCGCGCCCGAATTCCCGGTGCGCACGCGGCCCTTGCGCGCGAAATCCGGTGCCAATGTCACCCAGCTGCATTACGCCAAAAAGGGCCTGATCACGCCCGAGATGGAATATATCGCCTGCCGCGAAAATCAGGCCCGCGCCGAGGTGCAGGAACAGCGCCAGCGCGACGGGCAGGATTTCGGCGCCAACATCCCCGATTTCATCACGGCGGAATTTGTGCGCGACGAGGTGGCCGCAGGCCGGGCGATCATCCCCGCCAATATCAACCACCCCGAAAGCGAACCGATGATCATCGGGCGCAATTTTCTGGTGAAAATCAACGCCAATATCGGCAATTCGGCGGTGTCATCGTCGATCGCCGAAGAAGTCGACAAAATGGTCTGGGCCACGCGCTGGGGCGGCGACACGGTGATGGACCTGTCGACCGGCCGCAACATCCACAACACGCGCGAATGGATCATCCGCAACAGCCCCGTGCCCATCGGCACC
>JASBSO010000093.1 GCA_030148905.1 Kordiimonadaceae bacterium | reverse complement strand
ATCGGGTCGGGTGCGATCGGGATCGAATTTGCCAGCTTCTACAGCGATATGGGCGCCGATGTCACCGTGGTGGAGATGATGGACCGTATCCTGCCGGTGGAAGATCACGAGGTGTCGGCCTTTGCTGAAAAACGCTTCAAGAAAGACGGCATGACCATCCTGACCGAAGCCTCGGTCAAAGAGCTGAAAAAAGGTAAGGATAAGGTCACCTGCGTTGTCGATACCAAGGGCAAAACCGAAGAAATCACCGTTGACCGGGTCATCCTGGCCATTGGTATTCAAGCCAATGTTGAAGGGCTCGGTCTGGACGATATCGGCATCAAAACCGACCGCGGACATATCGTGACCGACGGTTACGGCCGCACCAATGTTGACGGGTTTTGGGCCATCGGCGACGTGGCTGGCGCGCCGTGGCTTGCCCACAAAGCCAGCCATGAAGGCGTGATCGCCGTCGAAAGCATTGCCGGTGCCGACGATGTGCACCCGATGGACAAGTCCAATATTCCGGGTTGTACCTATTGCCGTCCGCAGGTGGCGTCGGTCGGGATGACCGAACGCGCCGCCAAGGACGCCGGATACGAACTGAAGGTTGGCAAGTTTCCCTTTATCGGCAACGGCAAGGCCATTGCGCTGGGCGAGCCCGAGGGCTTTATCAAAACCATCTTTGACGCCAAAACCGGTGAGTTGTTGGGCGCGCATATGATCGGTGCCGAGGTGACCGAGCTGATCCAGGGCTATACCGTTGCTCGCACACTGGAGACCACCGAAGCCGAGCTGATGCACACGGTCTTCCCGCACCCAACCTTAAGCGAAATGATGCACGAGTCGGTCCTTGACGCTTATGGTCGGGCTCTCCATTTCTAGGGCATATGCAAGGATAAAACTGTGACCGAGTTACCCCGCCAGCGAAAGCCCGATTGGATCCGCGTCAAAGCGCCCACCAGCAAAACCTTTGCTGAAACCAAAAAGCTGATGCGCGAGCTGAACCTGCACACCGTGTGCGAAGAGGCCGCGTGCCCGAATATCGGCGAATGCTGGTCCAAAAAGCACGCAACCGTGATGATTTTGGGCGATACCTGCACCCGCGCCTGTGCGTTTTGCAATGTCAAAACCGGGCGGCCGATGATGGTGGACCCGCTGGAGCCGCTGCACACTGCCGAGGCCTGCGCTGCCATGGGGCTGGAGCATATTGTCATCACCAGTGTTGACCGCGATGATTTGCCCGACGGCGGCGCGGATCAGTTTATCAAGGTGATTGCGGAAATCCGCAAGGCCAGTCCAAACACGACCATTGAGATTCTCACCCCTGATTTTCGCGGAAAGCCGGGCCAGATAGAACGCGTGGCCGAGGCGCGCCCCGATGTGTTCAACCATAATCTGGAAACCGTGCCGCGTCTTTACCCCACCATTCGCCCTGGGGCGCGCTATTATCATTCGCTGCGACTGCTGGAGACCGTGAAGCGCGTCGATCCGTCCATTTTCACCAAATCGGGCCTGATGGTTGGGCTCGGCGAAGACCGGCTGGAATTGAGCCAGGTGATGGACGACATGCGCATGGCGGATATCGATTTCATCACCATTGGACAGTATCTGCAACCGACGCCGCGCCACGCCAAGCTGGAACGTTTTGTCCACCCGGACGAATTTAAAACCTACGAACGTATGGCGCGCGGCAAGGGCTTTTTGATGGTCTCGGCGTCGCCCCTGACGCGGTCAAGCTATCATGCCGGTGATGATTTTGTGAAACTGCGGCAGGCGCGCGAAGTGCAATTGGCGGCTGCGGAGTAGCGGTGCCGCGCTTTCAAGACACACGGTTGATCTCCAAACCCCGAGCGCTCTTGTTCGAGGTGGTGGCCGATGTGCGCCGTTATCCTGACTTTTTGCCGTGGTGCGTCGGCGCGCGGGTGTACGGAGAGCGCGACGGCCAATTCGATGCCGACCTTCTGGTGGGATACAAGATGTTTCGCGAACGCTTTTCAAGCCGCGTGACCTATGATCAGGGCAATTGGGTGCGCGCCACCTACCGCCGCGGGCCGCTGCGCCATTTGAATTGCATATGGTCGTTTGCGGATGCCGAGGACGGCACCCAGATTGACTTTGACGTCGATTTCCAGTTCGCCAATGCGACCTTTGACAAGCTGATCAAGGACCGGTTCGCCGATGCGACCGACAGGATGAGCAAGGCGTTCGAGGCCCGCGCAGGCACCTTGGTGATGCAGCGGTCCGGGCCGCTTGTTTAGGCCTGTGCTTACAGGCGGTCGAGGATAAGCTGAAGCGCATAATCGCGCGCGGCTAGCCGGATAGCATGACGGCCTGTGTCTTCAAAAATCTGCTCATATGCCTCGGGGGCTTGGCCTTGCTCGGCAACGGCAAACCACACCAGACCAACGGGCTTGCTTGCCGACCCGCCACCGGGCCCCGCAATGCCGGTCACCGAGACGGCAATGTCGGCCATTGACCGCGCCAGCGCGCCAAAGGCCATTTCTTTAGCCACCGCGCTCGAGACAGCGCCAAACCGGTCAAGGCTGGCGGCGGTCACGTCCAGCATCTCCATTTTGGCGGCATTGGAATAGGTCACAAAACCGCGGTCAAACACATCGGATGACCCGGCCATGTCGGTCAGCGCGGCGGCGATCATCCCGCCGGTGCAGCTTTCTGCCGACGCGATGCGCTGGCCTGAGGCCTTGGCGCGTGAAAACACAGCAAGGGCAAGATCGGATGGGGAAAAGTCGGTCACAGCGGCAACACCAATTTCACAACAAACAGCCAAATGGCGGCAAAAAAGCCAGCAGCGACATCGTCCAGCATCACCCCGTGCGCGCCTTTGATCGTTCGGTCAATGTCGCCAATTGGAAAGGGTTTCACAATATCAAAAAACCGGAAGAGGCCGAACGCAAAGACAAGATCAACAGGGGTGAACAGCGGCCCGACAAGCGGCAGGCACGCGATCAGAAAGCCGACAACCTCGTCAATGACGATCTCGCCCGCGTCGCTGGTGTTGCTGGCTTTTTGCGCCCACTCGGTGGCAACCACACCAATAAGATACAGACCCGCGATCATCAGCAGATAACTCAATCGGTCGTCGATAACACTCAGTAAACCCCATGCAAGGGGCACCGCGCCCAGGGTTCCCCATGTTCCGGGGGCGGGGCGGATCAGTCCGCACCCAAACCAGGTGGCGCACCAGAAGGAGGGCGAGCGTTTCCACCCTCGCCAGTTGTCACGCAAGCCGCTCACTGTGCTGCCCCTAGTGGCAGGCGTATGGTGACGCTGGCCTGTGCGGCAATGCCTTCGCCGCGCCCGGTAAAGCCAAGTTTTTCGGTCGTGGTGGCTTGAACCGAAACGCGGTCGATGCCGATGCCCAAAACACCGGCAAGGCGCGCGCGCATGGCGTCGCGGTACGGGCCGATTTTTGGGCGTTCGCAAATCAAAGTCACGGCGGCATGGGCAACCACACCGCCGCGTGCAGCCACCATGCTTGCGGCATGGGTCAGGAAGGTCGCAGAGTCCATATGCCGGTACTGATCATCGCTTGGCGGAAAATGCGCCCCGATATCGCCCGCGCACAGCGCTGAATACAGCGCATCGGTCAAGGCGTGCATGCCGACATCGGCGTCCGAGTGGCCCTTCAGCTTTGCGCTATGCGGGACGTCAACACCGCACAGGCGCACATGGTCCCCCGCTTCAAACCGGTGCACATCAAAGCCGGTTGCGGTGCGGATATCGCCAAGAGCCGACAGGATGTGCGCTTCGGCTGCGGCGAAATCCTCTGGCGTGGTGATTTTAAACAGTGCGGGGTCGCCGGTGACAAGCGAAACCGAATGGCCCGCCGCCTCCATCAAGGCCGCGTCATCTGTGTGCTCGCTATTCGCGTGCGCCTTGTGGGCCGTCCATAAGGCATCAAAATCAGCCGCCTGCGGAGTTTGTGCGCGGAAAAGGCCAGACCGGTCCACCGTTGACAGCGCGCCGTGTGCGCCTTGTTTTTTCAGCGTGTCCACGACAGCAAGCGCGGGCAGGGCACAGTCGGCACCGGCCTCAAGCGCCGCGCGCAGGCGCGCGATCACCGCTGCACTGACAAAGGGGCGCGCCGCATCATGGACAAAGACCCATTTGGGCGTGTGCTCCGCCAGTGCCTCAAGCCCGCGCAACACACTGGCCTGCCGGCTGTCGCCGCCAATAACAGGTGGCAAAAGCGTGTCGCCGTCTGGAAGTGCGGCCGCATAAAGCGCCTGTTGGTTTTCGCCGATGACGACCTGAATAAGGGCATCCGGCATGGCGCGGCGGATCTGTGCCACCGTGTGCGCCAGCACCGGACGACCCGCAAGAAATTGATACTGCTTGGGAATATCGCCGCCCGCGCGGCTGCCACTGCCTGCCGCGACGATCAAAACCGCCGTGTCTGAAGCGCGGCCATTTGGGGGCTGGCTTTTCGCCGTGTTTTTTGTCATAAGCAGTGCCCAAATTTTAGGCACAGGGGCGATTTTGCCCCCGAACCAAATAGAGTTGTGCAATGACGATTAGCATTGGCCCGATTGAAATCAAAGACCCGGTCATCCTGGCCCCGATGTCGGGCGTGACCGATATGCCGTTTCGCCGTTTGGTGAAATCCTTCGGTGCGGGGCTTGTTGTCTCGGAAATGATCGCGTCTGAGGCGATGATCCGGGCCACCCGCCGCAGTATGAAAATGTCGTCCAACTGCGCCGATGAATTTCCCATGTCGGTTCAGCTGGCGGGGTGCGAGGCGGCGAAAATGGCCGAAGCCGCGCGTTTGAACGAAGACCGGGGTGCCGCGATTATTGATATCAATATGGGCTGCCCGGTGAAAAAGGTGGTCAACGGCCATGCGGGCTCGGCATTGATGCGCGACCTTGACCATGCGGGCGAATTGATCGCAGCGACGGTGAACGCGGTCTCGCTGCCGGTCACGCTGAAAATGCGCCTGGGGTGGGATTATGACTGCTTGAATGCCGCCGAACTTGCCAAAATCGCCCAGCAGGCGGGCGTTAAGCTGGTGACCGTGCACGGTCGGACTCGCAACCAGATGTACAAGGGCAGTGCCAATTGGAAGCTGGTTGCTGATGTCAAACAGGCCGTGGACCTGCCGGTGATTGTCAACGGTGACATCACCGAGCTTGATGATGTCACCCAGGCGCTTGCCGACAGCGGTGCGGACGGGGTGATGATCGGCCGCGGCACTTACGGCCGTCCGTGGTTTGTCTCGCAGGCGATGGCCTTCCTGCGCGATGGTGCGCGGCTCGAAGACCCCTCGCTTGAGGTGCAACATCAAACCGTGCTGCGGCATTATGAGGATATGCTGCACCATTACGGTGTGGAAACCGCGGTGCGCATGGCGCGCAAGCATCTGGGCTGGTACACCAAAGGCCTGCACGGCTCGGCAGAATTTCGCAATCACGTCAACCATTTGGATGACCCGAAGGATGTGGTGGCCGCGCTCAACGCGTTTTATCTGCCGCTGTGCGAAAAACAGGCGGCGTGACCCACCCGGCGGCGCAGACGCTTCCAAGCGACGACGAGCTGTTTTCGGCTTTACCGGTTGCGGTGTTGCTGATTGACGCTGCGGGCAATGTGCGCGGCACCTATGCCGCAGCGGAAGAATTGTTTCAGCTCGGGCGCACGGCGCTGTTGGGCCGCTCGCTCGCTGAACTGCCATCGCTGGGGGCCGAGGCATACCGCCTGTTTCAATCGCTGGCGGGGGCACATGCCAGCCTGCACCGCTCGGATGTTGCGGTTGCCCCCGTTTTGGGGGACGTTGACCGGGTGGATATTTCGTTCAATCAGATGCCCGACACTGACGAGTATATCCTCACCATTCACCCCAAGCGGCTCAGCGCACTTCTGGTGGACGGCACGCCCAGCGCTGATGCCGGCAAAACCCTAAGCGCACTAGCATCCATGCTGGCCCATGAAATCAAAAACCCGCTGGCCGGCATCAAAGGCGCAGCGCAATTGGCGCAGCGCGCTCTGCCGGAGGCTAAGCATCACCTGTCTACCTTGATCCAACGCGAGGTCGACCGTATTGGCAAATTGGTCGATGATTTCGACACAGTGGAACGCTTTGACGCGGTTGCCTTAAAGCCGGTGAATGTCCACAGTGTGCTTGACCATGTTGTTGCTTTGGTGGACAGCAAAACTGCTCCACTGAAGGCCATCACCAAGCAATATGATCCATCACTGCCACCAGCACTGGCGCACGAAGATGCGCTGATCCAGGTGCTGTTGAACGTCTTGAACAACGCCCAAAACGCCGCCGGGGCAGATGCGGACATTGTCGTCCAGTCGCGCTACCGGCGTGGACTGTGGATGCGCGGCGACGACAATATCCGCCGTCAGCTGCCGATTGAGATCAGCATTTCCGACAATGGCCCCGGCATAGACCCGCAAATTTCCGACCGGATTTTTGACCCTTTCGTCAGCGCGCAGGAAGGGGGCACTGGGCTGGGCTTGACGGTCGCCGCGCGGTTGATGAATGCCATGCAGGGTCGGATTCGCGCGCACAATCCTGAAGGCGGGGGCGCCTGTTTTACCCTGCATCTGACAACAGCCGGGTAAGGGGAATATCGTGACCAGTCCGCTTGTTTTGATTTTGGATGATGATGCGTCGGTGGCAACTGTCCTGCGCGAAGCGCTGGAGGACGAAGGCTACCGGGTTGTTCATGCCGCGACACTGGCCGAGTTGGCGCCGGGGATGGCGCATGGGCCCGATGTGGTGATTTCCGATGTCTTGCTGCCCGACGGCAATGCCTTGGACGGTCTTTCTGCTCTGCAAGACGCGCACACAGATGTGCCGGTGATTGTGATGAGCGCACACAAAACGCTGACAACCGCGATGCGCGCTTCGGCTGAAGGCGCTTTCGATTATATCCCCAAGCCTTTTGATCTGGATGCGGTTTTGGCCTGTGTTGACCGCGCCCTTCGGGCCAGTCAGCCCCCCCTTGAGGATGCCCCTCTGGCGCAGCCGGGCGATGTGCTGGTCGGACGCAGCAGCGCTATGCAGCGCCTCTACCGCGATATGGCGCGCGTAGCACAAACCGACCTGACCGTATTGATCTACGGGGAAAGCGGCACCGGGAAGGAACTGGTGGCGCGGGCGCTGCACCAGCACGGTGCGCGCAGCCACAAGCCCTTCGTTTCCGTAAACATGGCCGCCATCCCACGCGAACTGATCGAAAGCGAATTGTTCGGCCATGAAAAAGGGGCCTTTACCGGCGCGGATCGCAGTTTTGAAGGCCGCTTTGCCGAAGCCGACGGCGGCACGCTGTTTCTCGATGAAATTGGCGACATGCCGCTTGAGGCGCAAACACGGCTGCTGCGCGTGCTGCAAGACGGTGAATATCGTTCGCTCGGCAGTTCGCGTCTGCGGCGGACCAATGTGCAAATCTTTGCCGCCAGCAACAAACGGCTCGACCAGCAGGTTGAGGAAGGCCGGTTTCGCGAGGATTTGTATTTCCGTCTCAATGTCATTCCGCTCGCGATCCCGCCGCTGCGCGACCGGATGGACGATCTGGATGCCCTCAGTGCGCACTTTCTGGATCAGGCGCGCATACGCGGGCTGGAACGCAAATCCTTGTCCGAGGATGCGCTTGCGCTGATGCGCCGTCATGCGTGGCCTGGCAATGTGCGCGAGCTGGAAAATTTGATTTTGCGCCTGTGTGTGCTGGCCAGTGATGATGTGATCTCTGCGCGCGACGTGGCTGCGGTGATGCACGCCCAGCCCAGCGCCGAGCAGCAAAAAAAGCGCGACGAGGGGCTATCGGTGATGATCGCCGACCATCTGGATGCGTATTTTGCCGCCGTCGGCAGCCATACCGGCACGCTTGACCTGCATGCACGCCTGGTTCGCGAGCTGGAGCGCCCCTTGATCAAAAAAGTGTTAGAGGTCACTGGCGGCAACCAAATCAAAGCCAGCGAAATCCTTGGCCTCAACCGCAATACCTTGCGCCAGCGGATCCGTGATCTGGATATCGAGATCGTGAAATCCCCCGGCAAACGCCAATAAACAATTGGCGTCGATGATAAAGCTGTGGCAAATATGCACCAGTAGTAAAATGCGTTTGGGCGGAAAGCGGGCCTGGCTCGATCATTCATGGCGAAATCTGAGTTATTGAAGACCCATGCAAGGCTTCCCAACCGGCGTTGGGCGCGCCTTCTGTTGTGGGCCCGAAGGGTCAAGCTGGGTGGCCGGGTTGAACTGCTGTTGTCGGTTCTGGCGGTTGTCTCGGCGGTTTTGACCTACGGCGCGATGTCGCGCGAGTTTGACCCTCTGGCGGTGGCCGAAGGCCGCACGCTGACCATCCTTTCGGTGATCAATATCGTTTTGCTGTGCTTGCTAGGGGCGGCGGTTGGACGCTGGATCGTCAAAATATGGGCAAGCCGGTCTGCCAACGCCCCGGGGGCCCGGCTCCACAGCCGCGTGACCGGGTATTTTATTGCCATCGCCATCGCACCGCCGATTGTGATGGCGATTTTTGCCGGTGTGTTTCTGGAATTTGGTCTGCAAACCTGGTTCAGCGGCAAGGTGCGCACGACGCTCGATAATTCGCTTGAAGTCGCCGAAGCCTATGTGCGCGAGCACCGCGCGGAAATTGGCCGCGATATGATCGCGATTTCCGCCGCTTTTGAACAACTGCCTGCCAGCTTTCAGTCCGACCCGCTGGCCCTGCAGCGGGTTGCCGATACCGCCCTGTCGACCCGGCCCCTCTCGGAAGTGTTGCTGATCGAAGAACTGGGCGGCACCGGGAATATCATGGCGCATGCCAGCCAGTCGCTTACTCTTCGGACCAGCCGTGTCAACCGTGACCTGATGGAGCGTGTGCGCTCGGGCGAATTTGTGACCGTTGTCAACACGGCCGATAACACCGTGATTGCCATGCGCGAACTTTCGGGCTTTATCCGGCCAACTTATCTTTACATCGCATCAGACCTTGACCCACAGGTGATCAACTATCTGGAGGCCGCCCGCGCAGCGGTTGCAGATTTCGCCACGCTGGAAGGCCAGGGCAGTGCCTTCCGTCGGCAATTCAATGTGGTGTATATCATTGTTGCGCTGCTGATCCTGCTGGCGGCGATCTGGCTGGGCCTGTGGTTCTCCAATCGGCTGGTCGCACCAATCTCGCAGTTGGTTGACGCCGCGCAGCGTGTGGGCGAGGGCGATCTCGAGCAGCATTTGCCCAGCCCGGCAGGAGCTGATGAAGTGGGCTCGCTGATCCGGGCGTTCAATACCATGACCCGGCAATTGGCCGCCCAGCAAAATGCCCTGCTGGAAGCCAATGAAGAAGCCGAGGAACGCCGCCGCTTTATCGAGGATGTGCTGGCTGGGGTGACCGCCGGGGTCTTGGGGATCGCCAAAGACGGGGTGATCTTCCTGCCCAATCACTCGGCCGAGCGGTTGCTTGGGTTCGCATATGGTGAATTGTTGGGCAAAAGTGTCGGCGATGTTGTGCCCGCCTTTGCGCCGCTGATTGATGATGCGCGTAGCTCGCAGCGCGGAACCGTGCAGGCGCAAATTCAGCACAGTGTGGGGGAAGAGCTGCGAACCTTTCTGGTGCGCGCCACTGTCGGCCGCTTGGACGACGGCGATATCGACGGATATGTCATCACCTTTGACGACCTGACCGACCAGCTTGCCGACCAGCGCACAGCGGCGTGGGCCGATGTGGCGCGGCGCATTGCGCACGAGATCAAAAATCCCTTAACGCCGATCCAGCTGTCGGCGGAGCGGCTCAAGCGCCGTTACAAAGATATCGACACCGCTGATGAAATCTTCAGCAAATGCACCAACACCATCATTCGTCAGGTCGGCGATATGCGCCGTATGGTCGACGAATTTTCGTCCTTTGCCCGCATGCCCGCGCCGGTTTTCAAAGTCAGTGATCTGGTGGACGCATTACGCCAGACGGTCTTTTTGCAAGAGGTTGCCAATCCTGACATTCGCTATGAAATCAGTGCGCCTAATGCGCCGGTCGAGGTGTTTGCAGACAGTCGGCTTTTGGGTCAGGCGCTGACAAATTTGGTCAAAAATGCCTCTGAGGCGGTCACCGCGCGTTTGGAAAATGATGACCAGCCAAACGCGGAACCGGGCTGGGTCCGGGTGAGCCTTGCCCAGCGCGAGGACGAGGTGACGCTGACCATCGAAGACAATGGTATTGGTCTGCCCGCCGAGCAAAAAGAACGCTTGATGGAGCCCTATGTGACGACGCGCAAAAAAGGCACCGGGCTTGGCCTTGCGATTGTCCGCAGAATCATAGAAGAACATGCAGGGCGTGTCCGCTTGATGGACCGTCGGGGCGGCGGCGCCAAGGCCGTCATCCATCTTTCGATCCAGGCGCTGAGTGCGCGAGCCCAACAACAAGATTCTCCGCCCGAAATGGGCGAGCACGCTGCCGAGTAAGGACAGATTTCATGGCGCTTGATATTCTGATTATTGACGATGAAGAAGATATTCGCGAACTGATTTCGGGAATCCTCGAAGACGAGGGCTACGGCACACGCACAGCCAAGGACAGCGACACTGGCCTGGCTGCGATCGAGGCGCGCCTGCCGTCCTTGCTGGTTTTGGATATATGGCTTCAGGGCAGCCGGCTCGACGGGTTGGAAATTCTGGAATTTGTGAAGTCGCGTCACCGCGACCTGCCGGTCGTTATCATCAGCGGACACGGCAATGTGGAAACGGCGGTCGCCGCGATCAAACGCGGGGCGTATGACTTTATCGAAAAGCCTTTTGAAGCTGATCAGCTTCTGCTGACGATCGAGCGGGCCACCGAGGCCGAGCGCCTGCGCCGCGAAAATGAAGACCTGCGTCGCCGATCGGGCTTTACGGTCGAATTGAACGGCCGCTCCAGCGTCATCAATACCGTTCGTCAGGCCATCGACAAAGTGGCGGCCACCAACAGCCGGGTTCTGATCCAGGGGCCGTCTGGTGCCGGTAAGGAGGTGGCCGCGCGGCAATTGCACGCCCGGTCGCTGCGCTCTGATGGCCCTTTTGTGATTGTTAGCGCGGCCTCGATGGAACCGCACCGCATGGAGCAGGAGCTTTTCGGAGTAGAGCAAAATGGCGGCGTCGTCAAAACCGGGCTGTTTGAGCGCGCGCATGGCGGCACCTTGTTCATCGACGAGGTTGGCGATATGCCATTGCCAACGCAGGCAAAAATCTTGCGGGTCTTGACCGACCAAACCTTTGAGCGCGTGGGCGGCGGCCAGGGTGTGCATGTGGATGTGCGCGTGATCTCCGCCACATCAAAAGAGCTGCGGGCCGAGATTGCCGAGGGCCGTTTCCGCGAAGATCTGTTCCACCGGCTAAACGTTGTGCCGCTGAATATTCCGCCGCTGGTTGAGCGCCGCGATGATATCCCGCTTCTGGTGGATCATTTTCTGGATCAGATTGCCGAAGCCAACGGCAAATTGCCGCGGCGGTTGACCGAAGAGGCCATGGCATCGCTTCAGGCCTATGATTGGACCGGCAATGTCCGCCAGTTGAAAAACGTGATCGAGCGGCTGGTGATTATGAGCTCGGATAGCGGTAACAGCGACATTGCGCTTGACGATTTGCCGCGTGAAATCCGCGAAGGGTCCAGCGAATTGCTGCGCTCTGGCCCGGCCGATACGATTATGACCACGCCGCTGCGCGAGGCACGCGAGGCCTTTGAACGCGAATATCTGCGCGTTCAGATCAACCGGTTCAGCGGCAATATCTCCCGCACGGCGGCGTTTATCGGGATGGAACGATCGGCCTTGCACAGAAAGCTGAAATCGCTGGGGCTTGCCGGGCAAAACCGCAATCACGACCAAAGCGAAGCAAGCTAAACAGGGGGGGCGGTCGATGAAGGTTATTCTATGCGGCGCTGGGCAGGTTGGCTTCAACATCGCCCGCCATTTGGCGTCGCTGAAAAACGACGTCACTGTTATCGACCGTTCGGCGTCGCTGATCCGAAAAATTGGCGAATCTCTTGATGTGCAAGCCCTGCAGGGCCACGCCTCTGACCCCGCCATGTTGGAGCGCGCAGGCGCCGTCGACGCCGACTTGATTGTGGCCGTGACCATGTCGGACGAGGTCAACATGGTGGCGTGTCAGGTTGCGCATTCGCTGTTTCAGGTGCCGACAAAGATCGCACGTATTCGCAATCAGGCCTATTTGCGCCCCAAATGGGCCGAAATGTTTTCGCGCGATAATATGCCGATCGATGTCATTATCTCGCCCGAGATGGAGGTGGCAAACGCGCTTGTCCGCCGCCTTAAGGTTCCGGGTGCATTCAATATGATCCCCTTTGTCGAGGGGCGCGTGCGCGTGATCGGCCTTGTTCTGGATCCGGATTGCCCGGTGATTGAAACGCCGCTTCGTCAGTTGACCGAGTTGTTCCCCGCCCTTGGGATTACCGTTATTGCCGTTGTTCGCGCGGGCAAAGTGTTCATTCCCCGCAGTGACGACAGCCTGCAGGTGCATGATCAGGTTTATATCGCGGTTGACGCCGATAAAACGCGCCGCGCCATGAGCGTCTTCGGTCATGACGAAAAAGCCGCCAACCGGATTGTGATTGTGGGCGGCGGAAATATCGGCGCATTTCTTGCCAAACAACTTGAAGAAGAGACGATAAGTCCAGCACAGGTAAAGCTTATTGAAGTTGACGAAGAGCGTGCGCGCAAGGTCGCCTCGCAACTGTCCAAAACCGTTGTGCTGAACGGTGATGCGCTTGAGCGCGACATTTTGCTGGAGGCCAATATCGGCGAAACGGATACACTTGTTGCCGTTGCAGACGATGACGAGGTCAATATTCTGGCCTCGCTGTTGGCAAAGCGCGAAGGGTGCAAACAGGCGATCTCTCTGTTGAATAATCAGGTTTATAACGCGCTTGTGGGCGGTCTCGGGATTGATGTGGCCCTCGACCCGCGCGAGACGACCGTGTCGTCGATTGTGCGGCATATCCGCCGTGGTCGTATCCGCGACCTGTATAGCTTGAACGAAGGCAAGGCCGAGATCATCGAAGCCGAAATGCTGGAAGGCTCCAGCGTGATCGGACAAACCATTGCCGAATTGAAATTGAAGGGCGATATCCGCTTTGGAATGATTGTGCGCGGCGATGAGTTGATCTTTCCCGAGCCCAGCACGCGGCTGGAAACCGGTGACTTTGTGGTCGCGCTCGCGCTTTCTGAATCGGTGAATAAGCTTGAGCGCCTGTTTTCGGCGCGGGCCGAGCTATTTTAGGGCGGGCACGCCTAACCATGTGGTACATACGCCTTGTTCATCTGATCGGTGCCTGCGGCCTGGTGTTGACCGCCCTGCAGATTCCGGCGCTGATCACCGGCCTAAGCCTCGGCGAGCGCGAGGCGAGCGGCGCGCTTTTGGCCAGTATCTTCATCTGTTTGTTTCTTTCAGGCGCATTTTTTCTTGGCTTTCGCACGCGGACGATTGCGCCGCGCCGCGCCGCGGGCGTGGTGCTTCCTGTGCTTGCCTTTGTTTTTGCTGGGATGATTGCGGGCCTGCCCTTTTATTTTTACGCGTCCGACGGCGGATTTGTGCGTGCCTTTGCGCAAGGCATTGCCCTGATCACCACCGCAGGCGGCGATTATTACCGAAGCGATGTCAGCCTGCCGACGAGCTTTCAAGTATGGCGCGGCACCGTGGCCTGGATCGGCGGTTTTGCCAGCATCATCATGGTTTTGGCGCTCTATACCCAGCTCAATCACGGCGGCGTTCAACTGCATCGCTCGTCACTTGTGTTTGGCGAATTTCGCCCCGGTATGTCGCGGCTGCGCAGTTTAGGGGCGGTGATTTTCCCGCTCTATGTCGCGGTAACCGCAGTGTTGGTTTTGGCGCTTTATGCCACCGGCACCGACCTGCCCAAGGCGATGCTGTTTGCTGCTGGGGCGATCAGCGGCACGGGCCTGAGCGTCGGCACGCTTGGGCCCGATGCCTCCACCGGGACATTGCTGGTCCTCAGCGCCGGCATGCTGTTGGCATTGTGCAATTGGGATTCGCTTTTGACAGGGGTGCTCAAGCCTTCGGCCATCAGGCGTGTTGACCCGGAATATATCGGCGTTCTGTTTATTATTGTGCTCGCTTTTCTGGTGTTTTTGCTGGTGGTGGACGGCGGTATTACCCGGCCGGATTCGGCGCTGTTTCTGGTGCTCAGCGCGTTGAGCGGCACCGGCTGGGTGCCCGCCAATATCGGTATCGACGCGACAAATATTTATGCCGGGCTTGGGCTCCTGGCGCTGGCGGCGATAGGCGGGGCAGCGGCGTCCACAAGCGGCGGGCTGAAGGGGATTCGTTTGATCGTGCTGGCCCAGCTTGGACGCGCCGAGCTTGAACGCTTGGCCTATCCGCACCGTGTTGCCTCGATTACGGTCTTTAATCAGCGGGTGCGCCAACAAGATATTGACGCCATTTGGCTGTTGGTCGCCTCCAGTGTGATTGCCGCCATCATGGCAACGGCGATCTTTGCGGTAATGAGCTGGCCGGTCATCGATGCAGTGCATATGGCGATCACTTCGCTGACCCTGTCTGGCCCGTTGATGGACTTTATCAGCCCGGCGTTTGCGGGCTTTCATGCCCTGACACCCTTGGAAACCGCCCTGACAGCCCTGTTGAATTTGATCGGCCGGGTGGAAGTGTCGGTGTTTTTGGCCATGTTTGTGGGGCAGGTTTGGCGCTGATGCCTGTGCCTGAAAAAAACACACGGCTGGGTCTAGCCACATCACCCTGTTTTTGCCATATACACAGGCAGACTGGTTATGTGTACGCACAGGGCCGGTGTAAACCCGCAAGAATTCGAATAAAAACGGGGTTATCCTGACATGTCTGATAAAAATCATAATCTCCAAGACGTCTTTCTCAATGCTGTTCGCAAAACCAAAACACCGGTGACGGTGTTTTTGGTCAACGGGGTCAAGCTTCAGGGCGTGATCACCTGGTTTGACAATTTCTGTGTGCTGCTGCGCCGCGATGGCGCTTCGCAGCTTGTGTACAAGCACGCCATTTCCACCGTTATGCCTGGTGGTCCGGTTCAGCTGTTTGAACCCGAAAAGGATGGCCTTGACGATTAGGCCTGGGGGTCTTTCTCACCTTGGGGTAGGCCGTGTCTGATTCAGAAACAGGATGGTCAACCGGCACCGGCGACGATGTGGCCGGGCGGCTATTGGTGGTGTATCCCGATCTGCGCAGCGCGGCCGACAGCGATACGCGCAGCGCCGAGGAAAAACTGGATGAGGCCGTCCAGCTCGCGGCCGCCTTGCCCGTCAATATTGCGGGCGAGCGCATTGTCAGCCTGCGCCAGGTGCGCCCATCGACCTATATCGGCCAGGGGCATATCGATGACCTGCGCGAGGATATCGAAGCCAATCACGTCGATGTCGTGGTAATGAATTGCGCGCTCTCACCCGTCCAGCAGCGCAATCTTGAAAACGCCCTTAACGCCAAGGTTCTAGACCGAACCGCGCTGATTTTAGAAATTTTTGGCCAGCGCGCCCGCACCCGCGAAGGGGTGTTGCAGGTGACACTGGCGCATTTGAATTTTCAGCGCAGTCGGCTTGTTCGCTCCTGGACCCACCTTGAACGCCAGCGCGGCGGCGGCGGTTTTATGGGTGGGCCGGGCGAAACGCAAATCGAATCCGACCGGCGGATGATCGCGGATCGTATCGCGGTGCTGGAACGGCAATTGAAGCAGGTTCGGCGCACGCGAGCGGAGCACCGCAAACAGCGGCAAAAAGCGCCTTTTCCGGTTGTTGCGCTTGTTGGCTACACCAATGCTGGCAAATCGACACTTTTCAACCGGCTGACGGGCGCCGCGGTTACGGCGAAAGACATGCTGTTCGCCACGCTCGATCCAACGCTTCGGGCGATTGATCTGGAAAATGGCAGCAAGGTGATCTTGTCGGATACGGTTGGGTTTATCGCCGACCTGCCCACCCAGCTGATTGCGGCGTTTCGCGCCACGCTGGAGGAGGTGCTGGAGGCTGACATCATCTTGCACGTCCGCGATATCGCGCATCCCGAGGCCGAGGCACAGGCCGCAGACGTCAAACATGTTTTGTTCGAGCTGGGCATTGACCTCGACGACGCCGATACCCAGGACGCGGTGATCGAGGTGCACAACAAGGCTGACCTGCTGACCCCTGAGGAAAGCGATGACCTGCGCCATAGCGCTCAGCGCCGCGGCCAAAAATGTGTCTCGATTTCTGCCCTGACCGGGGCTGGGCTGTCTGACCTGTCTTTTGCGATCGAAACATGGATCGCCCGCCAGGATTTCGAGGTGCAGCTATGGCTGCCTTACAGCGAGGGCCGGGCACGCGCCCAGCTTGCCGCGCACTGCGATATCCTTGACCAAACCCCGGAAGGCGAGGGCACAAGCTACCGCGTCAGCGCCGATGCCATAGGCTGGGGGCGGTTTGAAAAGGCCTTACGCGCCTGAGGGGTTTTCGCGGCGTTTTACCTCGCGCCAGACGGCTTCCATATCTTCAAGGCTGGCTTTGTCCAGGGGTTGATCGCTGTCAGAAAAATGGGCTTCTACGGCGCGAAAGCGGCGTTCGAACTTGGCATTCGCACTGCGCAGGGCGGCCTCTGGGTCGACCTTGAGGTGCCGACCCAAATTGGCAACGGCAAACAGCAGGTCGCCGAATTCCTCGTCGATGGCCTCTTGGTCACCGCTGGCGACAGCGGCCGCGAGTTCGGCGCGTTCTTCATTGATTTTTGCCTGCACGGCTGCGGCGTCATTCCAGTCAAAGCCGACACGGGCCGCGCGTTTTTGCAGCTTTTCGGCGCGCATCAGCGCCGGCAACCCCAAGGCAACCTCGTCCAAAACAGAAGGGTGACGCCCTTCCGCCGCGGCTTTTGCGCGTCTTTCCTCGGCCTTTTGGGCCTCCCAGGCGGAAATCTGGGCATCGCCGTCGTCTATGCTGCCACCAGCAAACACATGCGGGTGCCGGCGGATCATCTTGTCGCAAACAGCCGCAACCACGTCGTCAAAAGTGAAACTGCCTTCTTCCTCGGCCATGCGGGCGTGAAAGACGGCCTGAAACAACAGGTCGCCAAGTTCATCCGCAAGCGCTTCGCGGTTGCCGGACCGGATGGCGTCGTCAACCTCATAGGCCTCTTCAATCGTGTATGGCGCGATGCTTTCAAAGCTTTGCTCCAGATCCCAGGGACATCCCTCATCCGGCGTACGCAGCTTGGCCATGATCGCGGTCAGGGTGGCCATGGAATAGGGGGGCTGAAAATTGCTCATGTCTCGCACTCGTCACGATTGAAGGGTACGCTGCCATCAAATCTGATTCGGGGGAAGGAACCAAGCCTCATGCCCATTTCTGTGCGCTATATTTTGTCCTTATTATTTATAAGTCTTCCGCATCATATTGGATATACTGAGGATATTAAAAAACCAGACGATCCAAATGCGCGCTATGTCATCGCTGTGCCTGAGGGCGGTTTGCCGGATGTTTTGGCGCGAAAGCCCTTTCCAACCCCGTTTGTCAGCGCCCATAGGGGTGGTCCGCAACCTGGATATCCCGAAAATGCCTTGGAGACATTTGATCTGACTACGGCTTATGGTCCCGCATTGATCGAACTGGATATCCGCAAAAGCAAGGACGGGGTCTTGCACCTGATGCACGACCGCACGCTGGATCGCACCACCACAGGCCAGGGGCCGGTCGCCGACACCGAATGGAGCGATATCCAGGCGCTTTATCTGCGCGATAATGCGGGAAATGTGACTGCATTTCGGGTTCCCAGCTTTGCCGCGGCGCTTGATTGGGCGCGTGGTCGGGCGATTTTGATGCTGGATATGAAGCGCGGCGTCACCGGCGCGGAGGTTTTGTCGGCCGTTCAGGCGCACAGCGCACAAGACTATGTGATTTTCATCACCCGATCTTTGGATGAAGCCAAGGCTTTATACGCAGCAGACCCGCGCATCATGGTGAACAGCCGTGCCCGCAACATGGATGAATTGGCCGAACTGATGGCCGCACCTATTCCAGCAAAACACATGGTGGTGTGGACCGGCCTGCAGATGCGCCCGCCCGCGTTCTACAACGCCATCCACGCAGCCGGAATGGTTGCCGCGATGGGAACGCTTGGTTTCGACGACCGCGCCATTGACCGGCAGATTCTGGCGGCGGGTGATGATCGCCGTTATCTGGAGATTTACCAGTCCGGCGTTGATATCATTTCAAGCGATCGGCATTGGGCCGTGCACCAGCAACTGCGCAACCCGGCGCTAATTGCGATTACCCGTCGGGCGGTTGCGCGCTGAATTCAGGCGCTTGGTCACCATGGCTTGAAAGGCCGCACTGGCGGCGGCCAGATATGGCCGTGTGTATGGAAAATGACCGGCATGGTCGAAATTGTGGCGCATGGCGGCATTGACCTCAAAGAGTTTCAGTCGCCCGCGAATGTCGGTGGTGAAATCAATACCGAAAAAGTCAAGCGACACGGCATCGCGCACGGCGTGCAAGGCGTCAAATGCCGCCGCGCCGAGAAAGGCCTCTGGGTCGGCCAAATAGGCTTGCTCTGCTTTTTGCGCCCCGGGTGACTTGTCCATAACCCGGTACCGGTCGCCCGAATGGATTTGCCAGTGATCGCTTGTCAGGCGGGCAATCGGGTAAAAGTCACCGTCGATGAAAAAGCACCGTGCTTTGGTATAGAGCCCGTCAGCGTGTTGGCAGTCTATATAGCTTTGAATATAAAAATCTTGCCCGGCGCTCTGCGCGGCCAGATATGCCGACAAACCCTCTGGGTTATCGATTTTTTCAAAGCTGCGCCCGGTCTGTGTGCCCACTCTGCGGATCAGAAAGGGATAGGCAAAGCCAGACGTAGCGACCGCGTCGGCAAAGGTCGCTGGGTCACCGCCATAGCGGTGTTTTTCGGTACGCGCCATCTCAAGGTCGGCAATTTTTGGCAGGCGCTGCGCATTTTCCAGACGGGTGGTGCGCAGAACTTGGGACGGTTTGTTGATAAAGTCGGTGCCTGCAAAGCAGTGCTCTAAGTCTGTCATGGCCTCTAAAGCACGGCCCTGGCGGTCGGGGCAGGCGACCGTGTTGATCAACAGATCAGGGCGGGGAAAGTCGGATTTTTTGGGGATATGATCAGCCAATATATTGGCTGTGATACTGTGAAAATCCGACGTGTCCAGCAGGTGGGTAAGGGCGAAATGCCCTCCCTTATGGGCTCGGATTTTATAGGATTTTCCGCTTTTGGTTTTGATGCCGAAGTGACTGTCGCTCAAACTGCGCAGGGTCACCACCACGGGACTTGCCTTGGGGTGGCTGGGCGCATTGCCCATGGGATAGGTGCGCGCCGCCTGTGCCATCAAATCATGGCACTGCTTTGGATTGCCCATTCGGTATGCGGCTGCCGCCCAGTTTAACAGCACATCATAGTCAAGCGCGCTGTGCTCGGATGCCCGCGAGTACCACATATGCGCCTCGGCCGTCTCGCCGAGTTTGAACAAAAGCTGCGCAAGCGCGGCACTTTTCGACCAATCCTGCGGTGCCTGCGATGCTGCAAGCTTGGCATAGCTACGGGCGGAGCGCAGGCGACCTGCATTAAGCTGCTGCTCCCCCATCCGCAGATGATGCTCAGCGGCCTTGAGAAGCGCTGCATCATGGTGTGATGATTTTGGCGCAGCGCGTCGGTGTTGACCTGCAAGCCATCCCAGTATCTTCGCTATGGGCGACATGCGCATTTACGCCAGCGCGCCTTCGGGCACATCAAGGCGGTAGCGAAACATGCGCCGTTTGCTGTCTCTGCTCAGCGCGGACCGGCCATGCAGGGCGCGCAGGTTATTGATCACCAGCATATCGCCCGCTTTTAATGTCAGCCACTGTATGGCGTCACACGCCGTCAAGGCTGCATCCAAAGTCGCCAAGGCCGCACTATGCCGCGCCGACAGATGGGTGCCGTGGCGCTCGGCGCTCAGGTCGATTTGTGCGCGGTAATATCGCAGTATTGGCGTGCTCGAGGCGCTGTGCGCGATGATGGGGTAGAGGGCCGCCTTGAACGGGAAAACTGGCTCTGACAATGCGGCGATGGTTGCAGGGTCAAGCGCGCTCAGCACGTCGTCAACAGCCAAAATGCTATTGGCACCGGCGCGGTCGGTGGTCACCATATGAAAGGCGATCAGGCCGTGCGGCACGCGCCGGTAGGTCGAATCTGTATGCAGCGCAAGGGCGTGCTCTGTCCGGCTGTATGACGTGACGGCATCGGCGTTCGGATCAATGTCGGGTTTGACGGTCACCTCGGTAAAGCTGATAGGCGGCGGGTTCAGGGCAACCGGCAAGCCCGCATGTTGGCAGGCCATAGCAGACACCGCATGTAGCAAAGCTTGCGCAAAGTTGCGACCCTGTGTCGGCGCGATACCCCGGCACAAAACGGCATAGGGCGGTGTTGTCAGCCCGGCGCGCACCCGGTCGGCCAGCGAGAAAAACGCTGCCGATCCTGGTTTGGGCGGGCGCCGAAAGGTCGTTTTGACCCGAATGGCCGGCACGGCCTGTCCGCTCGTCGTCTGGGCGCGTTCCCTGCGACGGGTGGCCCTGAATGTCATGAAATTTGGCAAGGCGGTGCGTCCTGCAAATGCTGCCCATTCTGTGTAAATGGAAAACGCAGCCTTGAATAGCTCTACAGACATGGCGTGTGGAAAATCCAGAGCCTCGGCTGAGCGATTCGCCTGATGCGAGCGGTGACACCGCGGCACATCTGCTATTCCCATGCCGCAAAAGAGATCATTTCAGGGAAATTTTTCGCCATTCACCGCGGGGCAAAAGGTTTCATTACCGTAACGAAAACAGGGTCTTATAAACCCCATCCGACTAAAAAAAGCCTGTTTCCGTAGCGGAAGATGTTAACAAAGTGTAAATTTTTAGTTAACAAATAGTAAATATTGAGTGATATCGCTGTGATATTAAGGCGCGGGTTCGCGGTGTTCAACAGTGCACGACGGGGGAAAACAGTGTTGGGTTTGTGGGTTCGATTGCACAAGCAAGGCTTGTGTTCGGCAGTGAGTGGTCATGTCAATATTGGGGTTGCAGGGGCAACCATGTCCGTGCGGGCGGCCCATATATATAGATTTGGCCATTCTATCCGCAGTGCGTTTTTTCTCGGTATCCTTGGGTGTCTCATGGCTGCCCTTTTGCTGTCGCGCGCTGCAACAGCGCAAGATCCGGTGCCCCCTGCGGTGGACCCATCGCAGCTTGAGCGCCAATTTGATCGCGAACGCCTGCCGCAAGCGCAACCCGATATCGTCATCCCCAAGCGCGAAACCCTGCTGCCAAGCGACAGTGACGCCATCCGCTTTGTCTTGAGCGCTGTGGTTGTTGAAGGCGCTGAGGTTTACTCTGAAAATGAGCTGGCCCCGCATTATCAGGGCCTTATCGGCAAAGAAATTACGCTGACCCAAGCTTATGATATTGCCAATGCGATCACCGTTAAATACCGCAATGACGGCTATATTCTTTCGCGAGTGATTGTTCCGCCGCAGCGCATTGAAGCCGGTATTTTGCGCCTGCGCGCGGTTGAAGGCTTTATTGATAAGGTCACCATTAACGGCAGCGCCGCCAGCAAGGGCAGTTTGCTGCGCAAATACGGCGATAAAATTCGCGCGTCTGTGCCGCTGAAGGCGGACGTTCTCGAGCGTTATATTCTTCTGGCGGGTGATTTACCCGGTATGACCGCCCTGGCGGTTTTAAGCGCGTCGCAGGCAACGCCGGGCGCAAGCGATCTGGATATCGTTATTGAACGCGATACGTTCGAAGGCTTTGCCACGATCGACAATCGTGGTTCGCGGTTCAGCGGGCCGGTGCAGGGGCAGCTCAGCGCCAGCCTGAATTCGATATTTGGCCTGAACGAACGCACCCGCATTCGCGCCATTGGCGCGGCAGAGCTGTCCGAATTGCGCCTTCTTGAAGTGTCGCATCAACAACAGATCGGCAGCGAGGGGATGACTGTCCTTATCGTTGGGCGCAATACCCTGTCAGAACCCGGCGGCGACCTGGAGATCAGCGATATTGAAAGCGAATCCTACAGCGCCGATGTCATTCTGAACTATCCGCTTATTCGCACCCGCGCGCAAAATCTGAACATTCGCGCTGGTTTCAGTTTCCGCGATACCGAAACCACGCTTCTGGACGCCCCCTTCACAGATGACCGGGTGCGGGCGGCGCGCCTGGGGCTGGCCTATGATTTTGTCGACGCATGGGACGGTATCAGCCTGATCGATGTTGAGGTCAGCCGGGGTCTTGATGTGCTGGACGCAAGCGACAGCGGCGCGCCGGACCTGTCGCGGGCCGGGGCCGACACCACCTTTACCAAGGTGGGGCTTGAGCTTCTGCGAATTCAGCGCCTGGGTAACAATTTCAGCCTATTGTTGAATGCACAGGGGCAATATTCCGACAGCAGATTGGTGGCATCCGAAGAATTTGCCATTGGCGGCAGCCGCTTTGGCCGGGCGTTCGATCCATCACAGATTTCCGGCGATCACGGCGTTGCCGCGCGTGTAGAGCTACGCAGAGATCAATCGGTCGACACCGACCTGCTGCAGGGCATGCAACTTTATGCCTTTTACGATTATGGCGCGGTATGGCGGCGGACGGCCGGTGGTGTGCCGTCCTCGCACGAAGACCTGTCATCGGCCGGGGTCGGCAGCCGCTTTTTCCTGGGGGATGCTATTACCGCCACAGCCGAATTGGTTGTGCCGGTCATTGGCGAGGCCGCGTCGCGCGGCGCCAGCGGCGATGATGTGCGTGGTATTTTTGGTGTGGCGATTTCGTTTTAAAGCAGCGCGAGACGCACTTGAGCGCGCAAACGTTCAGAAGGCTGCATTGGTGCAGAACACAATACGATACGCACAAGAGTGAGCAAGGATTAAGGGTGCACAGCACCGCATAGACATAGGGACAGATCATGTCGGGGAGCAGAGAAATGGCAAAGGAAACAAAGCTGCATCACGCAGAGGCAGGCCGGAAAGCGGCCCTTTTGAACACCACGGCGATTGCGCGCACATGGTTTACCGCGTGCGTGCTGAGCGTTCTGCCCCCGCAAATCTCCATGGCGAGCGATGCCAAGGATGCAACGGTTGTTGCAGGCAATGTTGATATCATTGAAACCAGCACAACCCGTTTGGATGTGGTGCAGTCAAGCGACCGCGCCATCGTCGACTGGCGGGCCTTTTCCATTGCGCTTGATGAACATGTGCACTTTCAACAAAACAGTGTGAACTCGGTCATTTTAAATCGGGTCACCGGCGGTGTGGCCTCGGAAATTCTTGGCAGCCTAACCGCGACGGGGCAGGTGATGCTGATCAACCCCAATGGGGTTTTCTTTGGGCCAAATGCTCGCGTTGATGTGGCGGGTCTGGTCGCGTCGACTGCCGACATCGACAATGCGGACTTCATGGCCGGGCATTATGAATTCACCGTGCCCGGCGATGCCCGCGCTTCGATCATCAATGAAGGCCATATCACTGCCGCCGATAACGGCCTGGTGGCTTTTGTTGCACCCGGTGTAGCCAATCGCGGGGTGATCACCGCGCGCCTTGGCCGGGTAGGGCTGGCATCGGGCAACCGGTTCTCGCTTGACCTATACGGCGATCAGCTTATTCAACTGGCGGTCGATGATCAGGTGGCCGAGCGCGCCTTTGGTGCCGACGGCTCCGTCATGGACAGCGCCCTTGAAAACAGCGGCACCATTATTGCGGATGGGGGCACCGTCGCGATGACCGCATCGGTTGCGCGCGGCGTTGTTGATCAGGTGATCAACATGACCGGCATTGTGCAGGCGCAGTCTGCGGCCATGCAGGGCGGTGTGGTGATCCTCAACAGCGGCGATGACGGCACGATGGTTGTTGACGGCACGATTGACGTCTCATCGGGGGATCCGGCGGCTGACGCGGGCCGCGTCGATATCACGGGCGAAACCATCATCGTGTCTGAGGACAGCAGCATTTTCGCCAACGCTGACACGGTGGGCAACGGCGGCGACGTGATCCTTTACGCCAGTAACCGCCTCGATTTCAGCGGCAGCATTGAAGCCCGCGGCGGCGTTGTTGGCGGCGATGGTGGCTTTGTCGAAACCTCCGGCCGACATTTGGCGGTCCGCGAAGCAGCGCATGTCAATACGTCCGCACCCGCTGGCGAGGCCGGCACCTGGCTGCTTGACCCTGTGGCCCTCACCGTTGTTGACACCACCACGGACGGTGCCGACGAAGTGGCCGCAAGCGCGATTGTTGGCGACCTGAATAACGGCAATGTGGTTTTGTCCGCTGAAGACAGCATCACCGTCAATGCGGCGATCGACACCAGTGCGCAGGCGAATGCCAACACGCTTGCCCTGCAAGATGAAAACGCTGACGGCAGCCTGACCATCACTCTGAATGCCGCCATCACCCTGGGCAGCAATCAGTCATTGACCGGCGAGGGCAGCGTCGTGAACGTCAATGCAGGCACGGTGCAAAGCGGGGTCGATCTGGCCGCCGCCAACGCAACCGTCAACATCGGGGCGGGGACCTACGCTGAAGATATCACGCTCAGCACCGCTGGCATCACGCTTGCGGGGGTTCAGGCTGGCAGTGCGGCAAGCGGGCGTGACGGCAGCACGGAATCTGCGATCACCGGGTCGATCCGCATCACCGGCGACGCGGACGGTGCCACGCTGGACGGCCTGCAGGTGAACGAGGGCGGCAGCGTACTGAGCGAGCTTGCGGGTGTCTTGATCGATAACGGTGCC
>JASBSO010000083.1 GCA_030148905.1 Kordiimonadaceae bacterium | reverse complement strand
CGCGCGCGCCCGAGGCGCTGTTCGCATCCGGCAAGCCGATTTTGGGCATTTGCTACGGCCAGCAAACCATGGTGGCGCAGCTGGGCGGGCGGGTGACCACCAGCGACCATCAGGAATTTGGCCGTGCCTTTGTCGAGGTCAAGGCGGGTTGCGCTTTGTTCGAGGGCCTGTGGACCACTGGCGAAAGTCATCAGGTGTGGATGAGCCACGGCGACCATGTGGATGCGCTGCCCGCCGGCTTTGAAACCGTGGCAGTCAGCGAGGGCGCACCCTTTGCCGCCATCGCCGACGATACGCGGCGCTATTACGGCGTGCAGTTCCACCCCGAGGTGGTGCACACCCCCGACGGGGCAAAGCTCATTGAAAATTTCGTCCGCCGCATATGCGGGGCCGAAGGCGAGTGGACCATGGCGGGTTTCCGTGAAACCAAAATCCGCGAAATCCGCGAGCAGGTGGGCACGGGCAGGGTCATTTGCGGCCTCTCGGGCGGGGTCGACAGCTCGGTGGTCGCGGTGCTGCTGCACGAGGCGATCGGTGACCAACTCACCTGCGTGTTTGTCGACCACGGGCTGATGCGGCTCGGCGAGGCGGATCAGGTGGTGTCGCTGTTTCGCGAGCATTATCATATCAATCTGGTCCACCGCGACGCGTCCGACCTGTTTTTGGGCGCGCTAGACGGGGTGGACGACCCCGAGGTGAAGCGCAAAACCATCGGCAAGCTTTTTATCGATGTGTTTGAAGACGAGGCCAAAGCCATAGGCGGGGCTGATTTTTTGGCGCAGGGGACGCTCTATCCCGATGTGATCGAAAGCGTCAGCTTCACCGGCGGTCCGTCGGTCACCATAAAGTCGCACCATAATGTCGGCGGCCTGCCCGAGCGGATGAATATGGCGCTTGTTGAACCTCTCCGCGAGCTGTTCAAGGACGAAGTGCGGGCCTTGGGGCGCGAGCTTGGCCTGCCTGAGGCCTTTGTTGGGCGGCATCCCTTCCCGGGTCCGGGGCTGGCCATCCGTATTCCGGGGGCGGTCAGTCGCGAAAGCGCGGACATCCTGCGGAAGGCCGATGCCATTTATCTCGACGAAATTCGCAAGGCCGGACTTTATGACAGCATCTGGCAGGCCTTTGCCGTGCTGCTGCCGGTGCGCACGGTCGGCGTGATGGGCGATGCGCGCACCTATGACCATGTGTGCGCACTGCGCGCAGTCACCTCAACCGACGGCATGACGGCGGATTACTACCCCTTCAGCCACGAGTTTCTAAGCCGTGCCGCGACGCGCATCATCAACGAAGTCCGCGGTATCAACCGCGTCGTGTATGACGTCACGTCAAAACCCCCCGGTACGATCGAGTGGGAATAGGGGGCCAGTCCGCGGGGCCGCTATATGCGCTGACACGCCGTTTGGCCCGGCGCACGCGGCTTGGCCGTCAATGGGTGGAACGCGGGCTTGGCGCGCGCAGCATCACCTCGCCATACGGACCCAGATTTGCCGCCAATTGGGGCGACCATACCTTTCGGTATTATATGCGGGGCACCTATGGCTTCGAATATGCCGATTATCTTACCGAACAGACCAATCCCTTTGTCTTTCTTGATATTGGGGCCAATCAGGGGCTTTATTCGGTCCTGGCGGCCCGCAATCCCAACTGTTTGTGGGTGACAGCCTTTGAACCCGTGCCCAAAACAGCCCGCCTGCTGGCGCGCAATCTGGCGCTTAACGCTGTAGCAAAGCGCGTTTCGGTGGTTGAGGCCGGCATATCCAACACCGAAAGTAAGGCGATTATCCATATCCCAACAGGGCATTCGGGTGCTGCGTCGCTAAAGCCTTCGGGCGGTGGCGGGGCGTCCGAACGTTTGGAGGTCGCGCTGGTCAATCACACACGCCTTGACCAAATCCGCATGCCTGACGCGCCGCTGATCGTCAAAATCGATGTCGAAGGCCATGAAGACACGGTGGTGGCAGAATTGCTGAAATCTGCGCACGCGCGCGCAATCACCTCGGTGTTTTTTGAATGTGACACCGCTCTCAACGACCCCGGGCAGATATGCGCGCGACTTGAGAAGTCAGGATTTACAGCCTTCCGGAAAATTGGCACCGGTCAGCATTATGATATGCTGGCGGAACGCTAGGGGCCTGATCTTAGGCCAACCGCACCTAGCCCCACGCACCTAATCCCGCACATCCCTGCGGTATTTGCCGGGCGTGGCGCCGGTATAGGCCCCGAACACGGTGGTAAAGTGGCTCTGGCTTGAAAAACCACAGGCATAGGCAATCTGCACCAGCGGCAGAGGGGTGGCGTGCAGCATCTCCTTGGCGCGCTCCACCCGGCGGCGCAGCACATAGGCATGCGGGCTTTCGCCGACCGTTTCGCGGAAGCGTTTGGCAAAATGATAGACATTTTGTGCCGCCACGCCCGCCAGCGCATTCAGGCTCAAATCCTCGCCGATATGCGCTTCAATATAATCCACCACCCGGCGGATATTGACCGGCATCAACGGCCCAAGCGGCGCCAGCCGTCCACCTGTCCTGTGGACGCTGTGGTGCCGCACCAGCGTATCCGCCAGCACCACGCCCCAGCTATCCAGCAGCATGCGGCTGGGCGGCAGGCGGGGGTCCAGCAGCATCGACGCCGCCGACGTGACCGCGCCCAGCAGGGCCGCCCCGTGCGCCACCGGGGCGTAATCAAACGCGTCAAAGTCCGGGTCGCGGTCCAAAATCTGTTGAAACACCGTGGTGACCAGCGCGGTGGAAATGTGAAAATGGGCAAATTCCACCTCGCCCTCGCTGATCCATTCCTGCGTGTCTTCCAGCATGTTTTGAATCGACACGGTGTTGTGCACACCCGGCACGTCGGGGTCGCGGGCTTCACGCACGGCGGCCCCGCCGCGGTGATGAGAAATCGAGAAAAAATCTACGTCGCGCGCCGTCACCGTCTGTTTGAAATCATTGCGCCACAGCGCCGCTTTCAACACGGTGGAGGCGTCGGTACCAATCGCTGTCAGCATCGACGTCGGTTTGGTGTCGTAGGATGTTTGGTGCAGCTTGGGGATTTTGTCCGAAGCCGCGCGGGCCAGGTCGGCGTCGCTGTGGCTCTGCGGCGCCTCTGCCATTATCCCCGCACCGCGCGGCGGTATTTGCCGGGCGTTGCCCCGGTGTGTGCACCGAACACGGTGGTGAAATGGCTCTGCCCCGAAAAGCCGCATTCAAGCGCAATGTCGGCGAGCGGCAAGCGCCCGTCTTTCAGCAGCGCCTTGGCGCGCAGCACCCGGCGGCGCATCACATAGGCGTGCGGGGGTTCGCCGACGCTTTCGCGAAACCGTTTGGCAAAGTGATAGACATTCTGCGCCGCCACGCCCGCCAAAGCATCCAGGCTCAGATCAGCGTCCAGATGCGCTTCGATATAGTCGATTACGCGCTGAATATGCACCGGGGGCAGCGCGCCCAAAGCCTGTTGTGTCTGATTGGTTCCATGCACCGTATGATGCCGCACCAGCGTTTCGGCGAAAATCACCCCCCAGCTATCCAGCATCATGCGGCTGGGGGCGACGTCGCCAAACAGCATCGGCGCGGCCGCCGTCATGGCGCTGACCATATGCGGTTCGCGCGACCCCAGCGAGAATTGGAAATCATCGAATGCGGCGTCGCGCTCATTCAATTGCTCAAACACACCGGTCACAAGTGGGGTTGGAACATAAAAATGGGCAAAATCCACCACGCCGTCGCTACTCCAAACCTGCTGTTCGTGCATGCTGTGGGCAGTGGTGCTGTTTGCAGTGGCTGTAGCGTCAGGACTTCCAGACTCGCGAACAGCCCCGCCGCTGCGGTGATGGATGAGCGAGAAATAGTCCTCATCCGGAGTCGAAACGATATGTTCAAAAGCGCTGCGCCATAAAGACGCCTTAAAGACCGTCGGGGCATTGACCCCAACGGATTTCACCAGCGACCCGGCAAGCTCTGTTTCAGTTCGCTCCATAAGCTTAGGCGCAGCGTTAGTTGCTGTTTGGATCAACAAATCGCGGGGCAGTTCGGTCATGTGCGCACCGCGCGGCGGTATTTGCCGGGCGTTGCCCCGGTGTGTGCACCAAACACGGTGGTGAAATGGCTTTGCCCCGAAAAGCCGCAGGCCAGCGCAATGTCAGCCAGCGGCAAGCGCCCGTCCTTCAGCAGCGCCTTGGCGCGCTCCACCCGGCGGCGCATCACATAGGCGTGCGGCGTCTCGCCGACGCTTTCGCGAAACCGTTTGGCGAAATGATAGACATTTTGTGCCGCCACGCCCGCCAAAGCATCAAGGCTGAGGTCGGCGTCCAGATGCGCCTCAACATAGTCGATCACGCGCACAATAGCCGGTGGAACGGCACCCGGCGCAGACAGCGCGGTGCTGGGCCCGGCCGCGCCAAAAGCCTTGAGCGCCTCGGCAACGGCGAGCGTTGCCAGGCTTTCCGCCACCAGCCGGCCGCCGAGCGCACCGGAGGCGAGGAACTGGTCAACCGTCTGGATCAGCGCCTTGCTGTGCGGGGTGGAAAAGCCGGGGATATGGCGAATGTCGCCGTCAGCGATGCCGAAGGCGACCTGAAGGTCGCGGCGGACGGTGGTGGGCACGCGCACCGACAGAAAATGATAATTGTCCTCGCGCCCCAGCGCATAGGTAGCCGAGCCCACAGGGTGATAATTGATGGTATAAGGTTCCAAAGCGAAGGGGGCGAGTTTGTCGCTATCATGTGCAGATTGCACCTGACCCCGCGCCAGATTGAGCGACAGCACGTCATGATCGTCCTGAAAGTGCGCTTCATATTGGCCGGTCATGCAGCGCTGTAAGGTGACCGCATCAAAATCATGGCGCTGACCAATAGTGGGCACCTCCCGCGCCAGCGGAGCGTTGACCGTCCTGTCGGTCGTTTTGCCGAGGTCACCCATTCTTTACCGTCCCCCCATGCAGCCCATACCACCACCGTTGGAGAGTAGGGCAGAGGCACGCACAGGGCAAGTTTTGGCGGATCCATGCGGATAATCGCACACAAACGCCTACACACAATCTTAGCAAGTTTTGTAAGAAA
>JASBSO010000112.1 GCA_030148905.1 Kordiimonadaceae bacterium | reverse complement strand
CCAGCCGACAAAGGGCTGGTGGAGCATGTCGATGGTGACATAGAGCACCTTATAGAGGGCAAAAAAGACAAAAATCTGCGGAATCAGCGGCAAACAGCCCGCCAGCGGGTTGATCTTCTCTTTTTTGTACAGCTCCATCATTTCCTGCTGCAGGCGCTGCTTGTCGTCTTTGTGGCGCTCTTGCAGCTCTTTCATCTTGGGCTGCACCTTTTTCATATGCGCCATCGACACATATTGCTTGTTGGCAAGCGGAAACAGCGCCAGCTTCAGCAAGATGGTGAACAAAATGATCGCCACACCGAAATTGCCGGTGGCTTCAAACAGCAGCTCAAGGCCGAAGAAGATCGGCCGGGTCAAAAACCACAGCCACCCCCAGTCGATGGTCCGGTCAAACAGCGTGATGCCCAGCTGGTCGCCATAAGCGTCCACCACTTGCACAATTTTGGCCCCGGCAAAAAAATGGGTGGTGGTCTCAATGCTGCCGCCCGGGTTCAGCGCGCGCGGCGTTTCGGTATAATCCACCAAATGCCTGAGGCCGCGCGTGTCCAGCAGGCGCCGCATGCGTACGCGGGGCAGGCTGGCCGCTTGATCGGGGATCAAAATCGCCATCCAATATTTGTCGGTGATGCCCATCCAACCGCCGGTGCTGGCAGCGGTGATCGGGTCTTCGTCCAGATCGCCGTAATCGGGTTCGCGCAGCTCGCCGTCCAAAACGCCGATGGGTCCCTCGTGCAGGATGAACAGCCCTTCGGTTGCGGGTTCGCCCTTGCGGCGCAGCTGGCCGTAGGGGGCCAGCGTATAGGCCCCCGTGCCCACATTGCGTACGCGCTGCTCGACAGTGAACATGAAGCGCGCATCAACGCTGATCACCTGCTCGAACACCAGCCCCTGGCCGTTGTCCCATGTCAGGGTGACCGGCGCATCGGGGCGCAGCACATCAGCGCTGGCGGTCCAGTCGGTCTGATCATCCGGCAGGGCGCCATCGGTCAGGCCTTGCCCAACCCAGCCAAAATTCGCCCAATATCCGTCCGACCGGTCTTGCGGGCGCAGCAAATGCACCGACGTATCGCCGTTCAGCGTGACCTTGTGGTTGTTGAGATACAGATCGTCAATGCGTGCGCCGCGCAGCGAGATCGAGCCCGACAGCGCGGGTGTGTCGATCATCAGGCGCTTGGCGGGTGCGCGCTCTGGTGCTTGCGTGTTCTGTGAAGCCGGAATGCCGACATTGCCGACGGGTTCAATGACCGGGCTGTCGCTCGGGGCCGCAGGCGTCTCAAGGCTGTCCAACAGGCCGTCATCCGAAACCGTGACACGCTCGCTGGTTTCGGCTTCTGTCAGATCTCCGTATTTGGCTTTCAGATAAAATTCCTGATAGCCAAAGAGAACAACGCCTGACAGCACTATTGCCAGAACGACATTTCGCATTTCATTCATCGTGAAAAATCACCTGTGACGATTCGGGCCTTGCCCTTACCTTATTTCTTGCCGCTGATCACCCGTCGTGCGGCCCGTGTCAAGCGATGCACGTGTCAAGCGATGAAACTGCATTGTCTGATACCCTTATTTGGTACCTTTATCCGGCACCGGGTCATAGCCCGAGCCACCCCATGGGTGACACCGCGCGAGGCGCTTTAATGCCAGCCAACCTCCGCGAAGTCCACCATGAAGCGTGATCGCCTCAACGGCATAGTGGCTGCATGTCGGCTGAAACCGGCATCTGGGCAGGAAAAACGGCGATATGAAGCGCTGATAGACCCGGATTGTGCCCAGCATCGCGCGGCCCAACATGCTGGCGCGGCGCGGCGCGGTCATCCCTCTGTCCGGCGCGGTTTGCGCGCCGAGCGCAGGTCGGCCCCGTCCGCCAGTTTTCTCAGCGCCCAGCGCAAATCTGCCTCCAGACGGGCAAAGCCGGGTTCTGAGTCGCAGTGCCGCGCCACCAGAACATAGCTCCAATTGGCCTTGCCCTCGCGCGTCAAGATGGTGCGCGCCAGTGCCCGCAGCCTGCGCTTGGCCCGGTTGCGCACCACCGCTTTGCCAACCTTGCGGCTGGCCGTAAAGCCGACACCGATACGCCCGTCATCGCGGCTATCAGGGGCGGCTTGCAGAATAAAGCCTTTGGTGATCCATCGCCGCCCGGTGCCCGCCACCGCCAAAAATTCGGGCCGGGTCTTCAGCACCGTTATCGGCTGTTGCTCTTGTGAGGCCATGTGTGGGGCCATGTTCATGATGCAGGACCATACCCTTATCGGCATAAAAAAACCGGCGCAGTGATACGCCGGCTTTTTGGATGCTTATGGCCGCCCGCCTGTGCGAGCAGAGTTTGGTTATGCCGAAAGGCGCTTACGGCCTTTTGCGCGGCGCGCAGCAATAACCCGACGACCAGCAGGCGTTGCCATACGGGAACGGAACCCATGACGACGCTTGCGAACAATGTTGCTTGGCTGAAATGTACGTTTCACAGCTCTTCTCCTTAAGGGTGCAGCACAGCCTGTGGCGCGCCCTGAAAATCTAGCGGCGGTGTATACTCAGACGCGCCGCAGCTGTCAATCTCTGAGGGCCATTTTCCTGAATTTTCTGCACAGTCGCAATATTCTAGCAAAGAATAGTGGGTTTTGAGGTCCAACCACCCTATGTCACACGTTGACTTCTGAGTGCAAAAGGGTGCACATCGCTTCCAATGCCCGAGAGATACCGCCCATTGACGACAAGCCTGCGCGCCCGGCTTCTGTTTTTGACGATATTGTTTGTCATGATCGTCGAAGCGCTGATTTATTTGCCGTCGCTTGCGACCTTTCGGCAAAATTTTCTGGAAGAACGAATCGCCAATGCCCAAATTGCAGCATTGGCGCTGGTCGCCGCCCCCAACAACAGCGTCAGCGTTGAAATCGAACGCTCGCTTTTGAACAGCGCCGGCGTGATCGCCATTGTTTTACCAATCAATGACCAAAGCCTGCTTTTGGGCTTTGACCTGATCCCCGACCCCGAGGGCGTAAATGCGCGCTATGATATCCGCACCCCCTCGCTGGGCGGGCTGATCATGGATGCGATCACAACGCTGAACGCCGGCGGCAACCGCATTATTCAGGTGGTGGGTCAGCCGACGCTTGAGGGCGCGCGGCTGATCGAGCTGACGCTGGATGAACAGGCGCTGTTCGAGGCGATGGCCGATTACTCCAACAATATTTTGCTGCTGTCGCTGATCGTATCGGTCTTTACCGGTGTTTTGATTTATCTGGCGCTGCATTGGATGGTGGTGCGACCCCTGCGGCGCATTAAGGACCGCATTATCGACTTCCGCGAACGCCCGGAGCGCGTGCAATCCAGCCCGCGCACGGCCCGGCGCAGCGACGAAATTGGCGTGATCGGGCGCGAATTGGCGCGCATGCAGGAAGAAGTGCGCCAGTCGATTCAGCAAAAATCGCGCCTTGCCGAATTGGGCGAGGCGGTCTCCAAGATCAATCATGACCTGCGCAATATTCTGGCAACCGCTCAGCTTGCCTCTGACAGCCTGCGCCGCAATGACGACCCCAAGGTTCAGAAAACTGCAGGCCGCCTGATCAGCGCCGTTAGCCGGGCGGTGGCCCTGTGCGAGCGTACCATGAAACACGGTGCGGCCAAGGAGCCCGAACCCGAACCGCAGCAAATCCGGCTGAAGCCGCTTGTTGACGATGTCCGCGCCAGCCTCGACGATGAAGACAGTTCGGCCCTGCGGTTTGACAATCTGGTCGATGAAGCGATCGAGGTCTATGTCGACGAGGCGCAAATCCACCGGGTGCTCTTAAACCTCTGCCGCAATGCCATTCAGGCGCAAACGGGCGAAGGGCTGGTGGAAATTACCGCAGTGGCAGGCGACGACAATATGACCCATATCCGGGTGCGCGACGAGGGGCGCGGGATCCCTGAACAAGCGCTGCCGAACCTGTTTAAAGCGTTCAATACCAGCAGCCGCGCTGGTGGCACCGGCCTTGGCCTGGCGATCAGCCGCGAAATTGTGCTAGCGCATGGCGGGCAAATCGGCCTTGAAAAAACCGGCAAGGACGGCACCGTCTTTTTGCTGTGCTTGCCTGGAAAAGCCGCATGACCGTCGTCACCGCCAAGCCGGGCCCGCACGATCAGTTTACCGATATTGCCGGGCTTCGGGTGGGCCACGCCCACGACGCCCGGATCAAGACCGGTGTCACCGTCATTCTGCCCGACAGCCCCGTCGCCATGGGGGTAGATGTGCGCGGCGGCGGGCCGGGCACGCGCGATACTGATGCGCTGAACCCAAGCTGTTTGGTCGATGCCTTTCACGGACTTGTCCTTGCCGGCGGGTCGGTGTTTGGTCTGGCGGCTGCCGACCGGGTCGCCATTCGCCTCAGCGAAGACGGCATTGGCCTGCCGCTGGGCCCGCGCGCGGTGCCGGTGGTGCCGTCGGCCATTTTGTTTGACCTGCGCAATGGCGGCGACAAGGACTGGGGTGATACCCCGCCCTATGCCCGGCTTGCCGATCAAGCCTATGACACAGCCGGCCACGAGGTGGGCTTTGGGGCCATTGGGGCCGGGGCCGGGGCCAATGCCGGCGGCGTTCAGGGCGGGCTGGCCAGCGCCAGCTTGGTGACCGAAAGCGGTGTCGGCGTGTCGGCGATGGTGGCGCTCAACAGCTTTGGCCCGGTCACCGACGTGGTGGGCGGCGCGGCCGTCACCGAAGGGGTGATCAACACCCCCAAGCTTGGCCTGATCGGCGGCAACACCACCATTGCGGCGGTGGCGACCAATGTTGCCCTCGACAAAGCGGCGCTGCAGCGCGTTGCGATCATGGCGCATGACGGCTTGGCCCGCGCCATTCGCCCGCTGCACACACCCTTTGACGGCGATACCGTGTTTGCGCTTTCAACCGGCGCGCGACCTGCGGGCGACCCGTTGGCGCTTGACTTGACACTGATCGGCACGCTGGCGGCCGACTGCCTGGTGCGCGCCATTCGCCATTTGATGGCGTAACGCGCACCGCGAACCCCTTTGCCCTGTTGGATGTTTAGCCTTGTGTAAGGTCGGGTTTCAGCCCGGCCAGCCTTTGGCGCTCCCCCGCGATCCGGCGTTCGGTGTTGGCAAAAAATGCCTCGGCGCGCACGCGCTCGGTCTCCCCCAAATGCGTGCTCGCCAATATGGGGTCAAGCGCCGACAGGGCTGCGCTATAGCGGGTTAGCGCGATTTGCGCCCCGCCCCAATGCACGGCTGTATCCCCGTCATTCGGGCCGGAGGCTTGCGCGAGCGCAGCCGCCGCCTCGCGGTAGTGTTCGCGGGCGTTTTGTATGCGCGCGAACTGCGCCGCCAGCGCCGCCTCGGCCTCCTGGCGGGTGGCAAAAGTGTCTGTTTCTGCACCGCTGCGCTGCGGCTCGACCGCCCGGGCGCGCAGAATCACCGCCGCACGGTCCGATGCCTCCGGCACCGGATCAGACAGCGACGGCCATTCGCCGCCGCCCGCGCACGCCGCCAGCAGCAAAAGAGGAAGCAGCCGCAAACACGCCGGTAAGGATGCAAACGCAGATGCAAACATGGCAGGCTTTCTCTTGTTACAGGCCGGGACTGCACGCAGCATAAAGCCAAGAATAGCAAAGGTCTATTTTCTGCTTGCACGGCTCGGGCAAAATGATTAGGTTGCGCCGCACTTCGGGCCGGGGCGCCTTGCCCCATACCGTCTGGATGTCTGACCAGCGGCCCGGTGCTATAGATCAGACCAATGCGCGCCGGTAGCTCAGCTGGATAGAGCACCAGACTACGAATC
>JASBSO010000065.1 GCA_030148905.1 Kordiimonadaceae bacterium | reverse complement strand
ACTGCGCGTGGTGGGGCAAAACCCCGAGGCCGCGCGCTTTGCCGGGGTTTCGGTCAAATCGGTGACGATCTGGTCGATGGCGATTTCGGGCGCGATCGCCGGAATGATGGGGATCAATGAATTGATGGGCGAGCACCACCGCGTCGTCCTTGGCTTTACCCTTGGCTACGGCTTTGTTGGTATTGCGGTGGCGTTTATGGGGCGCAATCATCCCGCTGGTGTGGTGTTGGCGGCGCTGTTGTTTGGGGCGCTGTATCAGGGCGGGGTCGAACTGGCCTTCGAATTGGACAATGTCACCCGCGACCTGATTATTGTGATTCAGGGCTTGGTGATTTTGTTTGCAGGCGCGCTGGAAAACCTGTTTCGCGCACGCATCGTACAGCTGGTCAATGCCATCTCGCCGCGCACCGCGATTGAGGTGCGCCCATGACCGAGTTTTTCGCCGACCTTGTCCTCATCCTCAATTCGACGTTCAGAACCTCAGCGCCGCTGATTTTGGCGGCCTTTGCCGGGCTGTTTTCCGAACGCGCCGGGGTGGTGGACATCGGGCTTGAGGGCAAAATGCTGTTTGGGGCTTTTGCTGCGGGTGCGGCGGCGGCAACGCTGGGGTCGCCTTGGGCCGGGCTGTTGGCGGCGATGCTGGCCTCGACGGTGCTGGCGCTGGTGCATGGCTTTGTGGTGATCAGTCAGCGCGGTAATCAAATTGTCTCGGGCATGGCGATCAATATCATTGCCGCGGGGCTGGCGCCGACGCTTGCCAACACCTGGTATCATAAGGGCGGCCAAACCCCGTTTCTGGTGGATGAAAACCGCTTTGCCGCCATCACCCTGCCGGGCGCAGATGCGGTTGCCGAGGTGCCGGTGATTGGCGCGCTGTATGCCGATCTGCTGTCGGGGCATCATGTGATCACCTATCTGACCATTCCGCTGGTGATTGTGCTGGCGCTTGTGATGTACCGCACGCGCTTTGGCCTGCGCCTGCGCGCTGTTGGCGAGAACCCGGCAGCGGTTGACACCGCCGGGTTGTCGGTCGAGGGCTTGCGCTATCAGGCGGTGATGATCACCGGGTTGTTGTGCGGGGCGGCGGGCGCGGCACTGTCAACGGGCCTTGGCAATGGGTTTATTCGCGACATGTCGGCGGGGCAGGGCTATCTGGCACTGGCGGCGCTGATTTTTGGCCGGTGGCGCCCCTTCACCACATTGGGGGCGTGTTTGCTCTTTGGCTTTGTCAGCGCGCTTCAGGGGCGTTTGCAGGGCGTTGACCTGCCGGTACTGGGCACAATTCCGACGCAATTTACAATGATGCTGCCTTATGTGCTGACAGTTGTCATATTGGCAGGCTTTGCTGGACAGATGGTGCCACCAAAGGCAAGCGGTGTGCCCTATGAAAAGGATCATTAAATGGCGGCCAGCGACATAACGGCATTGATTCATGCTGCAACAGCGGCCCGGGACAGGGCCTATGCGGTCTATTCCAATCATCCTGTTGGGGCGGCGCTGCTGGCGGATGACGGGCAGATCTATGCCGGGTGCAATGTGGAAAATGCCGCCTATCCCCTGGGCAACTGTGCCGAACCCGCAGCGATTGCCGCAATGGTGCTGGCGGGCGGGCGGAACATCGCGCATTTGGTCGTGGCTGGACCCGGGCAGGTGGCCTGCACGCCCTGCGGGGGGTGCCGTCAGCGCATCCACGAATTTGGCGCGCCCGATACCCGCATCACCATGTGCGATGTGGACGGTAACATCGTGCTAGAGACCACATTGGGCGACGTGTTGCCGCACGCCTTTGGCGGTGCCAATGTAACGGGTACAAAAACCTATGACTGATTTTCTTCCCCAGGAACTGATTGTCGCCAAGCGCGATGGCCGCCCTTTGAGCGACGCTGACATTCGCGCCTTTGTCGCCGGGATCACCGACGGCTCGGTGACCGATGCACAAATTTCGGCCTTTGCCATGGCGACCTTTTTTCGCGGCATGGAGCCCGAAGAGGGCGCAGCACTGGCGCTGGCGATGCGCGATTCGGGCGATGTGATCGACTGGACGGCGCGCGGCTTTGACGCCGATGCCCCGATTACCGACAAACACTCTACGGGCGGCGTGGGCGACAAAATCAGTCTGATGCTGGCCCCAATCGTGGCGGCAGCAGGCGGCCTGGTGCCGATGATTTCGGGGCGCGGTCTGGGGCATAGCGGCGGCACGCTGGATAAGCTGGAATCGATCAAGGGCTATGACGCCTTTCCAACCATTGAAAGCTTTACCGAGATTGTGCGCAATGTCGGCTGTTCGATCATTGGGCAAACTGCCGACCTGGCCCCGGCAGACCGGCGGTTTTATGGCATTCGCGATGTGACGGGCACGGTGGAATCGGTGCCGTTGATTACCGCGTCGATCCTGTCAAAAAAACTGGCGGCGGGGCTGAATTCGCTGGTGATGGACGTCAAATTTGGCAATGGCGCGTTCATGAAAACTTATGAGGAAGCCGAAGCCCTCGCAGTATCGCTGACCCGCGTGGCCAATGCCGCAGGCACGCCGACCCGCGCGTTGATCACCGATATGAACTGGGTGTTGGGGCGGTCGGCCGGGAATGCGATTGAGGTATTGGAGGCGATTGATTTCCTTAAAAACCCCAAAAAGGCCGAGCCGCGCCAGTTGGATCTGACGCTGGATTTGGCGGCGCATATGCTATTTCTGGCCGGGATTGATGACAGCGAGGCCAATTGCCGCGCCAAGGCCGAGGATGTCTTGTTCATTGGCCTGGCGGCTGAAACATTTTCGCGCATGGTGGTGGCGCAAGGCGGGCCGTCCGGGTTGATGGACAATCCGGCCGCGCATTTGGACCTTGGCCCTGTAGAGCGCACACTGACGGCCAAGCGCGGTGGTTATGCGGCCGCGATGGACACCCGCGCCATTGGCATGGCGGTTGTGGCGCTTGGCGGCGGGCGGACCGAGCCGCGCCAGCGGGTTGACCACCGCGTGGGGTACGGGAATATTGTCCTGGAAGGCACCAAGGTTGCGGTAGGCGACCCGCTGGCAACGGTCTATGCCGCCAGCGAAGACGCCGCCGATCGGGCAGCGCAGGCTTTTGAGGCGGCTTTGACAATTGAAGACCGCGCCCCCAAAAAGCGCCCCATCGTTGCCGAGCGGGTGGACGCCTGACAGGTGATATAGCGGGCAGGATAAAGAGGAGAGCAGCATGCCGCGCGCATTCATCATGGTTCTCGACAGTTTTGGCATTGGTGCCGCCCCCGACGCCGAGGCGTTCGGCGATGTCGGCGCCGATACATTTGGCCATATTGCCGACTGGTGCGCGGCGGGCGGGATCGGCCCCGAACGGCCAAGCTCTGGTCCGCTGACGATCCCGGTGATGACCGCGCTTGGCCTGACCGAGGCGGCAAAGCTGGCAACTGGGTCCTATCCGGCGGGGCTGGACGCGCCAGATGTGCTGAAAGGCCGCTACGCGGCGTGCGCTGAGCAGTCCTTCGGCAAAGATACACCCTCGGGCCACTGGGAGATGGCGGGCGTGCCTGTGCGCTTTGACTGGGGGTATTTCCCGCCAGACTATCCAAGCTTTCCGGATGCGCTCATTGATGCGCTGGTCGAGCGCTGCGGATTGCCCGGTGTTTTGGGGAATTGCGCGGCTTCGGGCACCGAGATTATTGCCAAACTGGGTGAAGAGCATATCGCCACCGGCAAGCCGATCGTCTACACCTCGGCCGATAGCGTATTTCAGATCGCCGCGCACGAAGAGGCCTTTGGCCTGGAGCGGCTGTATGAGGTTTGCCTGGTCGCGCGCGACTTGGTGGATGCTTACAATATCGGTCGGGTGATCGCGCGCCCATTTGTGACCACCGACGCCGGGTTCAAGCGTACTGGCAACCGCTGCGACTATGCCACGCCGCCGCCAAAGCCGACCTTGCTCGACAAGCTGTCACACGCCGGGCGCGAAGTCATTTCGGTGGGCAAGATTGCCGATATTTTTGCCCATCAGGGTGTGACGCAAAAGATCAAGGCGACGGGCAATGCCGCGCTGTTTGACGCAACGGATGTACAGATTGATGCGGCACCCGACGGCGCGCTGGTGTTTACCAACTTTGTCGATTTCGATCAGGAATACGGCCACCGCCGCAACCCGGCTGGATACGCCGCTGCGCTCGAGGCCTTTGACCTGCGCTTGAAGGCTGCGCTTGACCAGCTTCGCCCCGATGATCTGGTGATCCTAACCGCTGACCATGGCTGCGACCCCACCTGGCCTGGCAGCGACCATACGCGCGAATATGTGCCCTTCATTGCCTACAGCCCGTCGCTTGCGCCCGGCAATGCTGGCCTGCGCGACACATTCGCCGACATCGGCCAAAGCGTTGCGGACCATCTGGGCATCGCGCCGCTGGATGAAGGTCGCTCGATCTTTCAAGCATAGGGTAGGCTGCGTGGGCTAGCACGGGCGCAATTTGCGCCTCTTGTCCGTTATTTGAATGAAAACCGGCCCCATATGGGCCGCCAATATTGAGCTTGCCGCAGAGCAGGACAGCCTGAGCGTGTTTGCGCGCTTTGGATGCTGTTACACTTGATCCGACCGCCAAAGGACAGCGGGCAAAACAAAAGGGCCGCCGAAGCAGCCCTTTCGCATCTCTATCTTTGCCGACCTTAGAAGTCGTAGCGGATACCCAGGTTGATCCGCCACAGGGTCGCATCAAGATTGATGTCGTTCTGAGGCAGGGTGAAGTTCGAGAAGACGAACTGGCCCTGATCGTTCAGCTCATCCGCGCGGATGAACGGAACGCCCTCTGGCACGTCGCCCGCGTCAAGCGCGCGCTGCGTACCAGCACCCAGCAGGTTCAGGAAATTCTCGATGTCGATAAACACACGGAATTTGCCGAAGCCGGTTGGGTCAGGCAGTTCCTGCTGGAAGCGCAGGTCGATGTCGGTG
>JASBSO010000060.1 GCA_030148905.1 Kordiimonadaceae bacterium | reverse complement strand
ACGGCATGGGCATTGCCAGCCTGACCGCAGGCCGCATTTTTGAAGGCCAAAGACGCGGCGAAAGCGGCGAGGAAAACCGCCTCAGCTTCGAGCATTTCCCGCACACCGCACTTGTAAAAACCTATAATGTCGACGCTCAGGTAGCAGACTCTGCCGGGACAGCTTCCGCCCTCAACACTGGTGTCAAAACCCGGATCGGTGTGATCAACACCCCGCCAACCCACCCGCAATTGATGTGCGACAACAGCTATGCGCGCGGGCTGACCACCATTGCCGAGCGCGCCGAGGCCGCCGGCATGAAAACCGGCGTTGTGTCCACCGCACGGCTAACCCACGCGACGCCAGCCGCGGTTTATGCGGTATCAGCCAGTCGCGACTGGGAAAATGATGGCGAACTGCCAGCGGGTGCCGACGCTGCGGCCTGCCCCGATATCGCGTCACAGATCACCCGCGATTTGGGCGGCAACGGCCTTGAGGTCGCCCTGGGTGGGGGCGCAGCCAATTTCTTGCCCGCCGATATGGGCGGCAAGCGCAGTGACGGGCGAAACATCGTCAACATGTGGACCAGCCGCCCCGGCAGTGCCTTTGTCAGCAATGCAGACGAATTGGCCGCGATTGACGCCGACACAACCGACCATCTGCTGGGCCTGTTTTCGCCCTCGCACATGGCCTATGAGCTTGACCGCGCGGCCACCAACGAGCCAAGCCTTGCCGACATGACCGAGCGTGCGCTCGATATGCTGGACGGCGACCAGGGCTATTATCTGATGGTGGAAGCCGGGCGTATCGACCATGCGCATCACGGCGGCAACGCGGCACGCGCGCTTGGCGACACGGTGGCCTTGTCCGAGGCGGTGGCCCGCACGCTGGCGCGGGTTGACCTGTCTGAAACGCTGGTTTTGGTCACCGCCGATCACAGCCATGTCTTCACCATTGCGGGATATCCCAAACGCGGCAACCCGATTTTGGGCCTTGTGCGCCCGCAAATTCAGCGCGGCACAGACCCGCTGCTGGCAAAGGACGGCAAACCCTACACGACGCTGGGCTATACCAATGGTCCGGGGGCTATCACTGGCGAGCGTCCGGCCCTGACGGACGCCGAGGTTGTCGATAAGGATTACCGCCAACAGTCAGTGGTGCCTTTGTGGAGCGAAACGCACGGCGGGGAGGATGTCGCCCTGTTTGCCACCGGCCCGTGGGCGCACCTGGCGCGCGGTACGATCGAGCAAAACGAAATTTATCACCTCATGGCCTATGCCCTGGGCTGGAGCCAGAACAAGTGACCGGCGACAAGTAATCGGCCTTATGGGCGCTCAAACACCAAAATAAACCGGTCCGTGCGGCGACGGATGGACGGGTCAAACACCGACCTGCGGTGGTCATCCTCGGGGTTTCTAAGCGCCGGGCTTTCGGCAATCAGACGAAATCCGGCATCTTCGAAGATGCGGATCACGACATCCTGCTCGATGCGATGCAAGCTGAACACATCCTCTGTGCCGCGCCCTTCTGCCGCCTGATGGTCGACAACACCGACACGTCCGCCCGGCTTGACCGCGCCGTGTAGCTTTTCAACAAACCGGACCTCATCAATGGCGGGCCAATCTTCATTTTCAAAAAAGAAATCATGAAAGGTTAGCACCATCGAGACAAAATCGAGGCTCGACGGTTTGAACTCCAGCGCATCCACTTCGGCAATACGGCGCTCCACATTCCCAAGTCGCATGCCGTCATCGCCGTAGCGGCGGTCGACAATATCGCCGGCAAAGCGCCGGTACGCGGTGTTTGCGTGCGCGATCACACGCCCCTCGTCGCCAACAATGTGCGAAAACAGTTCGGTATAATATCCACCGCCCGAAAACACATCGAACACCACGCTGCCGGGCTGCACGTTGAACGCCGCCAGTACGGCTTCTGGCCGCCGGTTTTTGTCCAAGTTGAAATCTTCGGGAAGCCGGTCTTCATGGGCAATGGCCGCGTCGATGCTCAGCGCATCATCCGCATATGATATCGACACAGCGGCCAAAGCAGTGGCTGCCCCGATCAAGACTGTAGAAACCCATGGTCGATATGTCGTCATTCTCTGCCCTCCCCCGACCATGTGACGAACACGCCCCCGTGGTCAGTCCATATATTTTTCTTTGGCCTCGGCCAAAGACTGCACAAGTCTGGCGCCCGTTTCGCCGCCGTCACCGCTCACCCGGCCCCGAATAACCGCTCGCATGGCATCCACATGCGCCTTGACCAGTTCGACTTTGTTGTCGGTGATGTTGTCTTTCATCGTTGACAGCGCATAAAGCGAATCTGCGAAGTCGGTAATCAGCGGATAGCCAAAGGTTCCGCCCTGGCCTTTCATGTCGTGCGAAATGGTGTTGATCACTTCAAAACTATCGCGCCGAGTTTCGGGTGTATCGACACAGCGGCCATGCTGCTCCTGCAGCTTGACGATCAGATTGGACACCCAGTCGGGATAGTCTTCCGCCATTTTCTTTAAGGCATTTTCAGCGGCTTGCAGGGCTTCATCACTGATGCGGCTGTTACCGCCGCCCAGGCCCGCGGTTTTTTCGCGCAGCCGGTTTTTAAATCGGTAAAAACGGACAATGACCGGTTTCTGGCTAGCCACGAATGATCTCCACGCCTTCGCTTTTGTCGGTCAGCACGCGCCTGTCCACACCGTCCAGATGCAGCTTTTGTCTGCGCCTGTCGGGTCCAAAAAAGTCTTTGGTATGAACGAACTGCCGTGGTTTTTCGATAATTGACACGAGCTTGTCGCCAATACTTTTGATCGAAAAAGGCTTCGCCAGCATGTCGGTACAGCCCATATCGCGCGCTTGCATAACGCGTTCGGGCTCGGTGTAGCCGGTGATCATCAAAAACGGCACAAACCGATCAGGGCTATCTTTATGGCGCCTGATCCAGCGCAGCAACATCATGCCGTCGATCGGACTCATTTCCCAGTTCGAGATAATGATATCAATTTGCTGCACGCCCACCTTCATCGGTTCATTTTTCACCCGCTGCAAAAAATGGATGGC
>JASBSO010000051.1 GCA_030148905.1 Kordiimonadaceae bacterium | reverse complement strand
CCGCCCCGGCGGCGGCGGCGGGGTGTCGGGGCGGTAATCATTATCCGCCCAAAAGGCCAGATTGCGCGAGGCCTCGACGGTGACCGCATCATGAAAGGCGATATGCCCCGCTGTGATCAACAGGCTGGCGGCCAAAATCGGCGTCATCACCTGACTGGCCGACAAACCGGCCGAACGCATCACCGTAATCTCGGACGACTGGTTCAGGCCTGCCAGGGTAAACAGCGATGCCAGCAGCCCGGCAAAGGGCGTAAACTGCGAGGCAAGTTCGGGCAGGCGCAGGCGCACATAGCGTAACAGCGAATCGCGCGTTGCCCCTTCGGCGGCCAAAATTTCCTCGGACCGGTTCAGCAGATCCAGCATCTGCAGGATGCTGATCAACACAACAAGCACCACCAGAAACCGCGAGATATAGAGCCTGGCCACATAGCGGGCCAACTCCAGCGAGGGCAGCGCCATGCGGCGCAGGCGGCGAAGACGTCCGGGCTGCGTGCTCACGGCGTTGCCTTGCGCGGCAACAGGGCTTTGATGCGGTCCAGGGCACCAAGCCAGATCACCGAGATTTCCTGCATCACCCCACCGCCCGGTCGCTCAGACTCGAGACGGAAAAACAGCAGGCTGATGATACAAAAGACGGCAAACACCGGCCACATCGCCAAAAAGGGCGACAACTCGCCGGCGGCCACCTGCCCCTCGCCCCATTCCTCAAGAATTTCATGATAAATGATCACGATGGCGATGCCCAAAACCGGCCCCACAGAAGATGGTCGACGCTGGCTGGTGATCCCCAGCGCCAGCGCCAAAAACGGGATGGGCAGGAAGGTCAGCGTGTGAATGATGCGGAAATGAAAGCTCGCCCGAAAGGCGTGATAATCGGGCACAGACGCAGGCGTTTCCTCGCCGAGGATACGCAGCAATTCATTGATGGTGGCCTCGCGTTTTTCACCGCCGCGATCACGAAAGGTCGCCACTTCGGGCAGCGGAATGGTGATATCCTGTTGTTCGAACCGCAACACGCCGGGCTGGTCTTCAAGACTGCGCTGGACCATTTGCACGCCGTCATACAGACGCAAAATCAAGGCATTCGCCGATGACGCCTTGAGAAACTGGCCGTGCGTCGCGGTAAAGGCCGAGCGCTGACCGGACTCAGGCCGGTACACCACAAACACATCGCCCAGCCGCGCCCCGTTTTCCGTGGTCTCGCCAATGCGCATCCGCACATCATCGGAAATAGCGATAAAGTCCCCAACCGGGAAGCGCGCGCCCAACAGGCCGGTTTGCAGTTCGTAGCGCAGCTCGTGATAGCTATAGCGCGCATAGGGCTGCACATAGGCCAGCAGCAGGAAATTCAGCACCATCATCAGCGCGGCAAAACCCAGCATCGGTCGCAGCAGCCGCCAACCCGACAGGCCGGTGGCGCGCATGGCGTCATATTCGCTCGACAGCGACAAGCGCCGGTAGGCAATCGCCAAGCCGATGAAGAGACTGAGCGGCAAAGCCAACCCCAGATAATGCGGCACCAAAAAGGCCAGCATGCGCCACACCACCTCAACAGGGCCGTTTTCGTGCAGGACAAAGTCCAACAGGCGCAGCATCTGCTCCAGCAGCAGCAATAGCGCTGCAATCAGCAGGCTGATCGAAAAGGGCACCATCGCCGTTTTGATGAGATATCGGTTGATGCGCCCAAACATAAGCGGCGCTCTCCCTGAGTTTTTGGCCATGCGGGTTATCCCGCTGCTGGCCGTTCCAACACCGTGCCATCTGACGCGATTTTGTCAGCCGGTGCAAGAGGCAGAACCGTGGTCACAGCATAGATCACAGCATTGAGAATTTGGCTCAGCGCCCCGGCCGCCACAAAAATACCGGCAACCACCGCCTCGGGGGCATCCACATAGGTCGCAAGCGTCAGACCGAGGCCGAGATAGAGGAGATCGGTGTTGGGCAAAAACGGTACCCGGCTGAGCACCAGCTGCGCGGTGACAAACAACAACCAGGTTGTGATCGGCACATGCGGCAAAATCACCACCCACTGCAACAGCAGAAAAATCTGCGCCAACACAAAGCGGGTCAGGTGAATAAGGAAAACCTTGCGGGCCTGATCGGCAGGCAGCGAGATAATGCGCTTACGAAACTTCAAGATCAGCGGCACCAGCACCAGCCCGACGGCTCCCGCCACGCCCAGATAAAACCGGTAATCGGGGTCGGCATCGGTGATCAGGCTGATCTGGTCGGTGGCAACAAACATGATCAGCAGCACCAGAGTAAAGCTGTTCGACGCCAGCGCCGACAGAATGTTGCTGTCTTTCACCGTTTGGATGACGGTCATGGTTTTCAGCGGCAGGTGCTTTTGCGCCCAGTGGGCAAAGACCGCTTCGCCCGAATAGCTCAGAAGCGCATAGTTGTACACACGCTTGCGGGCAAAAACGGCAAAATAGCGCGACATGCGGATCCCCCACATGGTGCGGTACACCCACAGCTCTGCCACCGGGATGGCGAAAAAATTGGCCAGAAAAAACAGATAATAGAGTGGATGCGTGGGCATGGCGTCCCACACCTCGGCCCAGCCGATGGTGCCAAGTTTGCGCACCAGAAACACCGCCACACCGACGACAAAGGCCAGCTGGATAAGCCGAAAGGCATAGCGCACATACAGATTTTGGCCGAGGACCGCGAGCCTGTCGCTTGAAAACCTGTCTGCCAAAGTCACGAGGGGTGCCTAGCCGCGCGCCAAAAGGTCGAAAGTCCGGCCAAAGCGGGTCCGGGCCAGGGTGGCACTGCGCTGCGGGCTGTAACTTTTATACGCCTCTTCATATTGAATATGCAGCGCACCCAAAATGGTTGACCAGCTATACTCTGCCGCGCATTGCAGTCCGCGCTCGGCAAAGCGGGCACGCAGGTCTGACGACATGGCGAGGCGTGTGATACGGTCAGCAAAACTGTCCAGATCGTCATAATCCACCAGATAGCCCGAGCGGCCATCGTCAACCAGTGTGCGGCTGCCGGTGGCATCGGCGCACACGGCTGGCGTGCCGGAGGCCATAGCCTCCAACGTGACATTGCCAAAGGTTTCGGTGACACTGGCATTGAAGAAAATGTCAGCACTGGCATAGGCACGCGCAAGCGGCATACCCGACAAAAACCCGGTGAAGACAGCGTCGCTCAGGCGGCCTTCAAAATTTTCGCGCTCAGGCCCGTCGCCGACAATCAGCGGTCGCACCTTGACCCCGCGTGTGCGCAGCAGGTCCAGCGTGTCAGCAAATTTGCCAAGCCCTTTTTCCAGTACCAGCCGCCCGACAAAGGCAACCACCACCTCGTCATCGGCGATACCCTGGGCGCGGCGCCATGCCATATCGCGCTGACCGGGGTTGAACAAATCCATATCCACACCGCGCGTCCACAAGCGCAAGGCCGGCGAAATTTGCTGTTCGGCCAGCACATCGATCATCGACTGCGACGGCACATAGACATGCTCGCACCGATGATAGAAATTGCGCATATAGCGGGTGAGATACCCCTCCATCCAGTCCATGCCGTAATAGCGCGGGTAGGTGTCGAAGCGGGTATGGAAGCTGGCAACCGCCGGGATGCCCTTTTTATTGGCCCATTTGAGCGCCGACAAACCCAACAGGTCCGGCGCTGACAAATGTACAAGATCGGGTTTGAATTTTGCCAGCTTGCGGCGGATGTTGGGCGTCAGGCCCAGACCGATCCGATATTCCGACCGCCCGGGAAACGGGATCGACGGAACCGACACCAGCGTGCCCACATGCTGAAAGGCCGGCTTTTTTACCGTCGGCGCAAACACCAAAACTTCGACGCCCTGACGCTCCAGATAGTCAACAAGTTTGTTCAGCGCCCGCACCGGGCCGTCCATCACATAGTTATAGTTGCCCGAAAACAGAGCTACGCGCTGAACCCGCGATTTCATTCTCTCAAATGGCATCACTATTCGTCCAAGTTTTGTGGCCCCATGGTCATGGAACTGGACCGCCCGAGCCTACTCACTGCATGCTTCGCCTTAATCGGCTTTTTATAAAACGGTGGGCCTATACCCTTGGTTCCACCGTCTCTTATTATATGGGGACAGGCCCCAAAGGTTTGTATGGGGACAGGCCCCGAAGTGCGCCGCCTATAGCACAGCCTTGTTGCAGGTGCAAAGACGACAAGGCGGCATCATCCACCAGATTTTTCCCGTTTTGCCAAGAAATTGTGACAAAAGCACGACGATGTGAATGGGCTGTGAGCGCCAACAGACGTCGATTGTCGTTCGTGAAAACTTAGGATGCGGTTTCTAATTTTTCTCTATATGTTGCACTGCAGTAGAAATTACTGCGCTGCACACATGGACAAAATTACATGACGCATGCGCACGCGACACCCGCCACTTAAGGGGATTGTCCCACAGGGCCGAGGACGCGACTAGAAGGAGAATAGAAATGGCAAAAGCAAAGAGCAAAAAAACCGCCACACCATTCAGCGCAACCAAATTGGTGCGTGACGCGTGGCTTGCAGGCCTTGGCAGCTATGTAAAGGCCTATGAAGTTGCAAAAGACAGCATTGAAGACGCCAAAGACCGTGCCGAAACACTGAAAGGCCGCGTTGCTGGCCTGAAGGACCGCGCACAAGATCTGACGTCGCGCCGCGACGAGCTTGTCAAAGAGCTGATCGGCAAGGGTGAAGAAATTGAAACCCTGGCGGAAAAGAATATCGCCGACGCGCGGACCAATGTTGTGAAGTTTGCGGAACCTCGGATTGAAAAAATCCGCAGCCTGATCCCTGCCGCTGGCAAGGGTGACCGGGTTGCCGAGCTTGAAGCCGAAGTGGAAAAGCTGAACAAGAAAATCGCAACGCTGACCAAAAAGACGCCGGCGAAAAAGGCACCAGCCAAGACAACCGCAGCCAAAAAGCCTGCGGCTCGTAAAACGGCTGCCAAGCCTGCTGCAACCAAAGCGACCGCTGCTGCAACGAAGCCAGCCGCGCCGAAGGCCGCAGCCGTAAAACCAGCGCCAAAAGCGGTGGCTACTGAAACCAAAGCCGCTTAACAGCGTCAATAGTCGTGTGAGTGTTCCCTTGGGGGCGATCGCGCGATGCCAAGAAATGGGCGTTTTCAGCTTCGGCTAAAACGCCTTGTCCCGGTGCACGTTCTTCCCTCCCTTTCCCTTATAGTGCACCGGGACATCCACACTCCGCAACCCCCAGAAAGCTTACGCGCGCGTCAATTGACTTCTACCCTGTTGCGGCTCACACTCTGCAGCCCAGCGCGTGGGGACAGGCAAGGCCATAGCGCTCCGCCCTATGATAAGGGCTACAGTCACGGGGAGGCACATCATGACCAAATCGAAAAAAACCATGGCCGATCAAGCTGCCGAATTCACCACGGCGTTCAGCCCCATCATCGGTGTTCAGCGGTCGGAATTGATGAAATCTTTCGGAACCTTTTTCCGCACCGCCGCCGCCTCGCCGATGACCTTTACCAATCATATGATGAATTATTCCAAAGACCTTTGGGATATTGCCAAGGGTGACAGCGACGTTGACGTGCCGCAGCGCGACCGCCGCTTCACCGACCTGACCTGGCACGTCAATCCGCTGTATAAACGCGGCCTGCAATCTTGGTTGGCGCTGAGGAAAAACCTGCATGGCTGGTTGAGCGATCTGGAGATGGACGACGTTGACCGCGCCCGCACCGCCTATGTGATGGATGTAATCGCCGACGCGCTTGCACCGACCAATACGCTGGTGGGCAACCCGGCAGCGATCAAGCGGCTGTTTGAATCGGGCGGCCTGTCGCTCGTCAAGGGGCTGCAAAACGCCTATGAGGACATGGTCAAAGGCAACGGCCTGCCCAAACAGGTGGACAGCCGCCCCTTCAAGCTGGGCGAAAACCTGGCCACCACCGAAGGCAAGGTGGTGCTGACCACCGATATGTTCGAGCTGATCCAATACGCGCCGCAAACCGAAGAGGTCTATGCGGTGCCAATGTTGATGATCCCGCCGCAGATCAACAAATTTTATTGCAGCGACCTCACCCCCGATAAAAGCCTGTTCAAGTTTTTGGTCGATCAGGGCTTTCAGCTGTTTGTCATCAGCTGGAAAAACCCCCAGGTGGAACACGCCGATTGGGGCCTGGAACAGTATGTCACCTCGATCATCGAGGCGATGACGGCGGTCAAATCGGTCACGCGCCAGAAAAAGGTCAATGTCATCGGCGCCTGCTCGGGCGGGATCACGCTGGCGACGCTCTTGAGTCACCTGGCGCACACCGGCGACACCTCCGTCGGGGCGGTGTCCTTGATGGTGTGCGTTCTGGACCCGCAGCAGGACGACAGCGACGTCGGGGTGTTTGTCACCGACGAAACGCTGGATCTCGCCAAAAAACAGTCCGCCAAAAAGGGGATCTTGTCGGGCGATGATCTGAGCCGCACCTTTGCCTGGCTCAGGCCCAATGACCTGATCTGGAATTATGTGGTCAACAATTACCTGCTGGGCGAAGACCCGCCGGCCTTTGATATTTTGCACTGGAACAATGACAGCACCAACCTGCCGGCGAAGCTTCATGCCGACTATTTGAATTCTTACAAAACCGCGCCCTTTGCCAACCCGGGCACGGTTGAGTTTATGGGCCATCCGCTCGACCTCAGCGCGGTGAAAAACGATGTCTTCATGGTGGCGGGCATTACCGACCATATCACGCCTTGGCGCGCCTGTTACCGGTCGGCCAAATTGTTTGGCGGCGATGTGACGTTCAATCTGTCAAACTCGGGGCATATCCAGTCGCTGATCAACCCGCCGCACAACCCCAAGGCCCGATATTTTAAGGGGCCATCGGTGCACGACCATAGCTGGGACGAATGGATGGACAACGCCGAAGACGTGCAAGGCAGCTGGTGGGTCCGCTGGGCCGAGTGGCTGGGCGAGCGCTCTGGCGACAAGAAAAAAGCCCCCGCCAAGCTGGGCAACACCAAATACAAAGCCGGTGTCGATGCACCCGGTGTGTATGTATTGGAATAGCTGACAAAAGGATACACCGCAGGGTTACGCTTGTGGTGGTTAACTGGTCATGGCGGGCAGACCCGCCGATATGTAAAGAGGACATCTATGACCAAGCGCGCACCCGCCATTCGGTTTCTCACCGTGGATTTGCAGAAAATTCGCACCGCTGAGTGGCCTGCCGACCAAAGCGGCAAACCCCCTTTGCTGTTTTTCAACGGCATCGGCGGCAATCTGGAAATGGCACAGCCGCTTGCCGACCTGCTGGCTGGCGACCGCCCGCTGATTGCGCTGGATGTCCCCGGCACCGGCAAAAGTCCCGACCCGGTTTTGCCTTACCGTCCGTGGTGGATGGCGCGGGCCGCCAAGAAAATTTTGGAAAAACTGGGCTATGACGGTCCGGTCGATGTGTTTGGCGTCTCGTGGGGCGGCGGTATGGCGCAGCAATTTGCCATTCAATACCGCAGCACAGTCAACAAGCTGATTTTGGCGGCGACCTCGGCTGGCGCGATCATGGTGCCCGGTGATTTTGGCGCCATCAGCAAAATGACCGGTAACAAGCGCTATACTGATCCCGACTATCTGATGAAAAACTATGAGGCGCTGTACGGGGAAACCGACCCCGAGGCGATGAAAGGCCACACGCTGCGGATCATCCCGCCCACGCAAAAGGGCTATATGTTCCAGCTTCTGGCGATGCTGGGCTGGACCAGCGTGCCGTTTTTGCCCTTCCTGAAAGCACCAACGCTGGTGATGGGCGGCGATCAGGACCGGCTGGTGCCTTTGATCAATTCGAAATTTCTGGCGACGCTGATCCCCGACAGCCGGCTTGAGGTGATTGAGGGGGGCGGGCATCTGTTCATGCTGAGCCAGGCGCCTTATATCATCAGCCTCATTCAGGATTTCTTGGATGGTGACGCGGAGGTTCTGGCGGCGTAATGTCGCCATATGGCCAAGCTCTCCAAAACCAAAGAACGCATATTGTCGACCGCGCAGTCGCTGTTTAACAGCGAAGGCGAGCCCGAGGTCACGCCCGCGGACATTGCCCACGAGCTGGAGATCAGCCCCGGCAATCTCTATTATCACTACAAAGGCAAAGAGCCGATTATCCAGGCGTTGTTTGACCGCTTCGATGAAGAGATCCGCATGGTGTTGGCCGCACCCAGCCACGCGCCTTTAGAGATCAAAGACAATTGGGTCTTTTTTTATATCATCTTTGAAGAAATTTATGATTTCCGGTTCTTCTATACCAATTTAACCGCAATTCTGGAGCGCAACCCCAGCCTGACCGCGCCGTTTCGGGCCTTGGTGCGCGAAAAGGCAAAGTCGGTCGGGGCGATTCTCACAACATTGCGGGGCGAAGAGGTGCTGGCGATTTCCGACGCGCAAATCGATCGGCTGTCTGACCGCGCAGCGCTGTATCTGACCCACTGGCCCGCGCATCAGCGCCTGATGACCCCCGATCTGCCGATCAAAACGGCGATCCACGATGGGGTTTACGGGCTGTTTTCCCAGATCACCCCTTATATGGGCGCCTCTGCCGCCGAGTTTGAAGCCCTGCTGGCATCCTATCACCGCGACATCCGCGCCAGAGGTTGACCAGGGCTGGTGAGGCTCTGCACACGCAACAGTCATATACGTTCTGATGCCAAGCGAGGCCTGCGGATCAGGCCCTGTGCCGCGGCCACGCAGCGAACGCCGCGCTGTCTTCATAGGCCGAAAGCGCCGACAGCAGAACCGTGATCTCGCCTGTATCATCAACCACGGGGATCACCACGCTTTCGGCAATCAGGCACAGACCTTCGCGGAAAATCAGCGGGCCCGTGAACATCAGCGGCGTGCGATTTTCGCAGACATAGCGCCCAACAGACACCCATTCGCGCAGCACATCCGGCGGGACATAGTCTGACCACAGGCTTTTATTTTTGGAGTCGGTCCCCAATATCCGGCTCGCCACTTCGGACTTCAGCCGCCAGCGAATATCGGTGATCGGATCGCCGATTGGCTCGGTCAGGCTGGCATAGCCCAAAAAGGGTTTCAGGTGACCAATCGACACCTTGCCCACAGGCAGGCTGTGGCCGTCTGCGCTGTTGGCACGAAACCAGGCATGCACGTCGCGCAGTTCTTGCGTGTGGCAGTCGTCAAAGGCGGTGGTTTTATGCTCGTAAGACCGCATGCGCGCATAATCAGGGGTCAATTCAAACGGGGCCGAGCGATACCCGCGTTGCATCACCGGGTTTGCCTGATAGGTGCCTTGCCCGACAAACGGTTTCATCGCTGCCCAACCCGCGAAGGGGCCGCCGCAATTCGCCGCCTGTTATCACTGAACCATGCTTGCATATGGGTGCGCGCTCTTACAAAAACCTGACCAACCAGTGCAATCGGTAGAAATAGCACGCCAGCGCGATTTAACAAATAATTACACATCGCAACCAAACCATCAGCCTTCAGCCCACGCATGCCGTTGGGCCGGATCACAAAGGCGCAAAGACACGCTGCGCAAACGGTTGCCATGCCATTCGCCTAAGCAAGCAATGCACGACGCGCTGATTTTGCAAGTCATTCGCATTAAAGCTTGACTCTCATTGCAAGCGGCCACATATCTGTTGAGAACAAGTCGCAAGTGCAGCTGCGCGGATCAAAGCAACGTGCACGGCCCGAGCGATGCAGGATCAGGAGTGAAAAGCCCGCCCATGTATATCTGCCTTTGTAACAGTTATACGGACAAAGACATTGCCTTTGCGGTCAGCGAGGGCGGGGCGCGCTGTGCCGACAGTGCTTACAAAGTGCTGGGCAGCGATTTCAATTGCGGCTCGTGCCGAGACTGCGCCCAGTGCGTGGTGGACGACACACTGGAAGGCCAGCCGCTTCAGCACAGCACCGGGCCGGACATCCTGCCCGCCCCGGTTTTGATGGCCGCTGAATAAAGCCGTCTGAGCGCTGCATAAAGCCGGTTATTCGGCTTCGCTTGGGCTCGACTGCAGCTGCGCGTAATTTTGCGCGCCCATTTTCTCGATCAGGCTCAGCTGCGTTTCCAGCCAGTCAATATGCTCTTCCTCAGAGCTGAGAATGTCGTCCAGAAGCTGTCGGCTGACATAGTCCTGACTATCTTCGGCATATTTGATCGCGGCTTTCAGGTCGCCATGCGCCTGATGTTCCATTTTCAGGTCGCATTCCAAAATCTCTTTGACGTCTTCGCCGATCATCAACTTGCCGAGGTCTTGCAGATTGGGCAAACCATCCAGAAACAAAATGCGCTCGATCAATTGATCGGCATGCTTCATCTCGTCGATCGATTCGTGATATTCATAGTCCCCGAGCTTATCGAG
>JASBSO010000037.1 GCA_030148905.1 Kordiimonadaceae bacterium | reverse complement strand
GGCGATCAGCGGTCTGCTTCGATCGCGGCGGCCAGTATTGTTGCCAAAAATACCCGCGACGCGATGATGGCCACATTGGCGCAGGACTGGCCCGACTATGGATGGGCGCAAAATGCAGGATATGGTAGCCGTGCCCATCTTGAAGCTCTATCCCTAGTGGGTCCAAGCCCATTTCACCGAAAATCATTCGCTCCTGTTGCCAAGCTATTGGATCAAGGAAGCGGTCTAACGTCTTGATTCGATAATAAGAATCGCTTGACCATATTTTCGATTCGAATCATATTGGAGTCGAAAAAGGGCAAAGACCCAAACCACAGGACGGGATGAGGCGATGACGAAGGCCACCAAGGGTCGCGGCGCGAAAACGGCCGCGCGCGCACAGAAATCAAACACCAAATTGCCGGTCGACCGCATTTTGAAGGGCGACTGTATCGAAACCATGAACGCCCTGCCTGCAGGGTCAGTGGACGTCATTTTTGCCGAGCCGCCCTATAATCTTCAACTGAAGGACAGCCTGCACCGGCCCGACAACTCAAAGGTTGATGCGGTCACCGACGCCTGGGATCAGTTCGCCAGCTTCGAGCATTATGATGCATTTACAAAAGACTGGCTGAAGGCCGCCCAGCGGTTGTTGAAGGATAGCGGCACCATTTGGGTGATCGGCAGCTATCACAATATTTTCCGCGTCGGCAATGCTATGCAAAATGCTGGGTTTTGGCTGTTGAACGATATTGTGTGGCGCAAGTCGAACCCCATGCCCAATTTTCGCGGGACGCGGTTTACCAACGCGCACGAAACCCTGATCTGGGCGGCCAAATCGTCGGACGCCAGCGGCTATACCTTTAACTATCAAGCCATGAAGGCGATGAACGACGACACGCAGATGCGGTCGGACTGGACATTACCGATCTGCTCGGGCCGCGAGCGGTTGAAGGACGGCGACAAAAAAACCCACGCCACCCAAAAGCCGGAAGCGCTTTTATACCGTGTGTTGATGGCCTCCACCAAGCCGGGAGACGTTGTTCTGGACCCGTTTTTCGGAACCGGCACAACCGGGGCCGTGGCCAAACAGCTTGGCCGCCACTGGGTCGGGATCGAGCGCGAAGACGCCTACATCAAGGCTGCGCGCAAGCGCATCGCCGAGGTGGAGGTGCTTGATCAGGACACGCTTGGGTTCACCCAGTCCAAAAAGTCCGAGCCTCGCGTGCCCTTTGGCACCCTTCTGGAACGCGGTATGGTCCAGCCCGGTGATGTATTGGTGGATGGCGCGCGGCGCTATGCGGCAAAGGTGCGCACCGACGGCACATTGGTCACCGGATCGGAAATGGGATCAATCCATCAGGTCGGCGCCAAAGTACAAGGAGCACCGGCATGCAATGGGTGGACCTTCTGGCATGTCGAACGGCAGGGCCAATTGCTGTCTATCGATGTCTTTCGTCAGCAATTGCGCGCTGAGATGCATTAACGCGGCCGACATTTCTGGTCGGCGCATAAGGGCTGAGAAAGGTGCAGAAGTCGTGCACATCATGCAGATGAACGATGCCACCACATCATTGACCGCCGACCAGTTCGTGCGCAGTGCAAAGCGCCACCCGTGGCTTTTGATGTATGCCGACCTGTGTCGAACCGCGGCCGATGTGGCCCTATGCGAAACCCAAACCAATTTTGAGAAAAACCAGGCCCATTTCGCTGAACTGTATTGGGCGTCGCGCCCACGCATCCAGGGTGATGGCATTGGGGCCGCGCTCGATAATTTCTATGCCATTTTGATGGAGGGCGCGCCCTCGACCCCGGCCCTGAAGGGCGCGGCGATCCTTTTGCTGCAAGTCTGTCAGGCAACCGCTCAGGTCGAGCCGGGGCTTGCCCGCTATGTTGGCTGGTTCCAGGCGATTCTGTCGCGCCTCAACCCCACTGTTCAATAGGCACGGCAGTCGTCGCCCTTTGGCAGCATTTTCTTGAACACAGTGGGCAAACCCGATGCGTCGAAGGTTTTGGCGTCAACCCATTCTGCCGTCGGCGGACTGGTGTCTTTGAGGACATCGGTGGCACGCCATATCTGCACATCCAGCTGAAAATGCGTAAACACATGGGTGATCACGGCATTACCGACGTGCCAATCAGCTTTGACAGGGGCAAAGTCAAGCGCCTCGCTTTTTGTCGGGAAATCGCTGCGGCCCACCCAGGGCGTTGAAAACAGGCCCTGCATGCCGCCCAAAAGCCCGGTGTCGGGGCGGCGTTCGAGCAAAATACGGCCGCCGCTTGCCACCCAAAACGCCACCGCGCGCCGAACCGGTTTGGGTTTTTTTGCAGGTTTGACCGGATAGTGCAGCATTGTGCCTGCTTTTTGCGCCCCGCACGCAGGCCGGATCGGACAGATCAGGCAGTCGGGGTCTTTCGGCCGACAGATGCCGGCGCCGAGGTCCATCATCGCCTGGGCAAAGTCGCCCGGTCGGTCCGCCGGGACAAGGGGCGCCAGCGCCGCCTTGATGGCTTTCTTCGCCTTGGGCAGCGGCGTGTCAATTTTAAACAGCCGCGCGGTGATGCGCTCGATATTGCCGTCGACCACGGTTGCACGCGCGCCGAACGCGATGGCGGCAATCGCCGCTGCGGTATAATCGCCAATCCCGGGAAGCGCGCGAAGCGCGGCCTCGGTCTCGGGGAAGCGGCCATCATGGTTATCGCGGACGGCCTGGGCACAGCGGTGCAGATTGCGCGCCCGCGCATAATATCCAAGCCCCGCCCATGCGGTCAGAACATCCTCAAGCGGGCTATCAGCCAGCGCAGTGACCTTCGGCCACATGCGGGTGAATTTGGCGAAATAGGGCTTGACCGCCTGCACGGTTGTCTGTTGCAGCATAATCTCTGACAGCCAGACGCGGTAAGGGTCCGCCGCCACACCCGGTGCATAGCGCCAGGGCAGGTCGCGGCGGTGTCTGTCGTACCAATCCAGAAGGTCGGCGGAGAAATCCGTCATGCCAGCCCTTTTCCTCGGTTCAGAGATGTGGTCTTTTGGATGCCATGACAGATCAGGACCGCTCCGACAAGCCCGCACAGCGCCGCAAGCGCAGTCGCCGCAGGTATCAGGCGTCGATCCGCGATCTTGCCGCGTCTGTTCTCAGCCCGGCACTCCGACAAAAGGGCTTTGTGGAAACAGAGATTATCGCCCGCTGGGCCGATATTGTTGGGCATGACATTGCGCGCGGGACTGTGCCGCTGCGGGTCAAGTTTCCGCCGGGCAAGCGCGTGGGAGCCAGCCTGCACATCCGCTCGGTTGCGGCCTTTGCCCCGGTCGTCCAGCACCGGCAGACGCACATTATCAGCGCCGTAAACAGTTTTTTTGGCTTTGGTGCGGTTGCCAAGCTAATGGTCACCCAGGGCCGCTTGCCGGTAAAGGCGCAAAAGCTGCATAAAAAACAGCCCAGCCAAAACCCCCAGGACCAGGCGGCGATTGACGCGCTGGTCAAAACCCATGACACGCACTTGTCCGCCGAGCTGAAGGCGCTCGGCCTTTTGGTGAAGGGCGACAAAGGCGGGTAAGGGTAAAAAAGACTCGCAAGGCCACCGGCCACAATCTAAAACCGGACATAAGACAGACCGCGCGCCAACGCGCGGCGTGCAAGATAAGGTGATGCGTGTGAAACACTTATTTTTGTTGATGATGTTTGCTGCTGTGCTGTCCGCATGCGGCGATAATGGGACGGACACGACGGAAACCGTCACAACCGTAACAGATGACGCGGCGGTCGATGCCATGCGCGACGCCCTGACGGAGGCGGCAGCCGATCAGAACACGGGCGAATATGCCGGTTTTGCCGGCGATATCATATACGGCAACCCCGACGCTGATATTGAAGTGATCGAATATGCATCGATGACCTGTCCGCACTGCGCCAATTTTGCCACCAATATTTTCCCGCAGGTTGAGGAAAAATATATCGAGACCGGCAAGATCAAATTTGTTTTCCGCAATCTGGTTGCCAACCGTCTGGACCTTGCCGCCACCGTTGCGGCGCGCTGTGGCGGCGAAAACGCGGCGGGTGCGCTGGTCAAAGAAATTTTTGCCCGCCAGCAGGAATGGGGCCGCGCCCAGGACCCAATTACCGAGCTGGCCTCGATCGTTCGCAAGGCGGGCGTCAGCCGCACC
>JASBSO010000012.1 GCA_030148905.1 Kordiimonadaceae bacterium | reverse complement strand
GATCTCGCCCTTTGAGACCAGTTGACCGATCGCTTCCGGCGTATCGCCCCAGAAACCCGACGCGCATCCGATGCGCAGCTTTCGTTCCGACATATATCTCTGCGTTCATGTTGCTCATGCCATAAATATCGGGTGCGCCGGACAATTAGTCAATGCTGTCGCGCCTGGATAGGTGCTGCGTAGACCAACGCGATGTGCCAGTCTCGCTCTATACTCACTAAAGCACGCCGCTCCAGATCAGGGCGAGCAGGCCCAACCCCAGCGCAATACGGTAGAGGGCAAACACCGCCATTGACGCGCGCGCCAGCCAGCGCATCAACCAGTGGATAGCGGCAAAGGCGGCAATGGCCGACAGGCCCGCGCCAATGAGCGCGTCGCGCCACAATAGCGGCGCGTCCGCCTCGGCGATCTCCAGCCCGATCAACAGCCCCGCGCCGATGATGACCGGGACCGATAGCAGCATCGAAAACCGTGCGGCGCTGGTGCGCTCAAACCCCAGCAAGCGCGCCGCCGTCATAGTGATGCCCGATCGGCTGGTGCCGGGGATCAGCGCCAGAATTTGCGCCAGGCCAATGATCAGCGCGGCTTTGATCTTGATGTCCGGTATGCGCTTAAACCGCGTACCCACGGCGTCGGCGACCCACAGGATGACCCCGAACAGCAGCGTTGCCAGCGCGATCGACAGCGGGTTGCGAAACAGCGCGCCGGCACCGCTGGCCTTGATCAAAAATCCGGCGGCGAGGACGGGCAGCGTGGCAATCACCAGCGCCCAAAACAGTCGGGGATAGTCGCTGCCGGCGACCGCGCGGCGCGCCGGGGCAATCCCAACCGCGCCCAGGCCCGCCAAGGCAATGCCGCGCACATCGCGCCAAAAATACACAATCACCGCGGCGAGTGTGCCCACATGCACCGAAACGTCCAGAACAAGGCCCTGATCGGGCCAGCCGGTCAACGGGCCAATCAGCGCCAGATGCCCCGACGAACTGATGGGCAGAAATTCGGTAATGCCCTGCACCAGCGCCAAAATGATCAATTGAAGGATGGACATAGGATATCCTCGGACGTCTCTGTGTCGGCTTAGCATCTTGGCTCAGCGCCAGATAGGGCTTATTTAGGTCCGAATTGGTCCTAAATATCGATGATGACAAAATGCTGCAGACATAAAATTACAAATTAGCGCATTAAAAGGTCATACATACTGACATAAATGTCGGAATCTGCGTGCACCACCGGCAGTTTCCGCCTATAGTTTTGGCTTCCATGACGGGCGCGGCCTCGAAATGTCGCGCCTGACAGACTGACATAGCCAATTTTTGATCGCCGTCTTGTTCGATCGCCGACCCGGGAGAGACGCATGGCCGACGACATGCTGAAATTTGTAAGCCGCGCCCAAGCCATGCCCGACAAGCGCACCGTGGACACGCGCCGCGCCGATTTCGGTGAAATATACGCGCCCTACGACCCCAAGGCGGCGGCGGATCAGGCGGCGCGCTGCTCGCAGTGCGGTATCCCCTATTGTCATATCCACTGCCCCCTGGGGAACAACATCCCCGACTGGCTGAAACTGACGGCGGAAGGCCGGCTCGAGGAAGCCTATGACCTGGCGAGTGCTACCAACAATATGCCCGAAATTTGCGGCCGTATCTGCCCGCAGGACCGGCTGTGCGAGGGCAATTGCGTGATCGAAAAGGATTTTGATGCGGTCACCATCGGCAGCGTTGAAAAATATATCGCCGACACGGCCTGGGATCAGGGCTGGGTTAAACCCTTTACCCCCAGCCGGGAGCGCGGCGAATCGGTCGGCATCATCGGGGCGGGGCCCGCAGGCCTGGCGGCCGCCGAAGAACTGCGCCGCGCCGGGTTTCAGGTGACCGTCTATGACCGGCACGACCGCCCCGGCGGCTTGCTGACATACGGTATCCCGGGCTTTAAATTGGAAAAACATGTGGTGCTGCGCCGCACCGACCGGCTCACCGCGTCGGGCATTACCATCCAATGTGATTTTGAGGTCGGGCGCGACGCCACCATGGCCGACCTGCGCGCCAAGCATGACGCGATCCTGATTGCCACCGGCGTGTACCGCCCGCGCGACCTGAAATGCCCCGGCGTCGGGATGGACGGCATCCACGCCGCGCTTGACTATCTGATCGCCAGCAACCGCAAGGGGTTGGGCGATACGGTACCCGCCTTTGATGACGGCACGCTGGATGCGGCGGGCAAGCATGTGGTGGTGATCGGCGGCGGCGACACCGCGATGGACTGTGTGCGCACTGCGGTACGGCAGGGCGCGGCCTCGGTCAAATGCCTTTACCGGCGCGACCGCGACAATATGCCCGGCTCGGTACGCGAGGTGCAGAACGCCGAGGAAGAAGGCGTGGATTTTGTCTGGCTGTCAGGGCCGGAGGCGTTTTTGGGCGACGCCCATGTCAGCGCCGTGCGCGCCTACCGTATGGCGCTGGGCGCGGCCGATGCCACCGGGCGCCGCGCGCCTGTGCAGGTGCCCGATTCGAGTTTTCAGATCGACTGCGACATGGGCATTTTGGCGCTGGGCTTCGAGCCCGAAGACCTGCCTGTGCTTTTCGGTGAGCCGGCGCTGCGCGTTACCCGCTGGGGTACGGTGACGGTCGACCATCCCACCATGATGACCAATCTGGACGGGGTTTTTGCCGCTGGCGACATTGTGCGCGGGGCCTCGCTGGTGGTGTGGGCCATTCGCGATGGCCGCGACGCTGCCGAGCAGATCACATCCTATCTATTGTCCAAAACAACCGCCAAGGGAGCCGCCGCATGACCCCGCAGTGCCCCGGCCCCATCGGGCTATATGACCCTGAAGACGAACACGCCGCCTGCGGCGTTGGCTTTATTGCCAGCATTGACGGCAAGCCCCGCCGCGAAGTGGTCCTCAAAGGGATTGAGGCCCTCAAGGCGATCTGGCACCGCGGCGCGGTGGACGCCGACGGCAAAACCGGCGACGGCGCGGGCATTCACCTGGAAATTCCGCAGGAGTTTTTCCGCGAGCATGTCCGCGACACCGGGCACGAGCCCGACGAAAGCCCCATCGGTGTGGGCATGGTGTTTTTGCCGCGCATGGACCTCGGCGCGCAGGAAACCTGCCGCACCATTGTCGAGCGCGAAATTCTGCGTTTTGGCCACACCATTTACGGCTGGCGGCATGTGCCGGTGAATGTCAGCGTGATCGGCGACAAGGCCGAGGCCACCCGCCCCGAGATCGAGCAGATCATGATCGCCAACGCCAAGGGCCTCGACGCCGATGCCTTTGAACGCGAGCTGTATATCATCCGCCGCCGCATCGAGCGCGCCGCCATTCAGGCGCAGGTGCCCGAGCTGTATGTCTGTTCATTGTCGCAGCGCTCGGTCATCTACAAGGGCCTGTTTCTGGCCGAACAGCTGTCCACTTTTTACCCCGACCTGCAAGATGAGCGCTTTGTCTCGTCCTTTGCGGTCTATCACCAGCGCTACTCCACCAACACCTTTCCGCAGTGGTGGCTGGCACAGCCCTTCCGGATGATCGCGCATAACGGTGAAATCAACACCATCCGCGGTAACCGCAACTGGATGAAAAGCCACCAGATCCGCATGGCGTCCGAGGCTTTTGGCGAGCATTCGGAAGATATCAAACCGGTCATCCCCAACGGCGCGTCGGATTCGGCGGCGCTCGATTCCGCCTTTGAAATGCTGGTGCGCGCCGGGCGCACCGCGCCGATGTCGAAAATCCTGCTAATGCCCGAAGCCTGGTCGAAACAGGTCAACATGCCCGACAGCCACCGGCAAATGTACGGCTATACCAATTCGGTGATGGAGCCGTGGGACGGCCCCGCTGCTATGGCGGGCTATGACGGACGCTGGGTCATCGCGGCGCTTGACCGCAACGGCCTGCGCCCCATGCGGTATACGCTCACCCATTCGGGCCTGGCGATCATCGGCTCGGAAACCGGGATGGTGACCGTCGCCGACGAGGATATTCTGGAGCGCGGCCGCCTTGGGCCCGGGCAGATGGTTGCCCTCGACCTAAATGAGGGGCGGTTTTATCACGACCGCGAAATCAAAGATCAGATCGCCGAGGCCAAGCCTTATGGCGACTGGGTCAAAGACATCAAGGACATCACCGAAATTCCCGGCTACAGGGGGCCGGAGATCACCCAGTTTGACGGTGATACCCTGCGCCAGCGCCAGCTGATTGCCGGTATCAGCCAGGAGGATTTGGAGCTGTTGGTCCAGCCCATGGTGACCACTGCCAAGGAAGCGATTGGCAGTATGGGCGACGACACACCGCCTGCGGTTCTCAGCCGCCATTACCGCAATCTGTCGCATTATTTCCGTCAGAATTTCAGCCAGGTCACCAATCCGCCGATCGACAGCCTGCGCGAACACAGGGTGATGAGCCTGAATACCCGCTTTGGCAATTTTGCCAATGTTCTGGACGAGCAGCACACCCAGTCAGGCAGCCTGGTGTCGGACAGCCCGATCATTTCCAACCGCGAATGGACGGCGTTGCAGAATTATTTCGGCGATGCCGCGCAGGTGATCGATTGCACCTTTGATGTTGGCGGCGGTGCCCATGCGCTGACCGATGCGATTGACCATATCCGCGAGGTGGCCGAAACGGCGGTGCGCGCCGGACGCTCGCACCTGTTTTTGACCGACGAAGGCATCGGCCCCGACCGCGCCGCTATTCCGATGATTTTGGCGGCGGCCGGGGTGCATACTTCGCTGGTTGACAAGGGTCTGCGCACATTCACCAGCCTCAATGTCCGCTCGGCAGAGTGCCTCGATACCCATTATCACGCGGTGCTGCTGGGTGTGGGGGCAACCACGGTGAACGCCTATTTGTTGCAGGACGCCATCGCCGACCGCCACAAGCGCGGCCTGTTTGGTGAGCTGAGCCTAGAGGAATGCGTGAACCGCATGCACGAGGCGGTCAATCAGGGCCTGTTGAAGATCCTGTCGAAAATGGGCATTTCGGTCATTTCCAGCTATCGCGGCGGCTATAATTTTGAAGCCCTTGGCCTTAGCCGTGCGCTGGTACAGGAATTTTTCCCCGGCATGCCAACCAAAATTTCGGGCATTGGCCTGGCCGGCATCCAGCAAAAGCTGCTGGAACAGCATGCCAAGGGCTTCGCGGCGTCGGCAGACGTGGTGCGGTTGCCGATTGGCGGCCTGTACCGCTACCGTCGCGACGGCGAGGTGCACGCCAATGAAGGCCAGCTTGTGCATGTGTTGCAGGACGCGGTCACCGAGGACTCCTACGCCAAATATATCACCTATTCCAAGGGCTTGCGCGCCTTGCCACCGGTGCAGCTGCGCGACCTGATGGAGGTGCGCGCGGCCGGTGACCCGGTTGGCCTGGAAGAGGTGGTGTCGATCACCGAGCTACGCAAACGCTTTGTCACGCCGGGTATGTCGATGGGGGCCTTAAGCCCCGAAGCGCATGAAACGCTGGCCATTGCGATGAACCGCATCGGTGCTAAGTCGGTGTCGGGCGAGGGCGGCGAAGACCCGCGACGGTTTACACCGTATGAAAATGGCGACAACGCCAATTCGCCGATCAAGCAGATCGCCTCCGGCCGTTTTGGGGTAACGGCGGAATATCTCAACGCCTGCGAAGAGATCGAGATCAAGGTCGCCCAGGGCGCTAAGCCCGGCGAGGGCGGCCAACTGCCGGGCTTCAAGGTGACCGATCTGATTGCCCGCTTGCGGCATTCCACCCCCGGCGTGATGCTGATTTCGCCGCCGCCGCACCACGATATCTATTCGATCGAAGATCTGGCGCAGCTGATTTACGACCTGAAGCAGATCAACCCCCATGCGCGGGTGTGTGTGAAGCTGGTATCGTCGGCGGGCATCGGGACGATTGCGGCGGGCGTGGCCAAGGCGCATGCCGATGTGATTCAGATTTCGGGGCATTCGGGCGGCACCGGTGCCAGCCCACAAACCTCGATCAAATATGCCGGCACGCCGTGGGAGATCGGCCTTGCCGAGGTGAACCAGGTGCTGACCCTCAACAATCTGCGCCACCGGGTGACGCTGCGCGTAGACGGCGGCATCCGCACCGGACGCGACATCGTCATTGCCGCGATGCTGGGCGCGGAGGAATTTGGCGTCGGCACCGCCTCGCTGGTGGCGATGGGCTGTATCATGGTGCGTCAGTGCCATTCGAACACCTGCCCGGTCGGCATTTGCACGCAGGACGAAGCGCTGCGCGGGAAATTCACCGGCACCGCCGACAAGGTGGTCAATCTCTTTAGCTTTATCGCCGAGGAAACCCGCGAAATTCTGGCGGGGCTGGGGGTGCGCACGCTCGAGGACATCATCGGCCGCACCGACATGCTGCACCAGGTCAGCCGCGGCGCGGCGCATCTCGATGATTTGGACCTCAACCCCCTGTTGGTCCAGGTGGCGGGCCGCGACCGTCAGCGCGTCAACGAAACCATAGGCCGCAATGCTGTGCCCGATACGCTGGACGCGCAAATGCTGGAAGACGCCAGCGCTGTCTTTAGCCGCGGTGAGAAAATGCAGCTGACCTATTCGGTGCAAAATACCCACCGGGCGGTGGGTACGCGCTTTTCCAGCGAGATCACCCGCACCTTTGGCATGCGCGGCCTGATGCCCGGGCATGTGACGATCCGTTTGCGTGGATCGGCGGGCCAGTCGCTGGGGGCCTTTGCCGTGCAAGGGGTAAAGCTGGAGGTATCGGGCGACGCCAATGACTATGTCGGCAAGGGTCTGTCGGGCGGGATGATCACGCTGAGACCGCCCAAGCGCGCCAGTTTCGAGGCGCGCCGCAACACCATTATCGGCAATACCGTGCTGTACGGGGCGACGGCCGGCCAGTTGTTTGCCGCCGGGCAAGCGGGCGAGCGCTTTGCCGTACGCAATTCGGGCGCTGATGTGGTGGTGGAAGGGTGCGGGGCCAATGGCTGCGAATATATGACCGGGGGCCGCGCTGTGATTCTGGGCGATATCGGCGATAATTTCGGTGCCGGAATGACGGGCGGTATGGCCTATATCTACGACGCTTCGGGCGAGGCGCATGTGCGCATTAACACTGAAAGCGTAAGGGTGGTGCCGGTGAGGGTTGGCCACTGGCAGGCCGAATTGCGCGCTTTGATCGAGCAGCATGTTCAGGAAACCGATTCGCTGTGGGGGACGCAGATTTTGGCGCAGTGGGACGCGCATTTGCCCAATTTCCTGCAAGTTGTGCCCAAGGAAATGATCAGTCGTCTGCCCGCCCCCGTTGAAGCGGAAAACCCGGACGTCAGCGCTGCATAAACCGGTTCGGCACTCGGGTGGCGGTGCGGGCCGCGCGGTGCGTGGCCGCTTTCAACAGCGTCAACGGTGGCTTCTGCGCATATGATGCGCGAAAGGCTTGGCGTTTAGGAGTGGAATGAGTAGCCTCGCGGGCATGCCGATTCTCTATCATCACTGGCTCAACCCGTCGGCGCGGTTTATCCGCGTACTTCTGGCTGAAAAGCGCCTGGAAACAACGCTCAGGCTCGAAAAAGACTGGGAGCGCCGCGACGCGTTTTTGAAGCTGAACCCGGCGGGTGAAGTGCCGGTTCTGCTGCTGGATGACGGGCGGGCGCTGTCGGGCACGCGCGCCATCGCCGAGTTTCTGGAAGACACCATCCCCGAACCCGCCCTTCTGCCCGAAGCGCCGGAAGACCGGCACGAAGTGCGGCGGCTGGTGGACTGGTTCCATTCCAAGCTCGGCACCGAAGTGACCCGCCACACCGTCAATGAAAAGCTGTTTAAACGCTTCATGCAGATGGGCGAACCCAATAGCGATGCCATTCGCTGCGCCGCGCACAATCTCAGAACACATCTGGCCTATATCGAATATCTGGCCGAGCGGCGGCATTATCTGGCAGGCAGCCGCTTTACCATGGCCGATGCGGCGGCGGCGGCGCACCTTAGTGTGGTGGATTATTTCGGCGATATCTTGTGGGACCGCTGGCCCACCGCCAAAGACTGGTATGTGCGCGTCAAGTCGCGCCGCTCGGTCAGCCCGCTGTTGACCGATGTCATTCCCGGCCTCAAGCCCCCGGCGCATTATGGTGAAATCGACTTCTGATCAAAAAGTCGTCCCAGACGACATATATCGTCGTATCTGCGATGAAGCAAAAGCGCTCGGTTTTGATGGCGTCGGCGTTGCGCCGCCCGAGGGCACGCGGGAGATGCGTGCGGGCCTGCAGGCCTATCTCGACGCCGGGCATCACGGCAGCATGGCGTGGCTTGCTGACCGCCAGCATCACCGCGAAAGCCCGCGCGGCTTGTGGGCTGAGGCGCGAAGCGTTTTGATGTTCACGGCGAATTACGGCCCCGCGGATAATCCGTTAGCGGCGCTGGACAAAAAGTCATGCGGCACCATTTCGGTCTATGCCCAAAATCTTGATTATCATGATGTTTTGAAAAAACGCATCAAGGCGCTTGGCCGCTGGATGGCGCAGGAATTTGGTTGTGATCTCAAGGTGTTTGTCGATACCGCCCCGGTGATGGAAAAGCCGCTGGCGGCGCTTGCGGGCCTTGGCTGGCAGGGCAAGCACACCAATTTGGTCACCCGCAGTCATGGCAGCTGGGTGTTTTTGGCGGCGATGATGACCACGCTCGACCTGCCGCGCTCAAGCCCGCATAGTGATCACTGCGGTGCGTGCCGGGCCTGCCTTGATATTTGCCCGACGAACGCCTTTCCCGAGCCCTACACGCTCGATGCGCGTCGCTGTATCAGCTATTTGACCATCGAACATAAGGGCCCGGTGGACGAGGCGCTGCGCCCCAAGCTTGGCAACCGCATTTATGGCTGCGATGACTGTTTGGCCGTCTGCCCGTGGAACAAATTTGCACAAACCGCACGCGATGCCGCCTTTCATGCGCGCGCAGAGCTGCAATCCCCCCCGCTTGACGCTTTGGTCACGCTCGATGATGCGGCGTTTCGCCAACTCTTTCGCAAAAGCCCGATCAAGCGCATTGGCCGCAATCGCTTTGTGCGCAATGTGCTTTATGCCATTGGCAATTCGGGTGATAAAACATTCATTCCGTATACGACACGATTAATCGACGACCCCGATCCCGTCGTGGCCGATGCGGCGGGGTGGGCGCTCACTCGCCTTCAATCAGCCTGAGAATTTTGGTCTCTGTTGGGGCCGTGCCGTCTTTCACTACGCCGTCCTTGCCGTAAATCGGCCACTGCGACTGGGCAACCAGCAGCAGGCCCACATCAATGACCGCCAGCGTTGTCGGTTCGTGAAAATCTTCATGGTTTTGCGCGATGACCTCGACGGCGCTGATGCTGTCGCCTTTGAGGCTCAATTTCAGCACACGGTTGGGCTGCACCCCGTTTTGTACGGCGTAAAGTGCATCTTTGTAGGCCACCAGCCCATCAATACCCAAGAGGGTTTGGTCACCGGGCCAGGCCATAAGCTTGGGCGGGTCGTAAAGAAACAGCTCCCAGATGCCGCGGCCATAATCGGCGACAAAGACGCGCCCGTCCGCGTGTGGGCTGCCCTCTAAAAAGGCAATGCCTTGCGGATTTTGAATGCCGTCATGGGTGCCGTTCACGCGGTGAAATTGGCAATTTCCCTTGTGGTAAACCCCGCCCGTCGCCGCGTCGCTGACATAAACCCGGTAGCCAATACGCCCGATATCGCCCAACTGCTCCAGCGGGTCGGTCGCACGATTGGCATCGAAGGTTTCGGTGACCTTGCCGGTCTCCGGGTTGACCGTCAGCAGCCCCGTCACCTTATAGGGAAAGGTCCATCCCGGCGTCTGGTCGATCACACCGTAGCTCGCCGTCAAATACCCACCGTCATAGACCAGCCCGAAAAAGCTCGGATATCCGGCCTTTGCGCCGTCCAAAATCACCCGCCACGTGCCGTCATCCCTCTGGCCGATGATTTGCCGCGAGACCACGGTTGTTGCATAAAGCCGCCCGTCACCGTCAGCGACGACGGCCTCCACCAGCCGGTATTCGGCGGGAATGGTCGCATAGGTCTCGAACCGTCCGACCGGGCGGCTGAGCGCCGTGTTTTTGCGCACCAAGCCGCCGATCAGCGGGCTGTCGCTTTGCTGGACGAGCGTGTCCAAAATGCCGCCCGGCAGCGGCAGGCCCAGATTTTGATAGTCGGTGGCCGCATCCAGCGCCGCTTCGGCCATCCCGGCGGCCAGTGCCAGCCGCACGCGGTTGAGGATCAGCCCCGAATGCGTCGGCCTGAGCCTGGAAGCGTCGGTCATGGCGCTGAGCGCCCGCGGGAAATCGCCGCTGTTATAGTAAACCAGTGCGTCGTTGCGGCGGCTTTGGCTGGCACGGTAATCCAGATCGGTTTCCCTGATCAGCGCTGCACCATCCGCAGCACATAGCTCACCGTGGCCCAAAGCCACGGCAAACAGGAGAGAAAAGAAAAAGCGCGCCATGGCCAAAGCCTAGCGCGCTCCCGTCCCGGTGTTCAAGCCTGCCGGTGTCTGATTGTGATGGTATTAGCGGCCGCTGGCTAGTGCAGGGTCATTCAGCGATATCTTCGCTGCGGCAAGGATTTCGCCTTCGCCAAACCCCTTATGCAGCAGCACGGCAACATGGTCGGCCCCCAGCTTTTCGCCGTGTTCGGGGTCGATGGCAATGGTCCGCGCAGCGCCGTTCCAGTCCTCGGCCATTTCGGTGTAGCGCACAACATTGGTGTACACCAATTCGCGGCCGCGGTTTTCACCGCGCTGAACATTGACCGCCGCCTCGGACAGATACCACACAATCCGAACCGCCACCGTTTGCGGCAGGGTCGCAGGCGCGAGATCAATCTCGATCATGTCGCCGGTGGTGTGGACCGTCGGCGTGCTGATCATGTGCTCGTCATTATCGGCAGAGACAATCGCCTCTTCGACATCGTCGCGGCGACTGCCCACAACCTGATACCGACCGTCGATGATCATTTGCGGGGTATACACACCGCTGCGACCCATGCGCTTGTTGTAGGCGCGCTGACGGCGCGAGTGTTGCGGGTCACCAAAGGTGTCTTTCCACCCCAGGCGGTCCCAATAATCCACAGCCCAGGACAGCGCTAAAATGTCGTCGCGATCCTTCAACCCGCGCAGCACGGCGTCAGCAGGCGGACAGCTGCTGCATCCCTGCGAGGTGAACAACTCAACAACTTTGAGCGGCTCATCATTCTGGGCCTCTTGAGCAGAAGCGGGCGCACTAAACAACATCGCGCTCGCCGCTGCGGCATATATAAGTGACTTCAAAAACATAGCCCCGAACCTAACCGCCGCCCCTGCTCTCAAGCCAATCAACTGCGTGTGAGAGCAATGAAAACAGCGCCCAAACGGGCGCTGGTTCCATCAAATAATTGTGACTGTTTTAGACCAAGACCATATTGTCTATGCGGCAAGGCGCCGCAGGACATAGTGCAAAATCCCGCCATTTTTGTAGTAGGTCACCTCGTTTTCGGTATCGAGGCGGCAGGTCACGGTGATCTCTTTGCTGCGACCATCCGCATAGTGGATGGTCACGCCCAGATCCATTTGTGGCTTCAGGCCACCTTCAATCCCGGTGATATCAAAGGTCTCGGTGCCGTCCAGACCCAGCGATTCGCGATTGTCGCCGTCTTTGAACACCAACGGCAACACGCCCATCCCGACAAGGTTTGACCGGTGGATCCGCTCAAAGCTTTCAGTGATCACAGCTTTGACACCTAGCAAAATGGTCCCTTTTGCCGCCCAGTCGCGCGACGAGCCCGTGCCGTATTCGGTGCCGCCGATGACCACCAGCGGCGTGTTATCGGCCTTGTATTTTTCTGCCGCTTCAAAGATCGACATCACCTCGCCCGATGGCTGGTGCGTTGTCCAGCCGCCTTCGGTGCCGGGGGCCATCAGATTGCGCAAGCGAATATTGGCAAAGGTGCCGCGCATCATCACTTCGTGATTGCCGCGGCGCGAGCCATAGCTGTTGAAATCCTTGGGTGCGACCTGCCGGTCTTGCAGATATTTGCCTGCCGGGCTGTCGGCCTTGATGGCCCCTGCCGGGCTGATGTGGTCGGTGGTGATCGATTCGCCCAAAAGCGCTAGCGGCCGTGCGCCGACAATATCGCTCGGCTCGTCGATGTCCATGCTCATGCCCTCAAAATAGGGCGGATGTTGAACATAGGTCGAGGCGGCGTTCCAGTCATAGGTTTCGCCCTTGGTCACATCGATGGCCTGCCATTCGGGTGTGCCGTCGAACACATTGGCATAGCGCTCGACAAACATTTCGCGGGTCAGCGCGCCCTGCATGGCCTCGGCCACTTCGGCGTTGGTGGGCCACAGGTCCTTGAGGTACACATCCTTGCCGTCTTTGTCGGTGCCGATGGCATCGGTGGTGACGTTGATCTTCATCGACCCGGCAATGGCGTAAATCACCACCAGCGGCGGCGAGGCCAGATAATTGGCCTTGATGTCCTGGCTCACGCGGCCTTCAAAGTTCCGGTTGCCCGACAGCACCGACGTGCACACCAGGTCGTTTTCGTTAATGGCCTTGGAGATGGGCGCATCCAGCGGGCCCGAATTGCCAATACAGGTCGTACAGCCATAGCCCACAAGGTTAAAGCCGAGCGCGTCCAGATGCTCGGTCAGCCCCGATCGGTCCAGATAGTCGGTCACCACCTGGCTGCCGGGGGCCAGCGACGTTTTCACCCAAGGCTTGCGGGTCAGGCCCAGTTCATTGGCTTTTTTGGCCACCAGCCCGGCGGCGATCAGTACGCTGGGGTTCGAGGTGTTGGTACAGCTGGTAATCGCTGCAATGCAGACATCGCCGTGGGTCAGGGTGAAGTCTTCGCCCTCAACCGTATATTCGGTGGTGTCGCCGCCTTTGTCGAAGTCGGCCATAACCGTATCAAATGCAGTGTCGGCTTTCGCCAGTTCTACGCGGTCTTGCGGGCGTTTGGGGCCGGCGAGCGACGGCTTGACGGTGGAAATGTCCAATTCCAGCGTGTCGGTAAAGACCGGCTCGGGCGTCGATGCGTCGCGCCACAGGCCCTGCTGCTTGGCATAGGCTTCCACCAGTGACAGCGTGTCCTCGGCGCGGCCGGTAAAGCGCATATAGTCAATGGTGGTCTGGCTGATCGGGAAAAACCCGCATGTGGCACCATATTCGGGGCCCATATTGGCGATGGTGGCCTGGTCGGCGAGGGTCAGCTGATCAAGGCCGTCGCCGTAAAACTCAACAAATTTTCCAACCACGCCTTTTTTGCGGAGCATTTCCACAACGGTCAGCACCAGATCGGTGGCGGTGATGCCCTCGTTCAGTTTGCCGGTCAGCTTGAAGCCGACCACTTCCGGGATCAGCATCGATACCGGCTGGCCAAGCATGGCCGCTTCGGCTTCGATACCGCCAACGCCCCACCCCAGAACGGCGAGGCCGTTGATCATGGTGGTGTGGCTGTCGGTGCCGACGCAGGTGTCGGGATAGGCCACCAGTGTGCCGTCCTGGTCTTCGGTCGACCACACGGCGCGGGCCAGATATTCAAGGTTTACCTGGTGGCAAATGCCGGTGCCAGGGGGCACAACCGAAAAATTGTCAAACGAGCCCTGACCCCATTTCAGAAATTCATAACGTTCTTTGTTGCGCTCCATCTCCAGCGCGACATTGTCTTTGAACGCGCTTTGGGTCGCAAATTTGTCCACCATCACCGAGTGGTCGATCACCAGGTCGCACTGTGCCAGCGGGTTGATCTTTTTCGCATCGCCGCCCAGATCTTTCATCGCGGCGCGCATCGCGGCGAGGTCAACAACAGCGGGCACGCCGGTGAAATCCTGCATCAGCACGCGCGCGGGCCGGTAGGCAATTTCGTGGTTCATCCGACCCTCTTTTTGCCAGTTGGCAAGCGCCTGAATGTCCTTGACGGTCACCGAAGAGCCGTCTTCGTGACGCAGCAGGTTTTCCAGAAGCACCTTCAGCGTAAAGGGCAACCGGGAAATATCGCCAATGGTTTCGGCGGCTTTGCCAAGGTCATAATAGGCATAATCTTTGCCCTCGACAGTCAGGGTGGAACGGGTTCCCAAGGTGTCGGTGCCGACGGTTGTCATGAGTGCTTCTCCTCTACAGCGCTGCGCAGGCGCCATCTATGAAACGGCAGGTCGCACGGGTGTGCGGGGGTCGGGCAAAAGCCTGCTGCGGGGGTTCGTATAGACCCCCACTGTGGGCGCTTTATACCGCACGCCGCGCCGAATGCAATCACCGCAAAGGCCCTGTGCGCATTCCTGTGACATGCGGTGAGACCCGGTGATGTCCAGAGCTTTGATACAAACTCATGAAAATTGTCTCTATCTGTCGCCACTCTGCCCAACTTCGTTCATGCTTTTGCCACGATCGCCGCCAATGACTGAGCGCAATAAAGACGCTGGCACCGGTGCCGATCGGGACGGAGACAAAACATGGACATTTCAGCATTTGCAGATGTGATAGGGGTCGCCGCTCTTAGCCTGGCAGCGATAGGTGGCCTCTGGGCGAGCCGCGAAGCCGCACGCCGCGGATTTTAAAAGGCCGATTGCGCACGACTTCGTGCTGCTCGCCACCCCTTTCGGGGCACGATGATTAGTCGTGCGCCGGGGCATCCGCCTTGATGGAGAGCGCGTGCACGGGGCCGGCAAGCTCGTCTTCAAGCGCGGCCATCACCATGCGCTGACGCGCAATCCGGCTGGTGCCTGCAAAGGCGGCGGCTTCAATTTTGACCGCAAAATGACTTTCGCCCGTTCCAGGGCTGCCCGCATGGCCGCGGTGCTTGTCTGATTCGTTGATCACCTCCAGCAGGCTGGGGGCAAAGGCGGCGGTCAGTTTTTCTCGAATGGTCTCTTCGACAGACATGGACTTCCATTTCGCTGGGTTTGTGTGCGCCCTGATTTCCGTAAGGGTCTTTCAGGATTCTGATCCGCGCCCGCGAGAAGGCTTTGCAAGCCTGCGATCGGGGCGTTAGGCTGACGCGTTTTTTTAAGACTAGGCAGTCCACTTGCCCGGCGCAAGCCTGTCCTGGTGTCCATTGTCCTGAGGAATGATTTTCATGAATTTTGCGACGGCTGAAAACCAGGCGATTTCCGGTGTTCCCGACACCGATGTTTCGGTGCGCGATGTGTTTGGCATCGATGTAGACATGCGCGTGCCCGCCTTTTCCGAGCGCGACCCCCATGTCCCCGATGTTGACGAGACTTATGTTTTCGACCCCGATACCACGCTCGCCATTCTTGCCGGTTTTGCCCACAATCGCCGGGTGATGGTGCAGGGCTATCACGGCACCGGCAAGTCGACGCATATCGAACAGGTGGCGGCGCGCCTCAACTGGCCCACCATCCGGGTTAATCTGGATAGCCATATCAGCCGGATCGACCTGGTGGGCAAGGATGCCATCGTGCTGAAAGACGGCAAGCAGGTGACCGAATTTCAGGAAGGCATCCTGCCTTATGCCCTGCAATCCAACACCGCAATTGTGTTTGACGAATATGACGCCGGTCGCCCCGATGTGATGTTTGTGATCCAGCGTGTGCTGGAGGTGGAGGGCAAGCTGACGCTTCTGGATCAAAGCCGCGTCATCCGCCCGCACCCGGCCTTCCGGATTTTTGCCACCGCCAACACCGTCGGGCTCGGCGACACCACCGGGCTCTATCACGGTACCCAGCAAATCAACCAGGGCCAGATGGACCGCTGGCATATTGTGACCACGCTCAATTATCTGGAGCACGACGTCGAGACCAACATCATGCTGGCCAAGGAGCCCAGCTACGGCGACAGCGAGGAGGGCAAAACCACGCTGGCCAATATGGTGCGCGTTGCCGACCTGACCCGCGAAGGCTTTATGATCGGGGATATTTCCACCGTGATGAGCCCGCGTACGGTGCTCAGCTGGGCGCAAAATGCCCGTATTTTCGGCGATGTTGGGTTCGCGTTTCGGCTCAGTTTTTTGAACAAATGCGATGAAACCGAACGCGGTACGGTGGCTGAATATTATCAGCGCTGTTTCGGTCAGGACCTGCCCGAATCGACCGGCACACAGGCGGTGCAGGCCGACTAAGCCGGTGAGCGATCAATGAGCGATCAAGGCGGCAAAAAACGCGAGGCCTTCGAGGCCGCCATTGCGAACACCTTTCGCGCCCTGTCGGAAGAGCAAAACCTGTCGGTGCGCTTTTCCTCCGACACCCCGGGGATGAAAGCGGGCGAACTGCGCCTGCCGCAACTCTCAAGTTCTGCCGCGCTTGCCGATGTGCGCCGTATCCGCGGCGAGGCCGACGCGGCCGCCATGCGGATGCGCTTTCATGATGCCGGGGTGCATGCCCGCCTTGCCCCCAAACAGGCGCTGGGGCGCAAAATCTTTGATGCGGTCGAGGAAGCCCGCGCCGAATCCTACGGCGCCCGGCTTTACCGGGGTGTGGGGCAAAATCTGGAACCGGTTATCGAACAGCGCTGCAAGGCGGCGGGGCTGGACCGGCCGGATGCTGGCGACGCGCCGCCGCTGCCGGAACTGGTGGCCTTGATGGTGCGGGAAAAACTGACCGGCACACCACCCCCGGCGTCTGCGTTATCGCGGCTGGCGGGCGAGCGCGGCTGGCTTGAGGAAAAAATCGGTCATTATCTGGACGATATGGCCGACCGGGCGGACGACCAGCAGGCGGTGTCCAAACTGGCGCGCAGCCTGATCGCCGATTTGATCGGCGACGAGGCGGGCGATGATTTTGATGGCGAAAACGAGCAGGACGACGACAGCGATACGTCCGATCAGGCGGGCGATACGCCGCCCGACGGCCCGCGCGGCGAAGATGCGGGCGAGGATGCCGGCGGGTCCGAATCGGGCGAACAGTCCGACAGCGAAGAGCAGGAAACCGGCGACGCCGACGGCGAAACCTCGGTCGAGCCCACCGACGATATGGACGCCGCCGCGGGCGACGGCGAGCAGCGCGGCTCGATCCCCTGGCGGCCCAACCGGCCCTTTGAGACGCTGCCCGATGCGCCCTTTTACAAGGTGTTTACCGATCAGTTTGACGAAGTGCTGCGCGCCGAGGATTTGTGCGACCAGGAAGAGCTGGACCGGCTGCGCCGCTATCTTGACCAGCAGATGGTGCAGCTGTCGGGCGCGGTGTCCAAATTGGCCAACCGCCTGCAGCGCCGCCTGATGGCACAGCAGCGCCGCCACTGGAAATTTGACCTCGAGGAAGGGATGCTGGATGCCGCGCGTCTGGCCCGCGTTGTTGCCAATCCGACCACTCCGCTCAGCTACAAGCTCGAATCGGAAACCGAGTTTCGCGATACCGTGGTGACGCTGCTTCTGGACAATTCGGGGTCGATGCGCGGGCGGCCGATTTCCATTGCCGCCATTTCCGCCGACATTCTGGCGCGCACGCTGGAGCGCTGCGGGGTATCGGTGGAGATTTTGGGCTTTACCACCCGCGCCTGGAAGGGTGGGCAAAGCCGCGAGGCCTGGCTTGATGCCGGGCGGCCCATGGCACCGGGGCGGCTCAACGACCTATTGCATATCATCTATAAAACCGCCGATGCCCCGTGGCGGCGCGCAAGGCGCAATCTGGGCCTGATGATGCGCGAAGGCATGCTGAAAGAAAATATCGACGGCGAGGCGTTGATCTGGGCGCATAACCGCTTGCTGGCCCGCCCCGAAGAACGCCGCATTCTGATGGTGATCTCTGACGGTGCGCCGGTGGACGACAGCACGCTCAGCGCCAATAATGGCACCTATCTGGAAAACCACCTGCGTCAGGTCATCCACTGGATCGAGGATCGGTCGCCCATCGAATTGACTGCAATAGGCATTGGTCATGACGTCACGCGCTATTATAAACGGGCCGTTACCATTTTGGATGCAGAACAATTGGGTGGTGCGATGACCGATCAGCTTGCCAGCCTGTTTGACCAGCAACCGCCCAGCGCACAGGGGCGGCGCGCATGACCAGGGTTTTGGCCGTCATGACCCTGCTGGCTGCAGTTTTGGTGTCTGCCTGCGGTGCCGAATCGGTCAAGGCCCGCGTGCTGATCCGCACCCCGATCGAGGTGAAGGCGGCGCCTATCCTGTTGGACCCTGAAGACCCGCGCAAACGCGACATTGGCACACTGCGCTTCGTTCAGGGCTGGCATCTGACCTCACCCTCGCCGGCCTTTGGCGGCTTTAGCGCGATCGACGTGCGCGGCGACCAGATTGTGATGCTCAATGATGCGGGCGTCTGGTTCAACGCCGTCCTGAGCGGCGACCAGTCGGTATTTGTGGATGCCACGCTCGAGCCCTTTGCCCGCTTTGCTCCCGAAACCGATGACCGTGACCGGTTCCGCGATGTGGAGGACATGGCCTTCACCCCGCCCTTTGGCTATGTGATCAGCCGCGAGGACAAACACAGCGTCGAGCGCGTATGGCAGCAGGGCCAGCTTGCCGAGCCGATCCCCGCGCTCGGGCCAGAATTTTTCCGCAGCCTGCCCGAAAATGGCGGGCTCGAGGCCCTGACCTGGGACCGCGACGCTCGGCTGATTATGCTTGCCGAGCGCGGCGCACCGGCCGGGCTGGCGCGCGGATGGGTGATGGATTATCGCCGCCAGCCGCAGGAATTTTTCCTGCAGGTGCCGAAAGACCACGCCCCAACCAGCGCCGCCAGCCTGCCGAATGGCGATATCATCGTCACCGCGCGGCGCTATTCGGTGGTGGACGGGGTGTCGATCGCGGTGCTGCGCTTTCCGGCGCGCGCAGCGGTGGCGGGGGCGCGCATCACACCGGTTGAACTGGCGCGGATTACGCCGCCCCTCAATATCGACAATATTGAAGGGGTTGCGGTCACAGGCGGCGAAAATGGCCCGCGCCTGTGGGTGGTGTCGGACGACAATTTCTCACCGCTGCAGCGCACGCTGTTGATGGTGTTTGAGATTCTTGACCCCGGTTCATGACCACAGTGTCCTTGGCCTTCAGGGCGCAGATGTTTTGCCCAACCGGTCAACGAGCGCAGAGGCGAAAATCCCGGCGGGTAGGGCGACAACACCAATGCCCGCAAGCGCGAAAATCGCAGCGGCGCATTTACCAAGCGCGGTGACCGGGAAGACATCGCCGTAGCCAACAGTAGTCAGCGTTGCGACCCCCCACCACAGGGCTCTGGGGATGCTGCCAAAGGCGTCGGGTTGGATACGACCCTCAATCAAGTAGAGCGCCACAGCCGCCACAAACATGATGATGGCGGCGAAAATTAAACTGACGGCCAGCTCGCCGCGGCGCGAATATACAGCCGCCGCCAGGTCGCGCAGTGCTGCAGCGATAACCGGCACTTCCATCAGGCGAATAAGCAAGACCAGACGCAGAAATCGCAGCAGGAAAATTTCTGAAACTGATCCGACCCAAAAGGACACCACCACCAGGTCCAGCGCCAGAATGCCGCGGACATCAGGCGGTAACCGCTTGATCGCGCCGTCAATGTGATACCGGCCGGTAAAGGCCCAAAGGCGGATGACAAATTCGGCACTAAAGAATAGGGCAAAGCCCACATTCAACCATATGAAGGGCAGCGCGTTCTGCAGGGTTGGTTCGGTCTCGATTACGGCGCTGATCAGCGATACGGCGATTACGGCGAAGATACACTTATTCAGAAACGACATGGTGCCGTCGTTACCGCTAAAATCACCAAGCGCGCGACGGATATAGCGTCGGATGACAGATAATTTGCGCACAACACCCCCCCCCAAGACCGTCCCCGTGGTCAATGCATCAAATCCTATCATGCCGTGGGCGGGTGCCATACAAAAAACGCCGCGAACCGGGGTTCGCAGCGTCTTTGAAATCTTTGAAAAGCCGGGCTGTCGGCTTAGGCAGCAGCGGCTTCCGCCTGCGCCTTCTTGACCTGACGTTTCACCTTCAGGGCGTTTTGCGACAGATTTTCATCGCGCGCCTTCAAGAGGAAATTGTCGAGACCGCCGGTGTGTTCCACCGAACGCAGGGCGTGGGTCGACAGCTTGAAGCTGAACGAGCGTCCGAGCGCGTCGGAGATCAGCGTGGCTTTGGTCAGGTTTGGCAAGAAGCGGCGGCGGGTTTTGTTATGAGCGTGGCTCACATTGTTTCCCGTCATCACGCGCTTGCCGGTCAGTTCGCATACACGAGCCATGATTTTATCCTTTTTTCTCTGCCAGCGGCGGGCGCGGGCGAGTCTTTCAATCAGGGTCAAAGGACCGGTTAAGTCGCGCGGAGATACAAGAGCCAGGCGGCAAAGTCAAGGCCAAGGCCGCGTACCCGCCTCAAAGCTTGGACATGATACAGCACACGTCCGAGATATGCGCTGGCCCTAGCGGAAAGCCGACAAACAGCACAGGTACATGCGCGCGGTCGTCAACGGGTACGCTTTCACTTTGAATGATCATGCGTCGCTCGTCGACAATTGTGCGCAGGACCGCCAGGCGCTCGTCCACCCGCTTGGGCGAGACGACATCGTGCAGGCTCTTATTGCGGGTATCGAAGTCCACCCCCGCCACGGTGTCCACCCACGACCCGGTATAGGTATAGCGAAAGCTTGTCCCTTCATCGCGCAAGGTGAACACGTGCGGCAATATCCCGGCATGGTCGATCGGGGAAAAATCATCCACCAATACGGCGCCGTCAAATTTGGCAGACTGCAAAAACCGCGTCACCAGATGGTCCGGGTAATACTCATAAAGCCAGTCCAGGCTGTGGTCGGTGGTTGGCAGCATGGTGTAACCTCATTGCCCACAAGGGAAATCATCGGTGCGACGCGCACCATAAAATCCCGCAGCCGCGAAGGCCACAGAAAACCCGCCCGCGCCTTGGGCGGTGGACATACACATTCGCATGTCCTGATCGCTATTGATTCTATTTAATTCATATGCGAACTAAATATATATGACATCATTTCGGGTTTTTCACGCGCTGCAAAGGGCGCATGGGGCCTTGTTTCGGGCGGCGGATCATGCACTGAAGGCGCATACTGGGCTGACCGCGACGCAGCAGGCGGTGCTGTTTGCGCTTGTCAAACGCGACCGCCAGCCGATTTCGGCGATTGCGGCACGTCTGAATATGGGCAAGTCCAGCTTGACCGGGTTGATCGACCGCATGGTGGCTGCGGAATTGGTAACGCGTCAGCCCTGCCCAACGGATGGCCGAAGCACGATCATTTCGATTGGGGATGCGGGCCGACGCGCCGCCGAAGCAACGGCAGAGGGTACGCAGCGGATCAATGCGGCCTTGCTTGCGCCCTTCACTGCGGGCGAGCAAAAGATCATCGCGCGGTTTTTGACCCACGCCGCCGAGAATGGCGCAGACATCATCAATAGCCACGCGGCCGCCGCGTTTCAGCAATTTCAAGAAAGGACAAAGGCATGACCGACAGCATCACAGTATCAGACGCGGGCGGCATCCGGACGGTGACGCTTCACCGGCCCGAGAAAAAGAATGCCATCACCCAGGCGATGTATCAGGCCATGGCGGATGCGATCCGGTCATACGGCACCGATAACAGCCTGCGGGCGCTGGTGATCACCGGCGTGGGCGACAGTTTTACGGCAGGCAATGACCTGATGGATTTTGCCAGCGGCAACCGGTCGGACCATGACACCCCGCCGGTTGGACAGTTTCTGGACGCGATCAGCAGTTGCCCCAAGCCGTTGATCGCCGCCGTTAACGGTATGGCCATCGGCGTTGGGCTGACCATGCTGCTGCACTGTGATCTGGTCTATGCCGGCAAAAGCGCCACCTTCAGCGCGCCCTTTGTCAAGCTGGGTCTGGTGCCCGAGGCCGCGTCGTCCATGCTGCTGCCGGCATCGGTGGGGATGGCTATTGCCAATGATATCTTGCTTGCCGGGCGGACGCTCAGCGCCGACGAGGCCCACCAATACGGCCTGGTTGCGCGGGTCTTTGACGACAGCGCCTTGATGGACGAGGTTGGCACGATCGCCGCCAGCGTTGCCGCTGCGGCACCGACGGCGCTCAAACGCTCCAAGGCGCTGATCCGCCATCAGCGCGCCGCGGTTGCATCGCATATGGCCACCGAAGCGCAAATCTTTGGCGAGCAGCTTGCCTCGCCCGATTTTGCCGAAAGCGTCGCCGCGATGATGGAAAAACGCGCCCCCAAATACGCCTGAACGGTTACAGGCTCTTCATGATATCAGCAACCAGCGCGTGCAGGCGGTCGGCGGGTTCGCCCGCCTTGATCAGCACGCGCAGGCCGATATAGCTGGCCACAAGCGCGGCGGCTTTTCCGGCCCGCAACCGGTCGTCCTGCCGGTAGTCGTCAAGCGCGCCCAATGCCGCCTCAAAGGCCTGACGCAGGCGGCTCAGCATGGCGCGCACCGCCGCGCCCGAGCCATCGTCCAGCGCCGCCTGGTCGGTGCCGGCATTGCACATCAAACAGCCGCGCGGGTCAGCGTCGTCAATGAGGCTTGTAAACAGGCGCTTCAGCCGGTCGCGGGCCGACCCCTCGGCGGTTAGGGTGTCGATGGCGGCGGCATTTTCATGCTCGTCATAGGCCTTCAGCGCCGCCAGATACATGCCGCGCTTGTCGCCGTATAGCCGGTACAGGCTTTGTTTTTTCAGACCGGTTGCGTCCTCAAGGCGCTGGATCGATGTGCCTTCATATCCATAAGTCCAAAAGGTCGCCTTGATCGCATCCAGTGCTGCATCGGCATCAAAACCACGGGGTCTGGGCATGACGGTCTCCTGTTTTATCAACCCTGTGCGGCTTTGATGCCGAACACAAGGTGCTCGCATATTTGTTACCGAATAGTCCGTAATTAATAATTGACGGAACAGTCGGTAACAAATATATCTTACCCCATCGCCGCGCTCAATAGCGAAAAGCGGGCCCGGCAAAAGATTTTGAAACTCACAAACTCAGGACTGAAACCCATGACACACACCACCCAAACCCCAACCAATTCCGATTACAGCCTGCGCGGTGCGATCCGCTTGCTTGGTCAAAAGGGCTTATATCTTGCCCTGCCGATTACCTTTTTGTGGTTTGGCGGGATGAAATTTACCGCCTATGAAGCCGGTGCCATCGAAGGCCTGATCGGCAACAGCCCGTTCATCCGCTTTCTGCTGATGCTGTTTGAAACGCAGACCGCTTCCAACCTCATCGGCACGGTCGAACTCCTTATCGCGGTGCTGCTGCTTGGCCGCTTTGTCTCGCCCAAGCTGGCGGTTGCCGGAGCGGCGGGCGCCGTTGCCACTTTCCTGCTGACCTTCAGCTTTTTCTTCACCACGCCCGGCGTGTTTGAAGCCTCGGTCGGCGGGCTTGGTATCTCGGTCCTGCCCGGTCAGTTTCTGCTGAAAGACCTGGTGCTGCTGGCGGCGTCGCTGGTGGCGCTGAATGAAAGCCTTGACGCGGTCGAGCGCGGCTAAGCCTTATCGTCTAAAATGATCTTTCTCTCAAGGCCGGGTGCATCATGCGCCCGGCCTTTTTGCCGTTTGAACCGGCGTGTGCAAGTCTTTCAAGACGGATATGCGCGTCAAATGCCAGCCGCATGCGATACTTAGAATGTCAATCATCCGCGCGCCACGGGACCAGAAAACACAGCACGTCCGAACTGTGATCGACGCTGAGTGGCACGCCCACAAAGGCAACCGCGACCTTGCCGCCGTGCGCCCCCATCACCACATTGGTGGCGACAAACGCCCGGCGCCCCTGATGAACGGCCATCAGGCCCTGATAGCGCTCGGGGATCCGCTCGGGCGGCAGCGCTTCCTCCAGCGTTTTGCCCAACGCGTCGGTCATGCCCAGAAACTGCTCAACGCGCGAGCCCATATAGGTGCAGCGAAAGGTGCCGGGCTCGGCCTTGAACATATACATAAACGGCAGCGCATCGGCGTGGTGTGCCGGGCTGGGTGTGGTGGTCAGGCCGTCCGGGCCGATGTCATGCGCGCATAGAAACTGTGTCACCGCGTGGCCGGGGACCGCTTCCACCAGCCAGTCCAGCGTGCGCAGAACCGTGTCGCTTTGTTGGGGTTCATGGCGTGTCACGGCAGGGGCCTCTCGCTTCAGTCTTCGCGCCACGGCACCAGAAAACACATCACGTCCGAGGCATGCTCAGCCCTAAGCGGCAGCCCGACAAAGGCCGCGTGCACATGGCCGCCGTGTGGGCCGATAATGGTGTTGGTGGCCACCAGCGCAAAGCCGCCGCGGTGAATGGCCTTGAGGCCGTCATAGCGCTCCTGCACTCGCCCGCGCGGGACAATGTCGTCCAGCGTTTTGCCGACGGCAGCGCTCATGCCCAGATATTGCTCGACCTCGCTGCCCATATACGTACAGCGGTAGGTGCCGGGCTCGGCCGCAAACAGATACATGAAGGGCAGGGCGTCGGCATGGCTGGCCGGGCTGGGGGTGTTGGCCACGCCCTTGGGGTCGCGCGTCAGGCTGCGCACATAACGCGTCACCGCGTGGTCGGGGACATTGTCAAACAACCAGCGAAGCGAGTGCACATTCGTTGCGGTTTGCTCTGGCTCCTTACGCATTGCCGTCTCCCCCGGTCTTGCTGCCTTCGATGCCCTCTTACGGTAAGGACGGTCGGTTGGTGCGGAAATTGATCCGCGCCTCAAGGCGCCGCCCGACGCCCAAAATCTGATCCTCGCGGAACATATTGCCCCACAGGGTAAAGGTATGCGGCAGCCGGGTGACCGGCCCCGGCTCGGCCCCCGCTTCGCCGGTACGCGGCGCCAGCGCGCGGTCTTCAAAGCCCACCGGCAAGGTCAGTGACGGCGTGCCGGTGAAATTGGTGATCACCAGCATATTGCCGGCAAAATTGGGGCAGGCAATCACATCGACCATATCATAGACCGCCGCCATATCCTGCATCACCACGCGGCGTAGCCGGTCCGCCTGGATCAGCTCGATCATCGAAATCAGCCGTGCCTGGCGAAAGGTGTTGGGCCAGGCGCGGTCGTCCTGCCAGGCCATCAGGTCGTCCTGACCGCTCAGCACCAGCTCTTCAAAGGCGGCGGCTGCCTCGGCTTCCAGCTGGGTAATCAGCGCCCCGTAAGGCCGGTCCTCAAGGCGGATCTCGCGGGTGCGGTAACCCATGGACCGGATCATCTCCAGCACCGCGCGGTCGGTGTCGGTGGCCTCTTCATACCAGGCCGGGTCATAGCCGATGGTCACCCCCTGGTCAGCAAGCGTGCCTTCATAGGTGAAGCCCCATTGCAGCGAGCTCGCGTCGCCCGGATCATAGCCATTGATCGCCGCCAAAACGAGCGCGGTGTCCTCAACCCCCCGGCAGATGGGGCCAAATTTATCCAGCGACCAACAGAGCGCCATCGCCCCCGCCCGGCTAACGCGGCCAAAGGTGGGGCGCAGGCCCGTCACCCCGCAGCGGGTCGAGGGGCTGACGATCGAGCCCAGCGTTTCGGTTCCGATGGAAAACGAACACAGCGCCGCCGCCGTCGCCGAGGCTGAGCCCGCCGACGAGCCCGATGAGCCTTCGTCGGGAGCCCAGGGGTTGCGGGTCAGCCCGCCAAACCAGCGGTCGCCGTAAGCCAGTGCCCCCAATGTGGTTTTGCCCAGCAATACCGCCCCCGCATCGCGCAATTTGGTGACGATGGTCGCATCGCTTTCGGCCACCCGGTCGGCCCAGGGGGCGGCCCCCCAGGTGGTGCGGATGCCGGCGGTGTCAGCCAGGTCTTTCAGCGCATAGGGAATGCCGTGCAGCGGCCCGCGGTCGCGGCCCTGGGCCAGTTCCTCGTCGGCTTTGCGCGCTTCGCGGCGCGCCAGATCGGCGGTGACGGTGACAAAATTTTCAAGCGCTGGTGCCAGGCGGGCAATCCGGTCAAGATAAATCTCGGTCAGCCGTAGGCTGGTGAGTGCCCCTGCGCGGATCCACGCGCCGTGCTCCACCGTGGTGGCAAAGGCAATGTCCGCGTCGCTTGTCGGGATATCGCCAACCGCGCCAACGGTCTCCACCGTGTTGGCCTGACGGTGATAGGTCCGGCCCGGCAGGCGCGGGTCGAAGGTCAGCGCCGGGGCATGGGTGTTTTCAAGGGTTATGCCGGTCCGGCGCGCCTGGATGCGCTCCAGCACGTCATCATATCCGGCCAGCATTTGCGCCCATTCGGCGTCGCTATAGTCGACGCCGTGGCTGGCCTCGACCGCAGCTTGCCCGGCTGCGTCCAGTGCAAAACCGGCGTCGTCCTGCCCCAGCGCCGAGCCCGCAACCGCCATGCCGCCCAGCGCTGCAGAGCCTTTGATAAATCCGCGCCGCGATACAGCCGTGTGTTTCATGACCAATCCCCCGAAAAAACCAAATTCATCCTGACTATAGGGTGCACAACGGCACGAGGAAACGCTATTTGTAGGCCAGTATATGCTCTGACCCTTATTCCTTCTTGACGCCATCACCCTCAAAGCCATTCTCCATGTCGCACATCCTCAAAGCTGTCCTTGGGCCGACCAATACCGGCAAGACCCATTATGCGATCGAGCGTATGCTGTCCTACACCTCGGGCATGATGGGGTTTCCGCTGCGGCTTTTGGCGCGCGAGGTGTATGACCGCGTGGTCGCGGTGAAGGGGCGCGGCCAGGTCGCGCTGATCACCGGGGAAGAACGGATTGTCCCCGAAGGCGCACGCTACTGGCTGGCCACGGTGGAGGCGATGCCCCGGCACCGCCCGGTGGATTTTGTCGCCATCGACGAAATTCAAATGGCGGCCGACCGCGAGCGCGGCCATGTCTTTACCGAACATCTGCTGGGCACGCGCGGGCGGCACGAGACGCTGCTTTTGGGGGCCGAGACCATGCGACCGCTCATTGCGCGTCTGCTGCCCGATGCCGAGATCACCATCCGGCCGCGCTATTCGACGTTGAGCTATACCAAGCCGGTGAAGCTGAGCCGCCTGCCGCGCCGCAGTGCGGTGGTGGCGTTTTCTGCCCACGATGTTTACGGCCTGGCCGAGCTGATGAAGCGCAACAAGGGCGGGGCCGCGATTGTGATGGGGGCGCTCAGCCCCAGAACCCGCAATGCGCAGGTGGCGATGTATCAGTCGGGCGAGGTCGATTATCTGGTCGCCACCGACGCCATCGGCATGGGCCTGAATATGGACATTGCGCATCTGTCGCTGGCGGCGCTCGACAAATATGACGGGCGCTATATGCGCACCCTGATGCCCGCCGAGGTGGGGCAAATCGCCGGGCGGGCCGGGCGCTATAAGACCGACGGCACCTTTTCTACCCTGTCGGGCGGTGATTCGCTGGACCCGCTGGTGATTGCGCAGGTCGAAGAGCACAGCTACAGCCCGGTCAAGTCGATCCTGTGGCGGTCCACCCGGCTGGATATGCGCACGGTCCCGCGCCTGATCCGCAGCCTGGAGACCCCAACCGAACAGGACGGCCTGTCGCGCCAGCGCGATGCGCACGATCTGCGCTATCTGAAGGCGATGGCCGATGATCCGGCGATTTTGGCGCGCACATCGTCGCCTGAGGCGGTGAAAATCTTGTGGGATATCTGTCAGGTTCCCGATTTCCGCAAACTGGCGGCGGGTGATCATCTGTCGCTTCTCAAACGGCTGTTTGAAGACCTGACAAGCCCCACAGGCGTGGTGGACGAGGACTTGATCGTGCGCGCGGTCAAGCGGGTTGACAATATTCACGGCGACATAGATACGTTGGCGGGCCGGATTTCCAGCATTCGTGTGTGGACCTATATCGCGCATCGAAGCGGCTGGCTTGCGGACGGGGGGCACTGGGCGCAGATGACGCGCGCCGTCGAGGACAAACTGTCCGATGCCCTGCATGACAAACTGACACAGCGTTTTGTGGACCGGCGAACCGCCGTTCTGCTGCGCTCGTTGAACAAAAAGGGTGACCTGAGCGTGCAAGTTGATCGTCAAAGCGGGCGTGTCACGGTTGAAGGCCAGGAAATTGGAACGCTCAAGGCGTTCAGCTTTGAAGCCGATATCAGCGCCACTGCGGGCGAGCAGAAAATGCTCAACGCCGCCGCCGAGGCCGCCCTGCGGGCCGAGGTGACGCGCCAGGCCAAGCTGTTTGCCAATGTCGGCTTTAAAACGCTGACCCTTGATCTGGACAAGGGGCTTGCGCGCCCGCGTCTGATGTGGGGCGCGCACCCGGTTGCCGCGCTGAAGCCTGCAGGCAATGGTTATGGCTTTCAGGTGGTGCTAATCGAACCGCATCTGTTGAACGCCGACGAGGCCGAGCTGGTGGTGCGCAAAGCGCAAGAATGGATCGACGCGCGGGTCGCAGAAAAGCTTGAACCGCTTTTGAAGCTGATGGCGGAATTGAACGGCGAGGCCGAAGCGCCCGAAGGTGCCGCCCCATTGAGCGGGATTGCCCGCGGCATTGCGTTCAGGCTTTTGGAAAATTACGGCACGCTGGAGCGGCAGGACGTTCAGTCTGACCTCAGGGCAATGGATCAGGACGCGCGCAAGGGGCTGCGGCGCTTTGGTGTGCGCTTTGGGGCGACATCGCTCTATATCCCGCTGATCCTCAAGCCGCATGCCACCGAATTGCGGCTGATTTTGTGGGCACTCGCGGGCAATCATGCGAGCCTGCCGCCGCTGCCGACCCCCGGCATGGTGTGGGTCGATGTGGATGCCTCGGCCCCGCCCGAATTTTATGCGCTTGCGGGGTTCCGTGTGGTCGGCACAAAGGCCGTGCGGATGGACATGATCGAACGGCTGGCGGATGCGGTACGACCGCTCGGCGCCGACAACAGCTGGTTCGAGGTGACGCCCGAAATCATGGGCCTTGTTGGCCTGTCGGGTGATGACTTTGCCCAGACCATGGCCAGCCTCGGCTACGGTCACGAGGTGCGGCAACTGCCCGCGACACCCGCCCCGGCGCCCGCTGAGGATGCGGCACCCGCGGATGCGCAGACTTCGGGGGGCGCAGCTTCGGAGGAGGCAATTGCGGGCGAAGACGCTCTGGCAGTGCCGCAAGGCGCTGAACCGGCAGCCCAGGACGACAGTGCGCCAAAAGAGAGTGCGCCGGAAGATTCTATATCAGAGGGCAAGGCCGACGAACGCGCTGGCGACAGCACGGCCGAAACCCCCAACATCCCAGCCGAAGCCGAGGGTGAGCCCGCGCTTGTCGAGCGCCATGTTTTTCGCTGGCAATCTGGAAGGCGGGACAAACCCGCCGCACGCAAGGGGAAGCCTGGGGGGAAGCCTGGCGGGAAGTCAGCAGGGAAATCCGGCGGCAAGTCTGACCCCAGACGGGGCGGAAAGCCGGGCACATCCGGCAAGCCAAAGTCCTACCGCAGCAAAGAGCGCCGCGACAAGCCGGTCGACCCTGACTCGCCCTTTGCCGCGCTTGCCGCGCTTAAAGACAGCCTTGGGAAAAAATAGCTCCCCCACTGAACCGCCGCAGCTGCGCGTTGACGTGCTGTTGTTTCGGCTGCGCTTTTATAAAAGCCGCGGGCTGGCGACAGAGGCGGTGGCCAAGCACGGTGTACGCATCAATGGACGTCGGACCGCCAAAGCGAGCGCGCTGGTACGCGTCGGCGATGTGCTCACCTTCGGCCGAATGCGCGATATTGTCACCATCAAGATTGCCACCATCCCCAACCGGCGCGGCCCGGCGGCAGAGGCGGGCGAACATTATCACCGGCTTGATGACGGCGGCTCTTGCGCCCCACAAGAGAATTGGGCATAAGCGATTTCGCATATGCCAACCGATAAGGACGGCGGCTGTTTTTCGCCGTTCTCGCTATAATGAGGTGCTTCCATGACCTATGTTGTCACAGACAACTGCATCCGTTGCAAATATATGGACTGCGTTGAGGTTTGCCCGGTCGACTGTTTTTACGAAGGTGAAAATATGTTGGTCATCAACCCGAACGAATGTATCGATTGCGGCGTGTGCGAGCCCGAATGCCCGGCGGAAGCGATCTTGCCCGACACCGAGGACGGTTTGGACGAGTTTCTGGAACTCAATGCCAAATATTCCGAGGAATGGCCCAATATCACCGCCAAGGGCGACGCGCCTGCCGATGCCGATGACTGGCAGGGCAAAGACGGCAAAATGGAGCATTTCTCGGCAAATCCGGGGGCCGGGTCCTAATCGGTTTTAAGTCGGTTGCTTTGGGCGTCGGTGACGGCGCCTGTTCAGCAGTGCATGGGTCTCAATAACGCCTGCGATTCTTTCCACTGTAAAATTGTTGTCACTTGTGGTATAACATCCGCTGCGCAACGCGGTACGAGCCCTGTTTTGGGCTCGAGTTGTTTGCAAAGCTGACAACAGCACGCCAGGCCTAGGTGGTGCAAAGACCAGGGGACAGACGGATAGACAGCGCAGAGACGCGCAGGCTTATCCCTCGGTCCTTTTTCCTTATGTCAGCGATCGCATGAGGCGTGCCGATGATCGGGTGTCGGCACCTACGATGCAAGCCTGCGTTGCTGAGTGAAAAAGGAAAAGAATCGCCAATGGCTGCAAAATCAAGCAAGACCCCTTTCAAAGTTAAAGACTATATTGTTTATCCCAAACACGGCGTTGGACGCATTACCGACATTGAAAATCAAGACATTGCCGGCATGTCGCTGTCGCTGTATGTGATTCGGTTTGAAAAAGAGCGGATGACCCTGCGGGTGCCGGTCAACAAGGCCGAAACCAGCGGCATGCGCCGTCTGTCGTCGGACGCCACGCTTAAAGAGGCTTTCACCACGCTGAAAGGCAAGGCCCGGATCAAGCGAACCATGTGGTCGCGCCGGGCGCAGGAATATGAAGCCAAGATCAATTCGGGTGATCTTGTGTCGATCGCCGAAGTGGTGCGCGACCTGCACCGCGGCGACGACCAGCCCGAACAATCCTACAGCGAGCGGCAAATTTACGAAGCGGCCCTTGGTCGTTTGGCCCGTGAACTTGCAGCCGTTGAGGATATTGACGAAGCACAGGCGATTGACCGGCTTGAGCGCGAGCTCGCGGCGTAATCGCAACACTACAGCTTGAAATCAAACACCAGCGGGGGCAAAGTGTAGCCTTCGCTGGTGTTTTTGTTTGGGGGACCCTAAAGTGCGACAGTATGTCGCGGCGTAAATAGGCGCGCATCTGCACCCGGCCCAGTGCAGGCGCACGCAGTGCAGCGCGGTTCGTAGGAAAACCGTCGCTGTTTGAAGGGGACAGAGTTATGTCTGCCACCAAATGGGCTACTGGCAGTGACCGGCATTTGATTCGCCGGGCCATGCAGGCACCGCTGCTTTCGCGCGAACAGGAATTGACCCTGGCCAAAGCGTGGCACGACCGCGCCGACCACAAAGCACTTTCTGAATTGACCGAGGCCTATCTGCGCCTGGTGGTGTCGGTTGCTGCGCGCTACCGGCATTATGGGCTGGCGGCGGCGGACCTCATCCAGGAAGGCACGGTTGGCTTGATGGAGGCCGCAGCGCGCTTCGAGCCCGACCGCGATGTGCGTTTTTCCACTTATGCAAGCTGGTGGATCCGCGCCTCGATTCAGGACTTTGTGCTGCGCAACTGGTCGATTGTGCGCACCGGCACCACGGCGGCGCACAAGGCGCTGTTTTTCAACCTCAAACGCCTCAAAGGCAAAATCCTCAATCAGGCTGACCGGCCGCTTACCGAGGCGGACCGGCTGAAAATTGCCGAGGAAATGGGCGTCAAACTGCGCGATGTCGAGGCGATGGAAGGGCGGCTGTCGGGGGTCGACCGGTCGCTGAATGCGCCCATTGCCGATGACAGCGAACAGGAATGGCAGGATTTGCTTGTCTCGTCCCGGCCTGGGCCCGAGGCTGATGTCATGGCCGACCATGACGGCAAGGTGCGCGGCGTTCTGATCCAGGATGCCCTGTCGACCCTGAGCGACCGCGAGGCGCATATCATTCGCTCGCGCCGTTTGTCGGACACGGTGGTCACATTGGCGAGCCTCGGCGAGGAACTCGGCATTTCCAAAGAGCGGGTCCGCCAATTGGAGGCCAGCGCGCTGGAAAAGCTGCGCGCGGTGATTTTGAAACGGGTCAGCAAATCCGACGCGGTGGACCTCAAATCGGGGCAGTTTTAGCCGCAGCCCCCTGCACGCCCGCGCGTCGCCCCCTCGGCGGCAACAACGCGCAGGTGCGCAGCATGCTCTAAGCTCATGGCGGGGCCGCGCTCTTCAAATAGCCAGCCACGCACCTCGACCCAGCGGCCAGCAAGGTCGGGCAGATGAATGCCGTCTTCGGCCAGGCGGTCGCGCACAGCGGGGCGCAGCTTCACTGTCAGGTCCCGGCTCCAATCGGCACCAAAATTTAGATAGGTCCAGCGTGTGCGGCTGCCGACCGAGCGAATGCGCGCCCGCACAACTGCAAAGCGGCTATGGGGGTCCTGTGCCCAGTCGGCCAGGACCGCGTCGCCAATCATCAGAAAGTCTGAGGTTTGCCAAATGCCGCGCCCGGCGCATTCGGCGGCGCGCTCGGCGCTCCATGCGGCAGGCGGCGGCAGGCCAAATGGCCCCGCCCAGGCAAGCGCCAAACCCGCTTCGATCACCGCAACCGATAGCGGCTCGCCGTCTGCCCGTATCAAATCGCCGCGCAGTACGCCGTATCGGTCGGGTCGCGCCTGCGGCGCCAGGGTGACAGATGTGTCGAGCGCACCAAGATGCGCCCTGAGCCGTGCGGGCTCTGGGGCCCAAAGGCCGCCAAGCTGGACCCTATCCCCGGTGCTGAGTTGAATCTGAAGCCCGGCATCCACACCGACAATCGTCGCCCGGGCGGCTTCGTCGTCTGAGTCAGCAACAGATGGGTTGCCGGCAACCAGGGCCAGAGCCAGACAAACCAAGAGAGGCACGGGATGTGTCATTGGGTAATTCTTAAGATTTCGCCAATATTATAAGCGGTCTGTTTGAGCCTTTTTGGGTGCGATTGGCCGCACTCGCCTGCACTATAGCACTGTTCGATGATCTAGGGGGTCGTGTGGATACAGAAAGTCAATCGTCTGGCGCATGGAAGCGGGGACACGTCTGAGTATGGATCAGATGTTTCCGCCCGGCACCGTGCACAGAGGCATGACCATTCAGCCTGCGCCCAGCACTGATGCGGCGCGGGCGATAGTGGCGATATGGCAAGGCCTGTGCCCGGCGCCCGGTCGCAGACCTGCGCGCCCGGCCCTGCGGCCAAGCCTGATCAAACGCTATTTATCGATGGTGGCCCTGGTGGAAGTGCTGGACGGCGGTGATGACTTTTATTTCGCTATTATGGGGCAGATGCTCACCCATATGATGGTGGGCACCCACCAGCGCGAAAAAATGTCCGACCGGCCCGAACATCCGTCAACCTTGCGCTGGCTGCCGATCTATGGTGCCATGGTGAAGGCCGGGGCAACCGAGCCGCTTTATGCCACCGGCAAGCTGGTCCCCGGTGCGGGCTTTGATCTGGATATCGAAGTGGTGTTGATGCCGCTCGGCCCCGACGACCGCGTCACCCACCTTCTGGCATTTGTCGAACCGCTGGACCCAACGGTCAAGCTCGCCGCCTTGATCGGGCCGTCGGTTTCGCGGCTGTAGGGGTGAAAAAGCTGTAGGGGCGAAAAAATGGTGACCCCGGGAGGACTTGAACCTCCGGCACCAGGATTAGGAATCCTGTGCTCTATCCACCTGAGCTACGGGGCCACGCCTTAGAGCGCGCGACTGTATGGCGGTGCTCGGTGCGCTGCAAGGGTTTCTTCTGCCGATGACTGACCATGACTGAGGCGTAGCTTGGGTATGACAGCGGTGCCGCCACATCTGACGATGCGGGCTGAGCCAGGGCGGGTGCACAGACGGTCACCGGAAAAGGCTTCGGGGTCAAAAAATGCTTTGGCCCGGCGCGGGCATAAGCTATGCCTCTCGACCGAATGAGCGAAAAGGCGGACCTCCATGGATATTGTCAGACGCATTGAACTCGATGCCGGGCACCGGTTGCCCGAACATCAAAGCAAATGCAGGCATTTGCACGGCCACCGCTATGCCGTTGAGGCGGCGTTTCGCCTGTCGGGCGCAGACGAGCTGGTGAAAAGCGGCCCCGAGACCGGCATGGTGGCCGACTTTGGCTGGCTGAAAGACGTCATGATGCGGGTCATCCACGACCCAAGCGACCATAAGATGATCCTGTCCATTGCCGATACGGATGCGCTTGATCTCTTTGTCGAGGCGGCTGATCGCAGCGCCATCGACGCGGCGGTTGCGCGCGATGGATATTATATGGGCGCGCACCGGCTGGGTACGGCGCTGTATATCATTGCGCCGCATCCGACCGTGGAAAATCTGGCCTTGCATTGGGGCGCGCGCCTGCGGGCGGAACTGGACAAGCCCGGCGTCACATTGTCGGCGATTACCGTCTATGAAACGCCCAATTGCAAGGCCGTTATTCGGTATGAGGAGGCATGATGTTTGACCGGGTTGCCAAACTTCTGGGATTTGAATCGAACACGGCTGACAATACGCCCGAACACGGCGTGGCGCTGGCAACAGCGGCGCTGATGGTGCGCGTGTCGCACGCAGATGGTGACTTTACCGCAGATGAAGCCGATGCGCTGAAGCGCGCGATGGTGGGTGATTTTGGCCTGAGCGCCGCCGAGGCCGATCATATCCTGAACGAGGCCACCGAGGCCGAGCAGGATGCAAACTGCCTTTACCGCTTTACCCGGGTGATCACGTCAGAGTTGGACCAGGACGGCCGACAGGAGATTGTCCGCGCTTTGTGGCGTGTGGCGCTGGCGGACGGTGTGGTTGATAATTTTGAGGACAATATCCTGGCCAAAATCGCCGGACTTTTGGGGGTTATCCCCGCCGACCGCATCCGCCTGAAACACGCGGTTCAGGCGGAGCGTAAGGCCGGGTAAAGGCGTCTGGCCTAAAAGTCGCGATTAATAGTCTTCGCGGTTGGGCCAATATTCATCAGCAACTTCGATAAAGCCGGGGATGTCTTTTTCCCATTTTTCCTGAATCGACTCGTCATAATTCAGGTAAAGTCGGCCATCGACGATCTTCCAGACCTTTGGGCTGCCAGGTGCAACCTTGCGCACGCCTGCGGCCCAGGCACAGTGGCCGCCATAAGCGGGGGCATATTTTTCAGGGTCTGCCAGGAACATGGCTTTGTTGTCCTCACTGGCAAACAGCCAGGTGGCGCCTTTATATTCGGTGCTGATCGACTCTTTGCCTTCAACCGGCTTGCCTTCGGTGAAATAGGCCACCGTGTCATACCCATCGAGGGCATAATCAAAGCTACCGCCAAGCCATGACGGTTTTTTGAGGTTAATTTCGTCGGCATTGCCTGCGGCTGCAAACACAAAGACCGACATCAAAATCGCCAGAAATCTGCGCATGGATATATCTCCTTGGTCTTGGGCCCGCCGCGTTACGCGGCCGGGTCCGGTTGAATGATGATAAAGGATCGGATCGCCGCAAGGCGCGACACACCAATGATCAGGCCGGACGCCCACACGATACAGGCCATGATGAAGAGCGTGCCGCCGTCATTTTGCACATCGACCCCCAGCGGGGTGAACAGATGAAAGGTAATCGCACCGGTCATGATCGCGGTGCCCAACAGGCCGCCAATACCCTGCAAGGCCCGATAGCGGGCAAAAAAGCTACCGGTCAGGATCAGGATTGAGGCCACCAACTCGGCACTGCCGATCACATATTGGCTAAACAGCCCTGTGGGGGCAAAAATGCCCGCCAGGCCAAAGCCTGCCGCCCATGCATCGAGCGTCCCGAAAATATGCTGCGTTTCGGGCGCATCGGCGAATTTGAAAAACAAGGACTGAATAAACACAAAGGCGATAAACAGCGACAGCACCAGAAATATGCGGTCTTTGGTCATGGGGTTTTGTCCTTTCCTCAGGGTGGCAAACCACAATCATGCAACGCTTGGGCGTTGCATTGGTTCCATGTCAGAGCGTTCGCCAGACAGTTTTTGGGTTATAGGGCATTTTGCCGCGCGCGGGCATCCCTGTTCGGGCGCGGGGCATCATTTTTTGGTGCGCGGCGGCCGGGCTTAAAAGCCGCCAACCCCGCCTCCGGCACCGACGCTGACCGATGACGAAGCGGCGGTGGTGGCATGCATGCCGGTGGTTGCCGCGTGGGCGCCGGCGATATTGGTACCGAGAACGCTGCCGATCGATGCGGTCTGGCGGCTGTGCATATGGCTGCAATGATACCAAAAGGGATGATAATGCGTTTGCCCGCGCTCCCGCGCTGCCTTGTTCAAGGCCGCTGCAAAGCGGTCATTCCATTTGTCTTCAACGCCGAGGGCAATCGCATAGGCCAGATAGCGTTCAAACCGGTATGGGCAGTCCAGGTCGGTGCAGTCGGTCTCATCCGGGCGGATGCTGTCCCGGTCCTTCAAATAGTCGCGAAAAGCGCTGATTTCCGCGGCGATGCGGGCCCCGAAAGGCGTTCGGCTTTTGACCAGAAACGCCAGCCCGCTAACAAACAGCATGAGACCGATAAGGGCAAAAAACGGTGGCCCGATGGCGGTTGTGGGAACACCCAGCAGGGCAATCAGCCCGGCACCGATCAGGAAGATGACGGCCAAAACCTGCCACACCGGTTTGGTGGTCAACCCGGCATAGCGGTTTTGCAGGGTGCGGTAGGCCATGATGGTTGCCATCATGATCACCGCCAGGATGGCAAGCGCAAAGCCTGCATGTACAGCTGAATATACCATCGCCAGCGTCACCAGCGCCGTAATGGCCAGCGCCACCAGCGCCGCGGGTCGGCGCACGGCGAAATACCGGGCCTCGTCCTTTTTCAATGCCGCGCGGTGCGCGCGCGTCGCCCGGCGAACGGTTTTGCGGTGGTCGCGGTCAAGCGTGACCTGGTCGCCGGATGCAAACAGCGTCTCAAAAAGCCGGTGTTCGCCCGGGCTGGCTGCCGACAAATCGGGTGCGTCCAGGCGCACCAGAGTCAAACCCGCATCCCGGTCGCAAATTTCCAGCGCACCCTTGGCCGCGAGGCTGACCACTGCCGCCGCAAACGCCGATGACGTATAGCGGCGGTTAAGAATATAGGCGCACGCCGCGGCGGACAGATTTTTCGGCGGGGTGGTGCGGATACCGGCCGTGCGTTTGCGCCCGCCCAGCCAAACCGCCACGACAAAGATCAACAACACAGCACTGCCCGCAAGCCCGGTTGCCACCATGCGGCGGTCGTGCAGGCGTTCCATTTGCATGGCCGCAAGGTCCGGTCGGGCGATCAACCCTGTGGGCCAGTGCGTTTCAATCGTTATGCCTTCGCCCGGTGCAAGGCCAGAGCTATAGGCGACAACAGCGGCCCCGCTTTCCAGGCGGGTGGTCTCAACAGGGCGCTCACTGCCCGCAGGGCCGGCGGCCGCGCTGGCACGGGTCAGCGCCGCACCGTTTTCAAGCGCGATGCGCACGTCCACTTTATGAATGGGAAAAACAGACGCGCTTCCGGTCACATCCCAGAGAAGGCGGTCTTCCGCCTCGCCGAAAACGACGGCCCACTCGGCAAGATAGATCAGGCTAAACACATGCTCGCCGACAGGCAGCCGCGCGTCCGGGTCGCCCATGCGAATACGCACGCTGCCGCGCCGGGTGTTGATATCATAGGGAACACGGTCACCGTTCAGGCGCACATCTTCAATGGTGATATCAAGGCGCGGATTGTCGCCGCGCGCGGTACGGACAATGTCACGGAAAATGCCGCGCTTGATCTGGTCTCCCTCGGCGCGGACGCGCAGGGTTTCTTCAACCCGAACCGTGCCACCATCCAATATGGTGATGCGGCTGGCAAAGCGCTCGATCGCCTCCTCGGCATGCAAGGGGCCAAGCGCTGCCAGAACAAGCAGACTGAAAAGTCCAAACCGAATACGACTATACACAATCACCGATCATCACTGCGTGCAGGTTTGAGCCATCGGAACGGCCCTTAAAATCTGCATATCGGGATCAAGGATCAGTTTGTCAAATTGTTCGCGACCGCGCCGCAGCGGAAAGATATGGCGGTTGCCATCCACTGGCAGCGTGAGCCGCATGCTGAACGTCTGCACCGGAATGGGCAGGCGAAAGGGCAGGTCGCCCGGTGTATCCCAGGCGATAATAGCGGTGTCGCCGTCGTGGGTTTTGCTGAGGGTGGGCAAAGCGGCTTCGCCCGCATAGACATCAAAAAACCAGCCCAGATCCTGGCCCGATTCGTCCTCCAGAATCTGCTGAAAATCCTCTGTTGTCCGATATTTGGGGGTGATCGGATACGCAAGCGACCACGGTTCGGCGGTACCGTATATCAGCCGCCGCACCGCGCGCCAAAACACCGCGTCGCCCAGAAAATGCCTGAGCGTATGCAGCACCCAGGCCCCCTTGGTGTAGACGTCGTGGTCGCGCGGCAGGGTGCCGGGCTTCAGGTCACCCGGCACCATAGGGTTACAGTTTTGGATGGTGCGCAAAATGGTCATCATCCGCTCGCTGTAGTGCGCGCGGCCCATCAGGGCTTCGGTATAGACGGGCTGCATATACATGCCGAACCCTTCGTGCAGCCACCAGTCGCGCGGGCGGCCTTGGGTCATGATGTTGCCAAACCACTCGTGCGCCAATTCGTGCTGCAACAGCCAGTCAAAGCCATAGGGGTCGGGTTTGTATGCGTTGCCGTAAGCATTGATGGTTTGATGCTCCATGCCCAGATGCGGGGTTTCGGCGATGCCAAGCTTCATATCACCAAAGGGATAGGGGCCAAGCGTTTCCTCAAAAAAGCGCAGCTGCGGGATCAGGTCACCGTCAACCAGGGCTTCGGCTTTGGTTATATTTTCAGGCAGCGCGTAAAAGATGACCGGGATTTCGGTGCCGTTGATGCCGGTATAGCTGCGCTCGACGGCGACATAGGGCGCGATATTGAGCGCCACCAGATAAGGCGTGATCGGTCGCGGGTGGTTCCAGACATAGCGCATCCCGCCGCCCGGGGCTTCGACCGCGCTTTCCAGCACGCCGTTGGTTGCCGCCACCAGCCCCTCGGGCACATCGACGGTAATGGTCATGGCGTCGGGCTTGTCGTCCAGCACATCCTTGCACGGCCACCACAGGTCGCAGCCGTCGCCCTGAACGGCGGTGGCAATCCACGGCTGGCCCGACGGTGTTTCAGACCAGACAAAGCCGCCGTCCCACGGGGCGCGGGCGGCAATATGCGGATACCCGCGGTAACTGACCGACACCACCGTTTCTTCGCCAGCGGCGAGCGGGCTGTCCAATATGGCGGTCAGTTTGCCGCCTTTGCGGGTGTAGCGGATCACCCGGTCATCCTGGCGCACGGCATCCACGCTCAGCAGTGTGTCGAGGTCCAGTTCCACACTGTCGAGAGGCTCAAGCGCCTTGAGGCGAATCTGGTTGATGCCGATGATCCACTTGATTGCCGGAACCACGCGCAGCTTCAGGTCATAGTGCTGCACATCATAGCGCATTTGCGCGGCGCTGGGCACGCCGCTCAGCGCGGTGTCGGCTGGCAGGGGGCGCATGGTGGTCCGGTCAAACACCGCCACCCACGCTGCCAGTGCGGCCAGCAGGCTGAGCGTCAGGATCAAATTGCGCATTAGGCGTCGCTTTCGTCAAAAAATGGGGGTTCGCTGTCCCAGTCGAGGCCAAGCGGTGGGCCCGCCGAAATTTTGTCGGAAAACGCGGCGGGGCGTTTTTCCAGAAAACTGGCAATGCCCTCGCGGCCGTCGCGCTGGCTGGTGTGCAACATGGTGCGGCTGTCCATGCGGTGCGCCTCCATCGGGTGCGCCGCGCCCAGCATGCGCCACAACATCTGCCGGTTGATGGCCACTGACATCGCGCTGGTGCCTTTGGCGTAGCTCTCGGCGATGGTCAGCGCCGTGTCCATCAGCATTTCATCACCCACAACATGGCTCACCAGCCCGGCGTCGCGCGCCTCGGCGGCGCCAAACACCCGCCCCGACAGGGACCAGTCAAGCGCCTGTTCGATCCCCACAAGGCGCGGCAAAAACCACGCCGCGCAGCTTTCCAGTGTGATGCCGCGCTGGCTGAACACAAAGCCGAAGCGGGCATTGAGGCTGGCAATCCGCCGGTCCATCGGCAATTGCAACGTACTGCCCACACCCACGCTGGCACCGTTGATCGCGCCGATCACCGGCTTTTTCATCCGAAACAGGCGCAGCACCACCTTGCCGCCGGTGTCGCGGTTGGCCTCCATGTCGCGGGCGTTCGGGTCGATCGATTCGTCCAGGCCAAACACATTGCCGCCAGTGTTCAGGTCCATCCCGGCGCAAAAGGCCTTGCCCGCGCCAGTGATGATCAGCGACCGCACGCTGTCATCGCCGTCAACCACATCAAGCGCGTCCAGCAGCTCGTGCGCCATCGTCACGGTGAAGGCGTTCATCTTTTCGGGGCGGTTCAGGGTCAAAATGGCGGATGCGCCGTTTCGGTTGCCGGTTTTTTCCAGTAAGATGGTGCTGTATCCGCCCGACATGCCAGTCCTCCCCGTTACGCGTGTCACCCGAACCCTAGGACTGCTGGCGGGCCCGATCAAGCACTGGCCTTGATCTTGGCGGCTGAGCGCGCAAAAGTGATCGCCTTGGCCATCATGCACAGCAAAAAGGACGCGGCCCATGCAACACTGGTTTTATCGGCAACTGGCGATGTACGCCGCCTATCACCGCGACCCGCGCAATCAGATGACGCACCATGTCGGCGTGCCGATGATTGTGTTTTCGCTGATTTTGGCGCTGTCGCTGGTGCCGCTGGCATCGGGGCCTGTGCCGGTATCGGTGGCCACGCTTTTGATCGGGATATTGATGGTGGCCTATATCGTTGCCGTGCCGCTCGTGGGGATGATTGCGCTGTTGGAATACGGGCTGTTGCTTGCCGTTGCAGAAGCGCTGATGCCGCTGGGCTCCGGCGTAATTTTGCCGCTTGCCGGCGGGTTGTTTGTGCTGGGGTGGATCATCCAGTTTTGGGGGCATGTGTATGAGGGGCGCAAACCGGCGCTGTTTGACAATCTGTTGCAGATTTTCATGGCCCCGGCCTTTTTGATTGCCGAACTCTTGTTTTCGGCCGGGCTGTTGGCGTCGCTCAAGGCTGAGATCGAGCCGCGCATGGCGGAGTTCCTGCCCGAGGCTGACGGGCGTGCGGCTGCCGAGGCCGCGCCAAACGCCTGACGCCAGCATTGCCCTGACCGTATCCGACCACCCATGCTGACGCTCGATTCTGTTGCCATCCGCCGCGGGGACAAGCTGTTGCTCACTGGTGTGAGCTTTGCCCTGCGCGCGGGCGAGGCCGTACACCTCAAGGCGGCGAACGGCGTTGGTAAATCATCCTTGCTACGCGCGGTGGCCGAACTGCTACCCGTTGCAGCGGGCAGCATTGCGCACCAAAACGCGCACGGCCCTGCCGAGGCGGCCGATCAGGTCGCCCTGCTTGACGAACAACCGGGGCTGAAAGCCAGCGAAAGCCTGCGGGGGAATCTGACCAGCTTGTCCATCCTCTTAAGCGGTCGCACGCCGGGTGCTGGGGAGCTTGACGCGGTGGCAGACCGGCTTGGCCTGGCGCCGCTTTTCGACAGTCCGGTGCGCTATTTCTCCACCGGGCAGCGTCGTCGCGCCGTGCTGGCGCGGTTGCTGTTGTCTGCCCGGACACTCTGGCTTTTGGACGAGCCCTACACCGGGCTTGACCAAGCCGGTCGGGCGCTGCTGGATACGCTGATCGCGGAGCACCGAAACGCAGGCGGGGCCGTATTGATGACTCACCACGGCGACGTCCCCGATATGTCGGTTATCGATTTGATGGGCCATGTACCACAGGTTGCACCGGATACCGGCGATGACGGAGAGCGCTGGTGACCGCCTGGTGGACCCTGATGCTCCGCGATCTGCGCCTGGCGTGGCGGTCGGGCGGCGCGGCGGGGCTGTCGCTCGGGTTTTTCGTGATGGCAACCAGCCTGTATCCCTTCGGCCTTGGCCCCGACCCGGTGACACTTGCCAGCGTTGCGGCGGGGCTCATTTGGGTGACGGCGATGTTTGCAGCGCTCTTGAGCCTTGACCGGCTGTTTCAGGCCGACTTTGAAGACGGCACCCTGACCCAGCTTTTGCTTTCCAAACTCACCGCACCCGGTATTGTTTTCGCCAAAATTACCGCGCACTGGCTGGGGGTGATGCTGCCGCTCATTATCGTCAGCCCGCTTTTGGCGCTGATTCTGGGGTTGCCGGGGTCGGCGATCGGGCCATTGATGCTGTCGCTGGTGGTGGGCACCCCGGCGCTAAGCTGTCTGGGCGCGGTGGTGGCGGCGCTGACCGTTGCGGTTCGGCGCGGCGGGGCTTTGATGACGATTTTGCTGATTCCGCTGTTTGTGCCCAGCCTGATTTTCGGTGCGGCCTCGGTCGAGGCTGGCCTGGTGGGCACCGACCCATCGGGTGCTTTGCTGTTGGCGGCGGCGGTCAGCCTGTTTGCCCTGGCGCTGGCCCCGGTTGCCGCGTCGGCGGCGCTACGCCTTGCGGCCGAATGACCGACTTGCGACCACGCCGCGCCGTGGTAAAAGAGCGCGAGGAGAGTTGATCCCATGCATTATTTCGCCAACCCGACACGCTTTCAGCGCCTGATGGATATCCTCAGGCCGTGGGTTGTTGGTGTGATGCTGGCGATGTTGGCTTACGGCCTTTTGGCGGGCACAGTGTTTGGCCCGGCCGACCGCCTGCAAGGCGAAAGTGTGCGTATTCTCTATATCCATGTGCCGTCGGCGTGGATGGCGATGTTTATCTACGTGGCGATTGCGGCGGCCAGCTTTGTCGCGCTTGTGTGGCGGCACCCGCTGGCGCTGATTGCGGCGCGTGCATCGGCTCCCATCGGGGCGGTGTTTACGCTGCTGGCGCTGATCACCGGCAGTTTGTGGGGCAAGCCGACCTGGGGCACCTTTTGGGTGTGGGACGGGCGGTTGACCTCGGTTTTGGTGCTGTTTTTCCTGTATCTTGGCTATATGGCGCTGTGGCAGGCGCTGGAGGACGAGGAAAAGGCTGGCCGCGCCACCTCAATCCTGGCGCTGGTGGGCACGGTGAACATTCCCATTATCAAATTTTCGGTCGACTGGTGGAATACACTGCATCAACCGGCCAGCGTTGTGCGCCTGGACGGGCCAACGATTGACCCATCGATGCTGTGGCCGCTGCTGGCTATGGGGCTGGCGTTCAAGGCCTATTATGTCTGGGTGCTGTTTGCTCGTATGGAAGCTTTGATGGATGCGCGCCGGGTGCAGGCCGCGCAGCTTCGTGCCGCGCAGCACGCTGCAGGGGGGGCGCTGTGACCGCGTTTTTAGACAGTCTTGGCCCGCACGGGCCGTATATTCTGGGTGCCTATGGGGTGGTGACCGCCGGGCTGGTGGGGCTCGCCTATGACAGCCTGATGCGCCGCAAGCAGTGGCGCAAGCGCCGCGACAGCGCGCGTGGTGATGCCCGCCGCGACGCAAGCAACACCGGGGAGGGCAGCTGATGGCCGGGCTACGTGCGCGCAAACGCCAACGCTTGTTGGTGGTCTCGGTCTCGCTGGCGGCGTTCATCCTGGCGGTGCTGACAGCGCTACTTGCGCTGGGCGGCGACAGTTTGAGCCTGTTTCTGCAGCCCTCTGACGTGTCGGCGCGCGTGGCGGCAGGCGACCTGAAGGCCGGTGACCGCATTCGCCTTGGCGGGCTGGTGGCACCGGGCTCGGTCACGCGCGAGGATGTGGTGACCCAATTTGTCATTACCGACTGCGCCGCCACCGTGACCGTGCGCTATGCGGGTTTGCTGCCTGACCTGTTTAAGGAAGGCCAAGGCGTTGTGACCGAGGGCATATGGCAGGACGGTGGGGCTTTTACGGCCAGCTCGGTCCTTGCCAAGCACGATGAAAATTATGCTCCGCCCGGCACGCTGCCCGACAATCCCGAGGCCTGCACCCACCCAGAAAGCACATATCCATGATTGGCGAATTGGGGCACGCGGCATTGATTTTGACGCTGATGCTGGCGCTGATGGGGGCGACCGTACCGCACTGGGCAATCGCCCGCGGCGACGCGCGGTGGATGGCGCAGGGCCGGGCGCTGGCGGTGGCGCAGTTTCTGCTGGTGGTGACGGCCTTTGCCGCGCTGACAGAGGCCTTTATCGTTTCTGATTTTTCATTGCGGGTGGTGGCGGCCAATTCGCACACGCTCAAACCGCTTCTTTATAAAATTACCGGTGTGTGGGGCAATCATGAGGGCAGCCTGCTGCTGTGGGTGCTGATCCTCACGCTGTTTTCGGCGCTGGTGGCGGTCTTTGGTGCCAATCTGCCCACCCGCTTGCGCACCCGCGTACTGGCGGTGCAATCGGCGCTGGTGGTTGGGTTTTTGCTGTTCATTCTGCTGACCTCCAACCCGTTCGAGCGGCTGGCGGTGGCACCGCTTGAGGGCAATGGGCTGAACCCCTTGTTGCAGGATATCGGCCTCGCGCTGCATCCGCCCATGCTCTATCTGGGCTATGTCGGCCTGTCGATTGCCTTCAGCTTTGCCGTTGCCGCACTGATCGACGGCGATGTCACCCCCGCCTGGGCGCGTTGGGTGCGGCCTTGGACGCTGCTGGCGTGGCTGTTCCTGACCGGCGGGATCGCGCTCGGTGCAGGCTGGGCCTATTACGAGCTGGGTTGGGGCGGCTGGTGGTTTTGGGACCCGGTGGAAAATGCCAGCTTCATGCCGTGGCTGGCGGCAACCGCGCTGTTACATTCAGCCATCGTAATGGAAAAACGCGACGCTTTGAAAAGCTGGACGGTCTTGCTGGCGCTGGTGGCCTTTGCCTTTTCGCTGCTGGGCACGTTTTTAGTGCGCTCGGGCGTTTTAACGAGTGTGCATGCCTTTGCCACCGACCCCGAACGGGGCCTGTTCATTCTGGCGTTTCTGGCGCTGGTGATCGGCGGCTCGCTTATTCTGTACGGCATGCGCGCCGAGGCGCTGGCCCCCGGCGGCCTGTTTCAAACCGTCAGCCGCGAAGGCGCGCTGGTGCTCAACAATATCTTGCTTGCCAGCTATGTAGGTGCGGTGCTGCTGGGCACGCTCTATCCGCTCATTCTGGAGGCCGTGAACGGCGATCAAATCTCGGTCGGGCCGCCCTTTTTCAACTTTGCCACGACGCTGTTAATGATGCCGCTGCTGGTGGCGCTGATGGCGGGGCCTCTCTTGAGCTGGAAGCGCGCCAAGCTGGGCCGCGCGCTGGCGGTGCTGGCACCGTTTGTCGTCACGGCCCTTTTGATCGCAGGCCTGCTGTTTTGGGCGCGTGCGGGTGGCGCGGTGATGACGCTGGTTGGCCTGGCACTGGGCTTTGGCCTTTTGGCCGCGGTGATCGGAGAAACCCGGCCCGCGCAAGGGCGCTGGCTCAAGGCGCTTGCCCGGCGTCGCCGGGCGCAGTGGGGCATGACGCTGGCGCATGGCGGGCTGGCGGTGCTGGTGCTGGGCATCACGATATCCGAAGCCTGGACGACCGAGGTGTTGACCACGCTTAGCGAAGGCGAGGGCGTTGCCGTTGGCCCGTACCGGTTCGAGCTTGTCGAGATCGCCCCCAAGGCCGGGAAAAATTACAGCGCCGTGGCGGCGCATATCCGCGTTATGGAAGAGGGTGCGGTGGTTGCCGACCTTTGGCCCGAAGATCGGTCTTACGCCAACCCTGTGACCCAAACCTCCGAGGCGGGGATCGCCGCCCGTGCACAGAGCGATCTTTATGCCGTGATCGGCGAGCAGGTGGCCGACGGGCGCTGGTCTGTACGGCTTTATAACAAACCCTTTGTCGCGGGCCTGTGGTGGGGGGCGGCCCTGATGGTGCTGGGGGGCCTTGTGTCGCTGAGCGACCGGCGTTTGCGCGTCGCCGCGCCTGCACGTCCCAAAAAGCCGGCAGCACAGCCGCAAGGGGCGGTGTCATGACGCGCTTTGTGCCCGCGGTGGCGTTTGTGGCGATGGTGGCGCTGTTTGCGGTGATGATGCTGAGCGACCGCAACCCCAAGGAAATCAACAGCGTGCTGATCGGCCGTACGGTGCCCGATTTTGCCCTGCCGACGCTGGATGGCGGCACGGCGGGTGACGCCGTGCTCAAGGCGCGCGGCAAGCCGGTGCTGGTGAATTTTTTTGCCAGCTGGTGCGTGCCGTGCCGGGCCGAGCATCAAACCCTGATGGACCTGGCGGCGCGCGGTGACCTGGTGATGGTGGGGATCGCGTATAAAGACCGGCCCGGCGATACCCGCGCCTTTCTGGATGAGCTTGGCAACCCGTTTGAGGTGGTGCTGCGCGACGAGACGGGCGACGTCGCTATTGAGTTTGGCGTGTCGGGCGCGCCGGAGACCTTTTTGATCGACCGGGACGGCACCATCCGTTACCGGCACTGGGGGCCGATGGTGGGCGACACCATCGCCCAGCGCCTTGCCCCTGAATTGGAGGCACTGGGCCTGCCATGACCGTGTTCCTCGTTGCTTTGCTGGCGCTGATTCAATCCGCCGACGGTCCGCTGGATGACAGCGCGGCCGAGCTGCGCGCGCGGGCGCTGATGCGCGAGATCCGCTGTTTGGTGTGCCAAAACCAGTCGATTGTCGACTCAGACGCCTTGGTGGCCTCCGACCTGCGGCGCTTTGTGCGCACGCGGGTGGCTGCGGGCGACAGCGATGCCGCGATCAAGGATGCATTGGTGGCGCGCTACGGCGACTGGGTGTTGCTGTCACCGCCGCTGGATGGGCGTACGCTGCTGCTGTGGGGTTCGCCCTTTGGCTTTGCGCTGATCGCGTTGGGGTTTTGGGTGGTGCGTCGCAGGCGCGCGCCGCCCGCTGAACCCGCGCCTTTGAGCGCCGCCGAGCGCGCGCGGCTTGAGGCGCTGACCAGCGGGCAGGACGAACGATGATCTACGCCGGGTTTGCCTTACTGATGGCGCTCGCCGCCTTTGCCATTCTGCTGCCATGGCGCGGGCGCGCGGACGCACCCGATGCGGATGATACAGCCGATGGCACTGCGGGGCAGAGCGACCCGCTGTCGGTCTACCGCCAGCAGCTTAACGAACTGGACCGCGACATCGCCGAAGGGCGGCTGGACGCAGAGAGCGGCGCGGCCGCGCGGCTGGAAATTCAGCGCAGGATTTTGGCGCTTAACCCCAAAGATGACGTCCCATCCAAGCCCTTGCCGCAGGCCTTGGCCGTTGGTCTTGCCGGGGTGTTGCTTGCGGGCGGTGCAGGGCTGTACCTGCTGCTCGGCGCGCCGGAGGTGCCGTCTCAGCCCGGCCAGCGCGTGCGCGTGCTCGACGAGCAATTGACCGAGGGCGGCCCAACCTACGGCGATGCGATTGCGGTGATCGAACAGCGCCTGGCCGTCGCGCCCGACGACATAGAGGGCTGGGAACTGTTGGGCCGCACGGCGCTCAGCGTCGGGGCGTACCAAAAAGCCATCACCGCCTTTCGCCGCCGCGCCGATCTGGGCGACCCCAGCGGGCGCTGGAAGGTGCAAGAGCTGGAGGCCTATCTCGCGCTCGCGGGCGGGGGTGTGTCGCCCGCCGCGCTTTTGGTTGCGGACGAGCTGAGCGCCGCCCACCCCGAACATCCGGCGGGGCCCTTTTACCGCGGTCTGGCCGCCCTGCAGGCGGGCGACGCCGAGCGCGCCTACAGCATTTGGCAGCGCCTGGCGGACGCATCGGAAGCGGGAGCCCCGTGGCTACGGCGGTTGGAGCCGCAGCTGGAACGCCTCAGGTCGCGACTCGGCCTGCCAGCCAAAACGGGTGCGCCACCAGAGCCTGAGTAAACCGGCCCCGCCGTTTGCCGACATGTGGGCGAAAGGCATCAATTTATAACAAATTCAGGCCGTTAAGCTCGTATTCATACCTTGGGTGTAAGTCTGGCTTGACTCAGTCCTTTCATATCTTGCTTGATAAAGGGGTGAATTGGGTGCGTCCTGCCGGGGGCCGCACCAACGGGTGGTGAGAGATTGGTATGGGTGAGCCGCATGATATGCGGCGGCCAATCGAAACCGCCTTTTTGTTTGGGGTCCGAAAAAGTCGAAGCCCCCGGAATGGCCAAAAGGGCATGACCTGAGTTTAGAGAGAGGCTGACACCCATGGCTGTCACCCCGACAGGCTCCTCTTTGCCAACTGCGCTTCAGGCGCAGCTGACGGGCTCTGAACGCCCGGCACAGCCAGCACCCGCAACCGGGGCGCCGCGTGCGCCTTCGCCAGTGACCCCACCCGATGACGGCACCGGCCGTACCGGCGCTGACCGCGATAGCGGCGCGAGCCGCGCGCTTGCGCGTCGGCCCCTGTCGGTTGAAGTGTCCAGCGAAGAAGAATTGGAGGCAGCGGCGCGCTCGGTCTCCAACCTTAATCTGCGCGAGGCTCCGTTTGAGCGCACCTCAAGCCAGACTGCGCCCGACATCCCGCTCGGCCAGATCGTCAATATCCTCGTCTGAACTGGACCTTATCTCACCGCCCGCCTAAATTGACGCGATGAGCAAAACCGACGCACCCGATTTTCACCGTATCGTGCCCGACGGCGACGACCATGTGCGCGATGTCTGTAAAAGCTGCGGCTTTGTCCATTATATCAACCCCAAAATCGTGGTGGGCAGTGTCATCACCGACGATGCGGGCCGCGTGGTGATGTGCCGCCGGGCGATCAACCCGCAAAAGGGGCTGTGGACGATCCCGGCCGGGTTTATGGAGTTGGGCGAAACGCCCGAAGAGGGCGCAATGCGCGAAGCCCGCGAGGAAGCCTGCGCCACCATCGAAATTCGCGATCTGCTGGCGGTGTATACCATCCCGCATATCAGCCAGGTGCAGTTGATGTACCGCGCCCGGCTTGCGGACCCAGAGGTCGCGGCAGGCATCGAAAGCCTGGAGGTTGGGCTGTTTGCCTGGGACGACATCCCGGTGAAAGAACTGGCCTTTCCCAGTGTGCACTGGGCCCTCAGCCATTCCCGCGACGCGGCGGGCAAAACCGACTTTGCGCCCTTTACGAATCCGGATCCTTGGCCGCCGCGTCGGTCTGATATTTCATGATCAGCGGAATTTGTGTGAAGGTAAACAGGAAGGTCAGCGGCAAATAGCCAAAGGTTTTGATGGTCACCCACATGTCGGTCGTTTGGGTGCGCCACACCAGTTCATTGAGCGCCGCCATCGCCAGAAAATAGAGCGCCCAGTTGCGGGTCATCAACATCCAGCCGCGGTCGGCCATGGGCGGAAAGCCCCCCTCCAGCACCATGCGCAAATAGCTGTGCCCGCGCAGCAAGCCAAAGCCCAGAATGGCGGCAAAGATCAGGTTCACCAGCGTCGGCTTCATTTTGACAAAGGATTCGTCAGAAAAATAAAAGGTCAGCCCCCCCATCACCATGACAATGACAAAGGTCACCCACAGCATGGGGGCGATTTTGCGTTCGCCGAACCAGCTGGCAACCATTGCCCCCACCATCGCCACCATGAACGCGCCGGTCGCGGTCAGGATTTTGTCCAGGCTGGTGTCGCCGCCCCACTGATAGGCGGCAAAAAACACAATCAGCGGCCCAAGTTCGATCGCCAGCTTGCGCAGCGGGCTGGCCTTGGCGGTTTTGGATGTGCCCTGATTGTCACGATCTGTGGAATTTGTTTCGTTCATAATCCTCAACACAGGAAAAAACATTGCAGCCCGGCGGCCAAGGGCGCAGGGTCGCGCGCCCGGCACCACACCCACGAACGGTCCCATGGGTTGGCTATCAGGTGATATATGCTTCAGCTGCTGAAAGAGCGCAACTTTCTGATTTTTTATCTCGGGCATGTGGTGTCCGTGATCGGCGATCATGTGACCCTGATCGCCTTTCCCTGGCTGGTGCTGCAAATGACCGGAAGCCCCGCCATGACCGGGCTGGTGTTTGCCGTGCAGGGCATCCCGCGGGCGATTTTGATGCTGGGCGGCGGCGCAGCGGTGGACCGGTTCAGCCCGCGCAAGGTGATGCTGGCGGCGCATATGGTGCGCATGGTCATTGTCGCGTTGGCCAGCTGGCTGATTTACGCGGATATGGCGACATTGGTGCAGGTCTTTGTGCTGGCGGCGGCTTTTGGTGTGGCCGATGCCTTTGTGTTCCCGGCCAGCAACGCGATTTTGCCGTCGCTGGTGAAAAAAGACGACCTGACCCCCGGCAATGCGCTGGTGCAAATGGCGACGCAGGTGGCCATCATTTTTGGCCCGGTGATTGCGGGCTTTGTCATTGCGGGCGAGATCACCTTCAACCATGTCGCGGGCGAGGGCACGGGCTCGTCTTACGCCGATGACCGCATTGGCCTGGCGCGCACCTTTGCCGTGGACGCGGCAACCTTTGCGCTGTCGATCCTGTCGCTGTTGCTGATCCGCGTGCGCAGCCTGCACGACGAAGCAGAGGGCGAGGATGCCTCCATTCTGTCGGGGATTATGGACGCGGTGCGCTTTGCCTGGGGCATTCCGGGGGTGCGGCTGGCCTTTCTGGGCATTGCGGTGCTGGAATTTTTCTATCAGGCCCCGATCTTTGTTGCCCTGCCGGTGCTGGCCAAGGCGCGCTTTGCCGAAGGTGCCGCCGTGTACGGGCTAGAGATTGCCGCCTACGGCGTGGGCGCTGTTATTGGCGGGCTGATGGGCGGGCTGTTGCCGTCGCCGCCCCGGCGCTGGTTTGTGCCGGTGATGTTTGTCATTTTTGCCTATTCGGGGGCGGCGCTGGGGCTGATTGTCCTGTGGGAGCCGTATCAGTGGGCGATGGCGCTGTTTTTCGTCGCCGGCGTCGGTGACAATTATATCTGGGTGCATTTTGTCGCGCTGCTGCAGCGCGTCACGCCCGACCATCTGATGGGCCGGGTGATGTCGATCTTCATGCTGCTCGCCATCGGCCTGTTGCCCATCGCCAATGCAGTGATCGGCTTTCTGGTCGAATGGGACGTCGAAACCGTGCTGATGGTGGTCTCGGCGATCATGGTGGTGTCGTGCCTGGTATGCGCGGCGCACCCGCACGCCCGCATCCTGCCGCGCGACGCCGAACTGGTCGGCGCACCGCTTGACGACAGCGCGGATCAGACCGCATAAACGCGGCGGCTTTCAGAAAAGAATAAAGGCTCGCAATTCCTTGCGAGCCTTTATATCTTTCAACGGTGGGGGCAGGCATTAGCCAACAAGTCCCACGCGCCTTATTTATAAAACATGCATAATTGTGCACGAAATGTCAATGAAACTTAGCAAACCCGGTTATCGCTAGGCCCGCTTCAGCGGCGGAAAACTGCGACTTTCAGGATGATTGGTGCGACCAAGCTCAGCAGATCAGGATGTGGCAATGGTAGAAGATATCAAGCTACAGGAAGAGTTCCCGAAGCTTTTATCGGCGCCACGTTTCAAAACTTACCAAGACTTCGCCTCGGGCGATGATCAACGTGCTCTACGAATCTACCAATGGAATCTGGAATTGTGCGCTGCTTTCTATATGCCGCTGCATATCTGTGAAATTTCCATTAGAAATGGTGTTGTGCAAGCCCTTGAAAGCCAGTTCGGTGCCGACTGGCACACTTCCATCGGTTTTCAAAGAACTCTACCAGAGTCCAAAGGATACAACCCAAAACAAGATCTCATTTTAACACGGGCAAAGCTGGAGAGGCACGCTGTGCTCAGTGCGGGGAAGGTTGTCGCTGAACTGAAATTTGTATTTTGGGAATATATGTTTACGGCTCGCCACGATAATCACTTGTGGAAACCCTATTTCCAACAATCCTTTCCCAACGCCGCCGACCTCCCTGCAGGACGAAATGATATTCGTCATCGCATTGAGTTGGTAAGAAGGTTACGGAACAGAATTGCACATCACGAGCCTATTTTCCGACGTGATCTCATGAGGGATTATAAAGGAATCATCGACCTGATTGCATGGAGAAGTTCTAGTGTTGCGCGATGGGTTGAAGATAACCAGCGGGTAACAGCAGTCCTTAATGAAAAACCCAAATGACGGAAAACATATGCGCGGCTATTTTGGCATAGGGATCGACGGCGCGTCGAAGGTGGGCAATGTGGGCAATCTGGTGCGCACGGCGCACGGTTTCGGCGCCAGCTTTGCCTTTGTTCTGGACCCGGCGCATAACAAGGGGCTGGGCGGCAGCCCCGTGCGCAAATGGACCGACACCTCGCGCACCGAGCAGCAAATCCCGCTTTATGTCTATGACGATGTGTCCGAGGTGCACATGCCGCGCGGCTGCCAGATGGTGGCGATCGAACTGACGGATACGTCGGTTGATCTGCCCAGTTTTCGCCACCCGACGCAGGCGGTGTATGTGCTGGGGGGTGAGCGCTCGTCGGTCTCAAGGGCGGTGCTGGACCGCGCCGACC
>JASBSO010000007.1 GCA_030148905.1 Kordiimonadaceae bacterium | reverse complement strand
GGCAGGCAGGCGCTTGACGGCGCGCAAGACCAGCCAGAATTGTTGAAAACATTGGGCGAGCTGATGCTGGACATTGACCAGCCCCAACTGGCGTCGCGGGCTTTGTCGCGCTACCGGGCGTTTGAGCCAGGCTCGGTCGATGCCAATATGCTCTACGGTCGGGCTCTGTTACATTCCCAGCTGTACAAAGGCGCTTTGCAGGCGTTTAACCGCGCCGATATGCTGGCTAAGGCGCAGAACACGGTTGTGCCGGGCCTGGCGTGGTATGTGGCGGCTGCAGACGCCTATAGCGGCAATGCCCAGTCTGCAGCACAGGCAGTCGGCGCTCTGAATGAGGCGAGCCGTCCCCGCGACATTGACCCGATTTTCCTGGCCGACATTCATGCCTCGCTTGGGGACTACGCCGCTGCGCGCGAGACCCTGCGGCGCCTTTACCGGCAAACGCCAAGCGACAGCATTGCCCTGCGCCTGGCTGAGACCTATGACATATTGGGCGAACCAGATCAGGCGATCGCAACGCTGTCTGATCATATTGCACAGAAAAGCCCGGCATCGCGCGACGTGTTGATCGCTCTTGCAGACCGGTACCGGGTCGGCGGTCGTATGGAAGACGCGGCGCGCCTGTATGAACGCAGCCTTGGAAGCCGTGTTGTCGACGCGCAAACTGCCGCCAAACTTGCGCGTGCATATCTTGCCCTCGGTCGCAGGGAAAGCGCGCGTTTGGCGCGCCAGGCGCGGCTTTTGGACCCCAACGACCCGCATATTCTGGATACCTATGGCTGGACAGTCCTACAGGCAGAGCGCGATGTCCGTGCGGCTGTCCCCGCGCTTGAAACGGCGGTTAGGCGCGCCCCCGGCGTTGCGGAATACCGCTATCATCTGGGCATGGCGTATTTCGCTGCCGGGCGCGAATTTGATGGACGCCGTGCACTGAGGGAAGCCCTGGCGCTCAGCGGTGCCTTTGACGGCGCCGACGATGCGCGTGCCCAGTTGTCGCAATATGAGTGATGCGAACGTCTCGGTCTTGTCGCTGGCAAGCCTTTTTCCAACGCCAGAGCATCCGCAACACGGCATTTTTGTGCAGCGGCGCCTGCAAGCGGTGACGGACCGCGGCACTGTGAAGTTCACAGTTCAGGTGCCGGTGCCGTGGTTTCCTCTGAAAAACAGGGTATTTGGGCCGTATAGCCGGTTTGCCCGTCTTCCGGACACGCATGACTTTGGCAGCCTGAGCACACAGTATTGCCGTTATCTGCACATCCCCAAATTTGGTATGCGCTGGCAGGCGCAGCGTGCGGCAAGGGCGGTCCATAACGCCGTGCGCACATCGCAGGTGCCCCTTAGTAGCTATGACATTATCGACGCGCAATACGGCTATCCTGACGGCGTTGCCGCGGCGTGGCTGGCGCGGCAAGCGGGCAAACCACTCACGATAACCGTGCGCGGAAGCGATGTGACCGAGATTTTGCCTCACCCCAGTGTGCGCGCAGGCATGCTGGCCAGCTTTGCACGTGCAGACCGTATTTTCTGTGTGGCCGATGCTTTGCGCGACGCGCTGATCGATGCGGGTGTGCCCGCTGAAAAACTCATCACCTTGCGCAACGGGGTCGACGCCGCCGCATTCGGCGCGCCCGACCCGGCTGAGGCGCGGGCCAAGCTTGGGCTGGGGCAAAAGACCGCCGTCATTGTAACGGCTGGGTGGCTGATCGCGCGCAAGCGGATCCAGTGGTGCATTCGCGCGCTGTCCGAGATCAAGACTGCCGTGCTGCTGATCGCCGGCGAGGGGCCAGATTTGCAGGCGTTGAAAGCCGATGCGAGGGCACTGGGGTGCGCGGACCGGGTTCGGTTTCTGGGGCCTGTTCTACCGGATAAAATGCCCGAGATCATGGCTGCGGGGGATGTGTTTGCGCTCGCGTCCGAGCGCGAAGGCTGGCCCAATGTCGCGCTCGAAGCTTTGGCCACTGGATGCCCCGTTGTTGCAACTCACGCCGGCAGTGTGCGCGATTTTGTGCGACCACCCTACGGCCAGGTTGTGCCTGTGGATGACCATGCGGCTTTTCTCGCGGCGATCCGGGCGATGCTCAACCAGCCTCCTAAACGCGCAGACGTTCGCCACTATGCATCGCAGTTTGACTGGTCATCGATTGCAAAACAGCAAGCTTCGCAGTACCAAGGCCTTGCGCAGGCGTATAAATGTCGCACAGGATGATGCCATGCAGTCAATTTATTGGGCAGTCTTTTGCCTTGTTATTTGGGGTATTATTTTTTGGTCGCTTCGGGCGGACGATTACGGTGACTTTTCTGCCCGCGTCGGTGCCTTGGGTAAAAAATTCACCATCAAGAAAGCCATCAGGACAGAGCCGGATGATCACTCTACACAGAACGGGGAGCGCACGATCCAATGACAGGTGTTGATACAGTCAGGGCTGTGTTCCCATTGGTCGCAGTAATGGCGCGCAGGGGCTTTGCTGTGCTGCTGGTTTGTGCGCTGGCGGCATGTGGCGGTGCGCGCGATACCTTGCCGCCGGCCCCTTTTGTTGCGCCGGATGAAGGCCCCGGCCCCAACTATCTGATTGGTCCGCTTGATAATCTGACCATTTTTGTTTGGCGTAATCCGGAATTGTCGGTTGGTGTCACAGTGCGCCCCGACGGTCGGTTTGCGATGCCGCTGGTGGACGATTTGCCGGCAACCGGCAAAACCCCCAGCCAGCTGGCGCGCGATATCGAAACCCAGCTTGGTGAATATCTGCAGCAGCCGATCGTGACCGTGATCGTTCAGGGTTTTGTTGGCCCGTTGTCGCAACAGGTGCGCGTTGTCGGCGAAGCCGCAGAACCGCAGTCGATCGCCTACCGGGCAAACATGACCTTGCTGGATGTGATGATCGTGGTGGGCGGGCTGACCGAATTTGCCTCGGGCAATCGTGCAACGCTCATCCGGTTTGAAAACGGCGAGCAGAAAGAATACGCAATCCGCATCGATGACCTGATCAAAGACGGCGATATCCGCGCCAATGTCAAAATTCTTCCCGGCGATGTGATTATCATCCCCGAGAGCTTCTTTTAGGGCATAGGTGACAAGCCTTTTCCAAGACATTATGGTATATTGGCGTTTGTAAAGTGGTGAAGGCGAATGGCGCAGCAACTTGGACTGCATGAAGCTTATGCGCAGGCCAAAACCCTGGCTTATGGGGTTTGGCGTAAGCGTTGGTATATGGTGATTACCGCCTGGGCCGTGTGCTTTGTCGTGTGGATGTTTGTGGCGACTTTGCCTTACAAATATACGGCCACTGCCCAGATTTTTGTGGATACCGATACCATCCTGCCCTCCATCGCAAGAAATCTTGGCGTCAATCTTGATGTTCAGCGTCAGGTCGATGCCGTTCGCAACACCTTGGTAACGCGCAATAATTTAGAGCGCATCATCCGCCGGACCGACTATTTGGAGGCGCTGGCCAGCAACGAGGCGGAAACGGGGCAGTTGATCAATTATTTGCAGCGTAATATCCGCGTGAACCCGGTCAAAGACGGGCTGTTTCGCATCCAATTTGACATTGATGACAAGCGTTTGACCGATCGCGAGCGGGCGGAAGTTTCAAAAGACGTGGTGCAAAGCCTGTTGAATTTGTTCATCGAAGCCAAAAGCGGTGAAAATACACAGGCCGGGCAGACATTCCTGCAGCAACAAATTGAAGACTATAAATCGCGTCTGGATTCTGCCGAGGCCGCGCGCGCCAAATTTCGTCAGGACAATCTGGAATATCTGGGTGGGCAGGGCGGTTTTGTCAGCCGGTTGGAAAGCGCCCGCAATGCACTGCAGCAAACCCGCAATCAAATCGCTGAACTGGAAGTGACCGTTCAGGAATTGAACACCCAGCTGGAAAATACAGCACCAACGATCCGCTCTGCGTCGTCCGCCAGGGGTGGGCGCGGCGGTGTGCGAGACCCGCTGCAAGAGCGCATCAACGAGCAGGAAAGAACGCTTGACCAACTGAAAGCCAACGGTCTGAAAGACCGCCACCCCGATGTTGTCAATGTTCGCCTTTTGCTGGAGCAGCTCCGCAAAGAGCAGGCAGAAAAACAGCAACAGGCCGAGGAAGAACTGGAACAGGCGCTGGCAGACGGCGCAACCTCGATCAGTGGCACCGAAACCCCCAACCGGCTGTTTGAACAGCTTACGCTGCAGGTTATCGAGGCGCGGACAGACCTGAAAACCCTGCAGCAGCGCGAAACCCAACAGGTTGCAGCGCTTGCAGACCTTGAGGAGAAGGCCAAGCGGGTCCCGGAACTGGAGGCGGAGCAACAACGCCTGACGCGGGACTATAACAGCATCCGCTCGCAGTACCGCGAACTGGTGGAAGAAGCGCAGAATGTGGAATTGCAGTCGCAGTTTTCCAGTCAGGAGGCGGTGGCCCTGCAAATCGTCGAAGACCCGGTGACACCCAAACAACCATCCGGCCCGCCGCGTCTGCTTTATCTGACCTTTGCGTTGTTCGGGGGACTGATGAGCGGGTTGGCGCTTGCGCTTTTGATCTCGCAGATCCGTCCTGAAATTGTGTCGGTTGAGCAGCTGAAATCGACCTTTGACCTGCCGGTTGTTGGCAGCGTGACGCGGGTTTTGACCGAGGCCGAAGCCAAAGAGCAAATGCGCGAATTGCTGATCTTTCTTGGGGTCGGTGCAATGCTGTTCGTGACGTATTTTGTCTTTGTTCTGATTGATTTTTTTGGGATTTTGACGTTCGGGTAGCGCTCTAGCCCTTCTGGACGAGTTTGTAGATGGATATGGCTGAAGGAGCACCCAAAAGAGGCATTGGGAAACGCAAACGGGATGGCGGTGGTGCCAGCCTGGTTGAGCGTGTTGTTGCCGAAACCCCAAAACCTCAGGTGAAGGTGCGCGGCATTGGGCGCCGTAATAAAGATGGGGCTGAGGACAGCGCTAAACCGCGCGAGCGTAGTGCTTTGATCGAGAAGGCGGCGCT